>NZ_CAJMYZ010000008.1:0-305783 GCF_905220155.1 Paraburkholderia sp. J7 | reverse complement strand
AGAAGGGCTCGGCACCCCGGTGCTCGAGCGCGTGGGCAACCGGTTGCGCTTCACCGCGGTGGGCGACGTGCTGCTGCGGCATGCGCGCGAGGTGTTTCATCAGATCGAGCGGGCGCGCTACGAGGTCGATGCGCTCACGAGCGGACTCTCGGGGCGCATTGCCGTGGGTGCGGTGCCAACCGTACTGCCGGTGTTCGCGCCCGAACTCGTGCTCGAGCTGAAAAAGCGCGCGCCCCACGTCAACGTGTCGTTTTTCGAGGCGACGAGCGACCGGCTTTTTCTGATGCTCGCCGCGGGCAGCCTCGATATCGTGCTGAGCCGCACCGAACCGCAAGAGGGTGTGGGTGCGCTGGCCTCGCGCGCGTTGCTGGACGATCCTATCGTGATCGTGTGCGGACGCGACCATCCGCTCGCGGCGCGGCGTACGGTCAAGCGCGCCGATCTTGCTGGCTTGCCGTGGATCCTGCCGCCGCGCGAGGCGCCCACCTTCGTCGCCCTCGAACGCTGGATGCAACGCGGCGGCCTTGAGTTGCCGGCGGGCTGCGTGCAGTCGGTTTCGATCCAGGCGAACGAGACGATGCTCGGCCTGTATCCGTTTCTCGCATTGATGCCGTTGACCGTGGCACGGCGCGCCACGCTTGCCATCCCGCCGATCGAAGGCGCGCGCTTTCTTGAAACGGTGCGGCTCTACTATGGCGAAGTTTCGCCGAATCCCGTGCTGGCTACGGCACTGGACTGCGTGGCCTCCGTGAAGGTGCGGATTGCCGCTTCGCTGCACGGATGAGCGCAAATGTGTGCCGCCCCGCCTGTGGTCTTCGAATTTAGTTGAGCGGCCAAAACGCGGAATCTACGATCGGGAAGCTAATAAGCGTCCAGAAGGGCTGAGTGCTCTTGTCCGGCTGCAATCTGACGCGGTCGGCGTCGGGCGACGACTCCACCGCGCGCAATGAGATCAACTTATCCTTGAGCGGCGGAGTCAATGCGTAGCGTCTCGGACTTGAGCCCGCCGACCTTGTCGTTTTCCTTTCTGACCGCCCGCAGCAGGGTGAAGTCCACATGAATTTAATATAATAGAAATGTTCGAATTTTAATTCGGAAAACTAAATTAATCAGCTTTCCCGCATCACCGACGCCTTGCGTCTCCGTCAAGCGGCGAGTTCCCCAGGCGTCTGTGACGAGCGATTCGCCCTGCCGCGCGCCTTCACGTCCTACATTACCCCGTCCGCCAATTTGACCACATCGGATGCGCTGTCGCCCGACTGTAGCATGGCCGCGCCGAGACTCCCTTGCACTTTGTATCTGGAATTTTCCTTGATTCGGCAGCACGGATCGTCGAAGTAAACTCCTATTTCGGAAGCAATTCATGCCCTTCCTGTGTGCATTCTGGCATAGTGGCATGCATCCAATTCACCTAGGGGAAGGCTATGGCTACTCTTCAAACCATACAAGCCAAGATTGCGAAACTTCAGTCACAGGCGGAAGCAATTGAGAAGAAGCAATCTTCCGATGTTCTCGGAAAGATTCGAGGGCTTATGGAACGGCATGGCGTCACGATCGGGGACATCGAGACGTACCTCGGCGGAAAGCGACGCGGCCGCCAGGCTGGTTCGAACGCCAAAGCTAATCAGAGTGCGGGAGCCGCTAAGTATCGTGACCCGAAGTCGGGGGCAACCTGGACGGGTCGTGGCCGAGCACCGGCTTGGATTGCCAATGTGAAGGATAGGACCAAATTCCTCGCAAGCGAAGCATTCGCCAAGGTCGGCGATCCTGCGAAGAAGGCTGCAAAGCCAGGCAACTACGTGCGGGGTCCGCAGCCCCCGAAATATGAGGACCCGAAGACTGGTGCCACCTGGAGTGGCCGTGGTCGCGCTCCGGCGTGGATCGCTGGGGCCAAGGATCCATCTAAATTCCTGATCGCCCAAAATTAAGTAACTGTTGCTAATAGCGAGCCAGATTTAGCCGTTCTGCCTGCGAAGGCGGCGGAGAGCATCTGAGTCCGCGGGTTGCAACGCAGGGCACTAAGAGCCATCTTCACCTGCTGCCAACTGGCAAAGCGATCGAATTAGGATTGCTGCCTACACGTTCGTGAAATTGAATAGCCTGGACTGCTTGGGTCTTTCGATGATGTCCGTATCGCTCATGTAACGCGCACGGTATCGTTGCTTTCCATCCACAGAGCGGATCGTCGCATCACCTTCCGCGACAAGTGTAGCGAGCGCGTCCTTGTACATCGATGCGGTCGCTGGGGAGCCGTTACAAGTTTCGGCGAACATCTGCGAAAACGTCTTCGGTTCGGACTGCGAGAAAATTCGCCTCGCAAGCTGGACGACCAACTCCTTGTCGGACTTGTCTCGGGCGATGTCGTCGAACCGAAAGCCCCCGTCGAAGTCCTGGAGGAAACCCATGGTTTGCGGCGCGAGCATGTCGAGGCCGGCGCCGCCGTAATGCACGAAGTGGTTGCTGTGTTGCCAGTGAACCTGCTTCATGACGTCTTGAGCTCGGTGATGCTGGGAAAGATGCACGAGCCAGAATTCGCCGTGTCCCGCTCCTGCGCCGCGAATGAAGAAGGGGGTGAAGAATCCGGCACCGCACCCGTCTACCAGAGCTTCGTAGAGAGCGGCCTGAATGAATCGCCGCCAGTCTGCCTCGTTATTCTTAATCTCGTCGATTGACCTTCCGCCCAAGCGTTTGAGGATGTCAATCTGCAGGGTCGCTGAGATCTTTTGTGCAAGCTCGTCGTTGGTGTAGGTCGCGAAAGATGACACATGGAAGGTCAGGACGACCTCGGCATCGCGTGCGTGAGCAAATATCTTCCGGATGAGCGGCGCAGGGACTTCTGCATAGCCGTATTGGTCGAGGAAGAAGAGCGCAGTCCCGGCGAGTGGAGTGTGCTTCCTTATGCGAGCAAGGACTTCGTCCGCAGCGGCGCCGAACTCTGCCTGAATTAAATGGATAGTGCTACCGATTGCCCGTTCGTAGCCTTCCTCGCGTAGAACTTCGCGCAAATGATTGAGCGCCTTCTTATCCTTGTCGATAAAGACGAATTGCACATCGAAGTTGATGTGTTTTGGCCGGTCAAGATTTATCCTGAACGATGCTTCCTCGACGGCCTTGAGCATTCGCAGGGGCGAACCAAGCACGAGTTCGCCTGTACCCTTCAACTGGTACCGGCCGCCACCGCAGAAACCATCAATCAGTGTAATGCGGATATGTTCTCGTCCGCGGGCATTGAGAAGGCGTTGCTGGAAATAGCGGATCAGGTAGTCGACTAGAACTTGGTGTTTCGTCAGGCTATGTGGCTCGAGCTCGGCCGGACCGTTGCTCCAATCGTAGTGACGTTTTGCCAAGGTGAGAGTTTTCGGGAAAGGTTAGTGAGCTAAGCGACAGTGCGTGGAAATTGGTCCCAATGCTTGCCGGCCAGAACCCGTCCTGCTTTGGCTTTGCCAATGGCAGCAACGGACACTTCACTGCCGTCTTGCCGAATGACACGGATGGGTGTGCTTTTCTTCACCACGTCCTGCACCTGATCAACCGGAGCCCAATGTCCCCATTGCTTGAAGTGAAACGGTACCTTCGCTTTGGCACATTGCTTCTGCAAGGCGTCTGGCCAGATTGGATCCATCGGGCGAGCGTGCGGTCCCGATTCACCACCGGCGATTACCCAATCGACGCGATTACCCTTTTCGTTTCGCATCAGGTAGGGCGAAAGATCGATGGCGGACAGGAGTGGTTCGCAGGAAAGGAATCTCACGGACGGCGAAGAGAACTCCAGGAGGTACTTGATTCGCTTTTGTGCTGTGGCCTGGTCCTCGACGGTGGTGCCAAGCCACACGTTCTTCGGGAACTCGTAACCTCTAGGCAACTGCTTGCGAACCAGGTGGATACGCTTCGTGAGAAGCAGCCAGTCGAGATTAGGCGTTTGGGCAATTAGGTCGAGCAGACGCCGACGTTCAGCCACCAGGTCGGGCCGATTCTCGAAAACGTCCGCCATCGAGGCGCAGAAAACTCGTCGGCGAACCTTGTCCTTCGCAGCATCCTTATCCCACTTGATAGGTTCTTTCCAGTGGGCGTCAGTGAAAAAACGTCGTGGAGTGTGCGGGCCCCACAGCCCCTCGCCGAGGCGTTTTGCCCAGGTTTCCGCGTAGCAGTGATCGCAGGCCGCCGATACCTTGACACAACCCCACCATGGGTTGAAGGTGTGATGTGTCCATTCGATGCGAGAATCTTTTCCCATTGCCTGCTGCGTCAGTGACCTGGTGCCGTATTGTACTCGCCCGCAGCGCACTGCAAAGATATGGTGGGTGTCAACCCCACGCGTTGAGCCCACAACGAAACCCAAATTCACCCTTAAACTGAGCGCGGTCCTGTAGATTGATATTGGACTGCGCGCAGCGCCGCGCTGTTTTTTGCGGTGCAGCAAACACGATGGACGCACCAACGCCGGAAGGCGCGTGAAGCAAATAACAATTCAAAACTGCGAGGGCAATGTGGAAGTCGAGGAGAAGGTCGTCCCAGACCCTGTCGATGGATTGCCGGCGATGGTAGTAGGGCGTTGGGTTACCGAAGAGAAACACCAGATCATTCGGCGATATATCGATGCGTCCTGGGGAGCGCGACAGAAGTTCACGAGTCAGCGGACATACATAGACCTTTTCGCGGGAACCGGGAGGGTAAAGATCAAGCACACCCAGTCTTTTCAGGACGGCGGCCCGCTCGCAGCCTGGCACATCGCTCAGCGGAAGCGGGGTGCGTTTACGGACTTCTTCATTGCGGATGCGAACCCCGAGTACCTCGCCGCATGCGATGCCCGCCTGCGCAGGCAGGACGTGCCACTTCAGTCTAAGGTAGGGCGCGCTCACGAAACCATCGATTGGGTCTTGCCGAAACTCAAGAAGGGTGGCATCCATCTCGCGCTCCTTGACCCGTACAATGCGGGGCATCTACATTTTTCTATCATCGAGAAGCTCGCTGCTATGCCGACGATGGACATCGTCGTCCATCTCAGCACGGGGGACATCCAGCGCAACATCGCGAGCGGCCTCGAATTGGCTCACTCGCCCTTGGATCACTTTGCGCCCGGCTGGCGGGACATCGTGCGGAAGATGAGTTCGAAGCATGCGATGCGGGATGCTTTCATCGGACACTGGAAGGAACTGGTGAGCGGGGCCGGGATGAGCGTTTGCGACACTATGTACCCTGTGCGCAACAGCAAGGAGTCGACCATGTACTGGCTGTGCCTCATTGCTCGACATCCGCTCGCCGATAAACTTTGGCGAGCAGCGTGTCAACTCGAAACTCGCAGTCTGTTCTGACCTGTCCTAATCCTGCGATTGAGTATGGTAGACGCATAGAGTGCGACATGGACGCCAACGATTGCTTTGGCTAGTCGGCCCCTCATGGCTAAGCTGCAGGTCTCGTCTTCGTTCACTGCCTCCGCGTGGTCCGGCCACATGAACGGAATCACGACGAGGTATCTCGAATTAGCAACTTGGCGCGCCTCGTCGGCCACCGCAGCATGCGCCCGAAATAGCCAGCTGGCACACATATGGTCGCGCTGTTACTTGTCCGGCGACGTCAAACCGTAGCGGTTATTCCAGTTCGAAAGGGCAGAAGATCCGTAGGTCTGCTCGAGCAACTTATCTCCCTCGGGGCAAAGCGGTCGTTTCGCCGGATCGGCGAGTGACTGTGCCGCGTCTGCCGCGGCGCGCGGGCTGGCAAAGCTGGTGCCCACCGCCGAAGGACCGGCGCCGACTTGTTCGACAAGATGTGCCATCCTGGGGCTTTGCGTCGGGCTGCCGCCGAAGCGGAAAAGGTCGCGCAAAGCGACATTGGTCTTTTCAAAGTGCGGTGCAACCTGCTTGAGGTCGCTGGTGCGGGAGGTGCGTACTGACTTCGGTGCTCGTGAGAACGGACGACGGATTAGGACGAGAGGGAATTTGGGGCGACACGCTTGTAGCCTGCTTTTTTGTGCACGTACCTGCTTTTTTGTGTGAGCGTTGCCCCACTACCGTCTGTTCATGAGGACGTGAAATAGGCCGCCTGATACCAACGGCGCCTGTATGCGATCTACCGGTTTGCGTTCGCCGCAGAGTTACTGACGAGCCTTCGGTTTGTGCTCAGCAATTCCAAGCCACCCCTCCATTTCAAGCGGTGTTTCGATCCGTTAGGGGTTTCCTTACACAATATTCGGCGGATACCATTTCACCCTCGGGTTGCCTCCTGACTGCGCCAAATTTTCTGGTATGGATCAATCCTCCTTACGCGCAAACGTTAAATCTCGATCTGCCACGCCGCATGGAACCAACACGAACTCGTCCTTTTTGGCGGGATCGGGACGAAACCATCACGGCAATCCGAGGAAACGACGTGTTCTTCTGTTGTGACATGTCTGCCCTAACGCTCTGACGTGCGAAATGGATCTCGCAGGTAGCTGGAGTGAGGGCCTAAGGAGGATGAATGAGTTCGGACGACACTCTCAGTCAGATCAGGGGTCTCAACGCTGCGTATCTCGTCCTGATTCAGCAGTTGTTGCTGCGGGATCGAAGCGGCGAGATGCAACGCCTCCGTTTGCCTGTCCACATCGCCGACGTGATTGCCGCTCTCACGCCCGCGCAGATCGAGAAGCTGGCCTCAGTTCCGCAGATGCTGTGCTCGTTCAGCTTTCGCGACACGCTGGTGCTGGCCCTGCTTGCCGAGAGAAGCGAAATCAAGGCACGGGTCTAGTCCATCGCTATCAGAGAGCACACTGTGTCGCACGTCGCCTCGCGTTTATGAAAGTGCACAAAGCTAACGATTGCTGCGTATCTCATGCGAGCCGCCTCGCGCGGGACACGAGGCACGACGCTTCAGCCGTTTGATGCTTTTGAAAGGCACAAGGCGGTGCGGAGGAAGGTATGCATTTTGAAGAGCTTTCCAATGAGGAATGGTCTCTCGTCGGACCGATACTCAATGGCGAACATCTTGTCCGTATCCTGCGGCGCGGACGCCCGCGCGTGCAGACACGCATTGTGGCGAATGCTGTGCTTTGGGTGCTGACGACAGGAGAAGCGTGGTCGAAGCTGCCTGCGCAATATCCGTCACAGCCGACCTGTCGATGCCGGTTCGACGAATGGCTTCAGGATGGCAAACTCGCGGAAATGATTCAGAAGCTGTCGAACACGGGGCGCCGCTTCCGATACATCCCCGATGGACCGCAGTCGAACAAGAAGCCCGAGGCCAAACTCGATGTGCGTGTTTTCGACGGAAGTGGGTCGCCGCAGGTGCTCTGGCGCAGCCAGGAGTCTTGGCGTGCGTCGAGCGCTGACGAGACCGATCGTGACTCGCATGTCGCGGCTCTCGCGGGGACGCGACAGGTACGTGCTACGCACTCGCGACTCGCGATTGCCTCCGACGATGCATGTGTACCCGAACATCTGATTCTCTCTGGCGGGTGCGACTATCAGCAGGGGGCGTTCTGGATGGGGCTCACGGCGAAAGGCAACCGGGTCGCAGACGAACGAGGGTTTGTCATCTATGTCGCGGCCGATATGGTGCGCGGTGAGATGTTCAGAGGGTGGGCGGAGATCATGCGCGGCGGCAAGCGCATTGCGCGCTCGGGTTTGGTGGGCCCGCGATTCGTCGCGTCAGATGCGGCGAAACAATGCGCGATGGACTGGGCGCACCGATGGATTGAACACTTTGCCTGTAGGGAATATGAGCAAGCAAACGATCGGGAAGCCGCTCTTCTTGCCAAATCTCTGCGGAGAGCTAACGCCGCATAACGACCCAAGTCACCGAGAGTCAGACCCAAGCTCAGTACTTTAGGTTGCCTGAGTGACCGAAACGCATCGATCAAGGGTGTCGCCGATCGGTAGAGGAACGGTCATTAATGGTGATTTGGTCGAGCGATCGCTTCGGGGCGACAGGGTGAGTTCGCTGATCGAGGAGGCTGTCGTTCGGCTGTCCGATCCCAGTCAGTCAGCAATCGGCCACATTGCCGACGTAGAGCCTAGTCGGTCTCAGTGACAGCAATGGCCAAATTGTGTGTGTAGCTCGTCCGTCAGGTTCCGGAATATTACGGCAGTTCCAACGTCAGGCTCCCCCACTCGCTGAACGGCAGTTTGCAGTCGCACGCAATCTGTTCGTCGGCCTATTTTCGACTTCGCATTGCGCGAGCTATTCAGAAGTTGACAGTAATATTTCCAACTGTCGTGCGCAAAATCCGTGCGCCGAAGCCTACGGTGAAGTCGGCGACACCTGTCGAAGTTGCCGCACCTCAGGCGGCTGCTGAAGTTGGGGGCACGACTGCCGCTGCCTAAGTGATATGTCGGATGGCCAGGTGGTCGACACCATGGGCAAGCAGAAACGATTTAAGGCTGCAACGTGGCGCAGCAGCACGACGTTCATCCGGAACAGATTCCAGACCGGGAGAAGCAATTGGAGGAGCGGTGTCGGAAGTGTTTGAATCGGGCTACGCGGCGAAGGGTGAATTGACTATGCACTCGAGGATTTCTCTTTTTTCCAGGAGCAGGCGGGCGTCATAGTTCACCGCGTACGTTTTATTTAACATAATTTTAATTAGAAACGGGGTCAAATGGGTGAGGGAGCGTGGCCGCGATAATCCGCTCAATCGCAGGAAAACGATGGGTACGGGACGAGGCGGTGAGTCGCATTGACGGATCAGCAGACGTACCGTGCATTACGTATCGACCTGTACGTTATTCGCTTTGTGTACGGAGAAAACGTACAGACCAAAACTAACGTACGACAACGCCAAATTCCCGATTTTCTGCAGTGTCCGGCGAGGCAGGCGATCCTGTGTACGATCTCCGGTCACCGCACGGTAATAATTATCAACGAGGTACGAATGACGTACGCGCGGTGCATGGGACAACGCAGCCCATTGGGGCTTCACTCTGTAGAAAGACTGAGCAGGCGTTGATGGCATTCGAAGAGTTGTCTTATGACTATATTTTTCCCGTGTGCGGCCTTTCGTGTCAAACAGGCTCGCTCACATTCTCAATCCCAGCAGAGGAACTTCGAGATGGTCATGTTGAATGAGCGTCGTCGCCGCCTGGAAACAATACGGACCATATTCGAACAGGGCGAATGGCTGACCGCAGAGCAGATCAACTCACGGCAAAAGCGACCGCCTGTGAGCAAGTCGCAGCCGGCGACCGACTGGATGCGAGGGGGGCTTATCTATAGCGTAACGGTCGAAGGTCAGGCGTATTTTGCTGCCTACCAGTTCGACACGGCTTGCCAGCCGCAGCCTGTCATCCTCAATATTCTCGCGGCGCTCGGAGCTGTCGCCGACACTTGGAAGATCGCCGCGTGGTTTCACTACCCGAACGGGTGGCTCAGTGACGAGCGGGCGCAGGCGGTTGCGCCGAAGGACGCGTTGCATCGTCCTCAGGAAGTCATCGCGGCAGCGAGGCGCTACAGCGGGAGCCATGTCGCGTGAGCGTCGTGACGCTCAATGCAGCTCTTATTTATCCGTAAGACCATCCGCCGGGTTGCGACAGGGTGTGCATTGCCCGGAGCTCGACCCGTCGTACGCGGATGCCCAACACAATCTGGCAATGCTGCTCGAAAGACGTGGCGACCCACAGGGCCTGGTCCGCCATTTGAACGCGTATCACCGGCTGACTATCTAAGCCGCGCCGGAGCGGAAAGCGTCAAACCCGGAATGTGTTGCTCGTGGCAACATGTGAGGGATCAGTCAGTCCGGAGATTCCCAACGACGGCGAACTATACGGCGCCCCCGACGAGGTCCACGAACGTTTCGCTCGCGGAAAACCTTCTCGCCCAAGCCACGGATCTTGGCATCAATGTTTCGCAAGCAGCCGAGGCGGGATTGGCCAGGGCGGTCGCAGACAAGCGCGCCGAGGTTTGGATGGAGCAAAACGCGGATGCAATCGCGAGTTCGAACGAGCACGTGGAAAAGCACGGCCTGCCGCTGGCCCAGTTCCGGAGCCTTTGACCAGCTGGTTAGTGTGTATCCGGGCTCGTCAAGCAACGCGTTTCTCCTCGATGCGCAAGCTGACGTTATGAGTCACTTAAACGCTGAGGTGCGGGCGGCCCACCCAATTGGCGTGGAGTGCCGCTGCCCGTGTGCCGTCTAACTGCAAGGCGGGAATCGTTTGTCTGGAGCCCAGCAGCCATTCAGTTGATACACCCCCTCGGCGGACCGCGCCCTTTGTCCTCTCCGACAGCACGCCCTCCAGTTGCCGGTCAGCGCATCCAGAGCGCTTACTCGGCCGCGCACTCTCCGGCTTTCGACGAACAGGCGATACGGCATGATCGATTCAAGTATTCTTGAAGGGGAGGGGAAGCGTGCCGGTCGCATTTTCTTCACAATAGCCACGACGCAATGTAAGCCCGCCCCCGCCATCCTCGCTGACTGAAACCGTGTCGCCTGTTTTCCATCCGAGTCGATCCAGCGGAAACATGAGTACAGCATTTCCGGTTTCAGCTTCCTCGTGGGTGGTGAGAATCGCATCTCCAGTCGGGCGGGACGCTGGCTTCTGGCAGCTAAGACAGCAATATCTGTGTCAGCGTGGCCTCGTTCTCTGGCAGCCCTAGCCAGCTCGCGCACAGGCTATCGAATACCGTGCCCACGCAAGCACGAGGACGTCATCTGGCGCTGTGCGTCCGATGACCCCTCCTCATCCGTAAAAGATCTTCTGGAAACTCCGTGGCGACTTTCGCAAGTTCGCTTGCGATCAACATAATATCTCCCATGGAAAGTGCCACTGAGAGACACGGGAAAGCAATCGGCAATAAGTGGCGTCATGAAAAGGTGGGAATAATGATCCATCCCCGACCTACAGATGTCACCTTGAATCAATCGCTAATCCACTTTGATCGAAGAGGGCCAGATTCTCAAGTTCGCGTTCAACCCGGGATTTGGTTCTTTGTACCTCGCTCTCCGATGCCCCCGCCGTGTAGGCGTAGATTAGTAGCGTCAATGGATGGACGTCAATATCGTTGGCGATTCCTTCCAACTTGTCGAGCGTCGGGCTTTGTCGGCCCCTTTCGACCGAACTCAAGTATGTTCGACTGGTTGCGGTCATCGATTCCTGGGAAACGGCCCGGTATCGCCGAGCCGCCTTGAGAGCTCTCCCCAAGCCGCTGCGAAGTGACTGATTGCTCACGATGGTCAAATAGGAGCAATGTCATCGGATGCACTTGATTGAGCTACAATCTATAATGTGCAAAATGTAACAAGATCTGGCTCCGCTTGCGCCCGCACAAGGCGGATTTCTGCGCCAGCGAGCTGGCATTGCCCTGTACTAGGGACCCTGACATAGTCCTTCGCGCGGGGAGCATCTGGCATCATCCGGGCTCGGTCAACATGCAATGATCGGAGGTGAGGCGTCGATGATCGATACGAGCTTTCACGGTGCGATCGTCTTTCCTGTACCGGACTACGGTTCCAGCGAAAGGTACACGCGGTACTTCATCGACACCGAGTACACCGGTTTCGGATCCTGCGAACTCATCAGCCTCGCTATCGTTAGTGAGGCCGGCATCGACTTCTATGGCGAGCGCACCGACTATGACGAAGCGCTATGTAGTGACTTCGTGCATGCGGTGGTGCTGCCACAACTAGGCCGCATCCAAGGGTGCGCCATGCCGTTTGAACGACTGCGTGAGGCCCTGCGCGCGTGGCTTGCAGATATTCCACCTGCGTCGCGGCCAGTTCTCTGCTACGACCATGAAACGGACCTGAACCTGCTCCGGTTCCTCCTTGCAGGTCCGTTGCCACGCGGCTGGACGCTCGAAAACATCGCTGGCCGGTGTGATGCGAAGCGGCGTGCGGCGTATTTCGACCAGCACGGAGGGGAGCACCATGCGCTGCACGATGCGCGGGCGAATTTCTACGCCTTCGCCGGCTGAGCGCGGCGTTCTCATCTCGAGCAACGGCAAGACTGAAGGAACAGAGCGGCGTGATGGGGGGGGCTTACATGGAACTGAGGCAGGCATGAGCGATCCGCATATGGTGCAAGGTGCGCGTGTCCGAAAGAGTGACGCCTCGATGCTTCGGGCGGCCAGACGGGCTGTCTTCGAAGCGAGCGACTGGCTGACCGCTGAGCAGGTCACGCGGATCGCGTGCCCGGACGCGTCTGGCTCGTCAGTGCGGCCCGATTGCTGGAATGCGGAAGGCCAGATCTTTTCGGTCAGATACGGACAACAGGACTACTTCCCGGCCTACGGCCTCGATTCTGAACGCCAGTTTCGACCGGTAGCGGCGCTTGCCGATGTCCTTCGAGTGTTCGACAGCACGAAGGACGGCTGGCACCTCGCGTACTGGTTTGCATCGGTGAACAGCTACCTGGGTGGCAAGCGTCCACTCGATCTGCTTGCAACGGAGCCCGGACGTGTGATTGTCGCGGCGCAGGAGGAGGCTAGAGGTGTCTGGCATGGCTAGTCGCAACGTCGATACGCAACGGACTTGCGTGGTGGCTGCGTCCGCCGGCCGGTGAGAGGGAAGGAGACATTCGCGAGGGAGGCTGCGCTCAGCCGCGCATGGAGCCAGTGCACACGTTACTGGCTGCCCGCGTCAGTCTTTGAGATGTGGGCCTGGCAGGCGAGGCACGTGCGTTGCCTGATCCATGACGGACGAGTGCAAGTGTTGCGAACCGCGGTCACGGTCGATGACCGACAGCCTGGAAGGCGCTGCGCAGTCTCGATATGTTTCGGTCACCATCAGCCACCGCCGGGCGGCAGGACAGGATGATAGATGCCAGCGAAGAATCGGAGCGAGGCGAATCCGAACTCGTGCTGAGACGGATCCGGGCTCGGTTCGGTCAGCCAGCCGCTGAAGGGGATCTCGCTGGGCTGGAGGGACGGGTCGTTCGTGTATACGAGGACGCAACCGACGTGTTTGAAAGTGCCGTGCCCGGCGTTCAGTGGCTGCTGACGTCAAACCAGACTCCGGGAATGACGAGACCAGTTGATTTGCATGTCGGATGCGGACGAGGTGGACCGGGTCCAAACGACTCCCGCACGCATCTGCCATGGGGCGAGAGTGTAGGCCCCTCACTGAGTCAGGATGGACAGGAGCGTAGATGGCTAAGAGCAAGCCCCCTGAGCGGGAGGCTCCCTGGCAATACCGTGTCATGGAGTTTGGCGAAGGCGATGAAACCTGGCGTGACATCCGCGAGGTTTATTACTGCGATGGTCGCCCAGAATGTTACTCGGTCGAGACTGCGAGCCCTTACTGGTTCGCAGACGAAGGCGATGAGGCTGCGACGTACGTGCTGGACCGGATGCGCGAGGCCCTGAGCCGGCCTGTCCTGAGGCCGCGTGATTTTGTCGAGCGCGAAACACCCGCTGCCCAGTCAACATTCGTTGTTCGCGGTGCCGCGATGATCGATCAGGCGACGGACGTTTTTGGCTGCCAGGAAGGGGCTCAGGGCTGGCTTGAAACGCCAGCCTACGGGCTCGATGGGCGAAGGCCCGTCGATCTTCTGCGAACTGCCGTGGGTACGAAAATCATCCACGACATCCTGACCCGGCTCGACTACGGAACGTACACCTGACTGCGCCGGCAAATGGAACAGGCATTTGCGAATATCGCTGCAACGTAGTTCAGGAAATCACAATCTGCGCATGTGATCGCTGTGACCGGCACATGATCCCTGGCGATGTGGATTGACAGGAGGGTGTCGTTCGATGGGTACGGCGGCGATGCCCCGGATATCGGAGATGGCGCACGCGTCAGCGTCGGCCTGTGCCAGCGCTGTGTGCGCGACACGCCCGGACCGTGGCTGCGCGTGACGCCGGGGCCTGCAGATGGCGCTCGCCTCGAGCGCTTGCAGTGGCTGATGGCGCGTACGCCTGTCTGGGAGCAGCCAGTGGCCGGAGAGGGCGACCCGTTGCACGAGGCAGCACCCGAAGCCGGAGCACTGCCTGGCGAACCGGGTACCCATGAAGATGTTTTCGCGGAGGGTCGACGCATTCCCAGGGACGCAGATCGTGGAGCATCCCGCCTAGGGGAGGTGTGCCGTATCTTCGAAAATCGCGTGGGAGCACAAGGGTAGGGGGTAAAGCATGTTCGAATATCAGGCTAAGGTCGTGCAGGACGTTGCCGCCTGCACCTGCGACCGCTGCCATCGCCGCATGACACCCGACGACTTTGAGTGGCAGGAGAAGCTGTCGGTCTCTTTCCACGGGGGCTACGGCTCGATATTTGGTGATGGAAACAAGGTCGAAATCGACCTGTGCCCGCAGTGCGTCAAGGAAACACTCGGAGCATGGCTGCGGATCTCTCAATCGGAGTGGGGAGACCTGATCGAGCACGGCATTGACGATTCCGATGCTGGGCGGGGATACCCGCCTAACTCCCGCCCCGCTCCTCGAGCGCCCGGGCAGCAGCCGTTCTGTACTTCCCTTCGAGCCGGTCGAACACCTCATTGCCGGGCTTACCGTTACCTTGCCAGACAGTCGGAACTTCTCCAGCTCCACGGCAAGCTCAACTGGCAAGGCGACCTCGATGCCATGCGACGGGACGATGACGTCGGCGAGGAATGACACCGGGCGCGTCAATACAGCGCGCCTTGCACGGCTGGCTTGAAGCAACCGGGACACGACGTCGATGACTGGTCCACGTGACCCGGGAGTGCGGAAATTAATGGCCGACTGCTGTAAAACCAGTAAAGCCGGAGGTACAGATGCGTGACGAACTGTCGAAGATTCTGCGCGAACGGTATCCACTCATTTTCGTCGCCGCGCCCCCAGATCGGGATCCGTTCGGCCCTGCGCCGGCTCCATTTGCCGTATGGGGATTCGAGTGTGGCGACGGCTGGTTCGATCTGCTCGATGCGTTGGCCCTGAAGCTGCAGGCCGAAACGGAATCCGAAGGCGCGCCGCAGGTGGTTGCATTGCAGGTCAAGGAAAAGTTCGGAGCCCTGCGCTTCTACGCAGACGGGGCAGACGCCCGACAGGATTCCATGATCGAAATGGCCGAGACGATCAGCAGCCGGCTGTGCGAAGTATGCGGCAACCGCGGCAAGCTCATGAGCAGGAGGGGCTGGATGATGACGCGCTGCCCTGCCCATACGGACGGAGATTCATGACGCCCCGCACGCAAGCGCCGGGAGCGGGTCTGACAAAGTCATACGCAACCATGCGCCATGAGCACCATGGATATCAATCCGCAAAAGTGACCGTACGGGCGCATTACCTCCCGACCTCTCACCGGAGGCGGTCGACACGTGCATGGACGCGTTCATCGTTGTCGGATGGCGGGATGGGGCACGAAGGCTTTACAAGCCTCATCACCGGACGAGAAAGTGCAGATAGTGGTTCTGGGCGGCCCGACACGCGCGAATCCGAAGCGATCGGTGTCGTCAGCGGACAAGCCGTGCGGCACCGGCGCACGCGGATCCTCAGGTAAACGGGAGTGTCAATGACGACGCGCGGAGAATCCGTGGACCAACCGATACTGTTTCTGGACTTCGATGGCGTCGTGCATCCGCTTGGCGAGTTCGCGCTCGACGAGAACGGCCAGCTGGCGAAGAATCCTGCGCTTTTTCGCTGGCGACCGATCCTGGAGACACTGCTCGACCCATTTCCCGAGGTCCGCATCGTGGTCAGTTCGGACTGGCGACGGCTGTTCGATGACCCGAGCCTGGTTCAACTGCTCGGCCCGCTCGGCACCCGTTTCGATGGTGTGGTGGAAATCTACGGTCCCTCGCGGCTGGAGGAGATCCTGACGGAGGCAAAGCGCAGAAGCGTCACCCGCTGGCTGGCCCTCGACGATCATCCGAGCGTGGTGAACGCGGCCGCGAGTGATACCCGTCTCATCCCCTGCGATGCAGCCACCGGCCTGTCGTCTTCGTCGGTGCAGCGAGCGCTGCACGATGCGCTGGTAAGGCTGCAGAGAAGCAGTCTGGCTTGAACCGCATGGCAGGACAAGATCTCGCCGCAGGGGATGGATATACTGTGTTACCGAAGCGTCCTTCACACCTTTGTGCGACCTGGAGCCCTGCCATGAGCATGTCCCTGGGATTTCTCCTGCCGTTGCTCTATATCCCGGCAGGCGCCGCCGTGGTCGGCTGGCTGATCGGACGGCTGATTCGCGGCCGCAAACCGCACCCGGAAGAGTGAACGTGCCCGACCACGCCCTCTGCGGCATCTTCACGTGAGCGCGAGCGACGCGTTGACCGCATCCGGGTGACACCGACCACGAACATGCCCTGCCGTCGGGTTCATGTGGGGCGGCGCTGATCCGCGTGCCGCCCTATCGACGCAATAGCCGCTTCCATTTTCAGCCGGGCGGACGGATTTGCCGAGTGTACGTGAATGACCGGCGGTGGCATGCCGTACACGGCGACCTGTTCTTCCAGCCATAGCAGAACCGTGTAGCCCGTGCCGCGCGCATCGTCACCTAGATCGTGATCGAGCGACAGCTCGGTCACCTCCCCCGTCCTGAGTAGCGCGATGGCCTCGTCAGGCCAGAGCACGCGCACCCAGCCTTCGGGCGTGCTGCGTTCATCGTCCAGAAAGACTTTCACTTCGCCCTCGTGCCGGCCCGATCCGATCTGGCTATGTTGCCATATCCCGGCAGGCTGACGACCGGCCTGCGTTAGCAGCTTTGTACACGCGTCATCGCGACTACCGGCGATGCCGGATTCTGTTGGGAGACACCGCATGGCGCAGCGCCTGCAGGACATCCTCGGGAACCTCTACAGGCCGTCAGGTGACGGCCTGCGCCAGGTCTTCCCGCTGTCATGGTCGGATGCAGAACGTCTGCCAATCCTGGCATCGATCGCCGTCATCCCGATCACGGCGCCAGCGCGGCCGGCTGCCACCCTCGATAGCGTCATCCATGTCCTGCACCTGGGATTTGCCGACTTGGATTTCCTGAACCTGGACCTGTCCGACTGGGCCCGTGCCAGGCTCGCCGACGCGGTCACAATTGAACGCGCCAGTGCCATTCGTATCTTCGTCGAAGGCTTGCGCGATGAAAAAACGTCAGTGGTTGCCCACTCGAAGCGGGCTACTCGTGCCCATGTGCCATCGCCGCGGCTGCACCTCTACGGTTACCGGGCGGAGCCGGGGCACCTGTTGAATGCGAATCCCACGATCGTTAGCGTGACGACGGGTGAGGTCCTCGGTGCGGACACCGACGAAGTTGCGGCCCTGACAGCATCCAGGGAAGCGCCCGGTTGCCTCGCCATGGTGGCGTTTCGGAATCTATGGTGGCGTTTCGGAATACGCATGATGGCGTTTCTGCGGGTCTATGGTGGCGTTTCGGAATACGCATGGTGGCGTTTCTGCGGGTTTATGGTGGCGTTTCGGCATGTACACATGCGTATTCGGTGGTTCCCGCCTAACAAAGCAGGCATTTTCATGCCGTTTGGAGCACCAAATCCATACAGAAATGCGCCAGCCGTATTCCGAAACGCCACCATAGATTCCGAAACGCCACCATGCGTATTCCGAAACGCCACCATAGGCCGATCCTCGAGTTCACTCCCTTCGGGCACCATCAACTGGCAGACGGTAGACAAAAGCCGAAGCGCTGCATTCCGTTTCACCTGTGTGAGGGGAGCATGCTCTGGGAGGGAGGAGGCATATCGTTGCTGTCCGGTCGCTGGTGGACCCGCGTTCAAGACGTGACACCAAACCGCTATGGAACGATCCGAAGGAACGACACCTTCGGACTGAGGTTCCACGCGGCTTCGACCGACACCAGACCTTGAGGCGTGTCAGACGATAGCGTCGGAGTGAAGGTAAAGCACCTCGATGAGCTGGCGATATGTCCGCGACGTGCAGGACTTGTGGTGACCGGCGTAAGCCAGGCGACGCTAGTTTCCGTGATAAGGGGCGATTATCACGGCAGGGTTCTTGCGATAAACGTTCGCGAACAATTATTGGAAGATTCGTCGATTTTGCACGAGTGTCAACCCTATGCAAAACGCCGTTGAAGCCATATCCAGCAACCTTCTTGAGCTTAAGTTGACACCCTCTGACCAGGAGAAATCTGGACGGTGAACTGCGTGAGCGCCAGCAGCCAGAGCAGCGTGCGTTCGCGTAGCGGAGTCAGAGTAGTGGTCATGTATTGGCGTGGAGCCTGAAAGTAAAAAGGCGCGGCAGGGTTGCCGCGCCAGCAGGATCGATCAGTCGTCGATCGTTTCGTGGGCCGCCTGCGCGCCGCGCCGCCAGTAGGCGGAGGCGCGGATGCGCTTCTTGTCCACGCCGCGCTCGTTGCACAGATGCGCGCGCACCGCGCGGATTTCCGAGGCTTCGCCGGCGGCCCAGACGTAACCCTCGCCAGGCGGCAGCCACACTTCGGATACGCCGTCCAGGAGCGGATGCTCCGACTCGCTTTCGTCGCGATAGCACCAGATGGCGTACAGGTCGGCTTCGGTGGGCAGCTCGATGCGTGCCTCGCGGTTCGCCACTTCGACGACTACGGCCACGCGCGCGCCGGGCGGCAGTTCGGTGAGGCGCCGCTGGATCGCGGGCAGCGCCGTTTCGTCGCCGATCAGCAAATGCCAGTCGAAGCCGGTGGGAATCACCATGGAGCCGCGCGGGCCGCCCACGCCGAGATACTGGCCGGGCTGCGCCTGTGCTGCCCATGCGGTGGCCGGGCCGGCTTCGTGCAGCGCGAATTCCAGATCGAGTTCGTTACTTTGCGCATCGAAGCGGCGCGGTGTGTAGTCGCGCATGGCGGGGCGCTCGACGCCATCGGGGTAGGCGACGCCGTCAGGACCCAAAGTTGGCACTACTGGCTTTTCTTCACCGGCAGCGGGGAAGAACACCTTGACGTGATCGTCGAACGACGCCGAGACGAAATCGCTCAGGTCGCCCGTGAGTGTCACGCGCACGAGCGAGGGCGAGAGCGCGGTGACGCGCGCCACGCGCAACAGTCGGAACTTCAGCGGGTGACGTACACGGACGACTTCGAGTTGGGACGGGTTCTGCATGTATGGCTCCGATGTTGGGGTGGTGCGGCGTGGCCGCCGCGTGGCGCATGACGATCGACGTGGCGTGTCAAACGCCTTCGCCCTCGCTGCCGTTTTCAATTTCCTGGGTGGCGCGCGCAAGAATCGCGGCAATGCGGCGCTGCTCGTCCGGCGCGACGTCGGTGCGGCGCAGCAGCGCGTGCTTGAGCGCGCGGCGTGCTTCGATCAGTTCGCGCACCCAGCCGCTGCCTTCGGCGGGATCTTCGCCGGCCATCGCGCGGCGCATGACTTCCATCTTGCGGCCGAAGTGCGTGAGCTTCGCGAGGATCAGGTCTGCGCGTTCGCGGTTGGTTTCGAGGTACGTGCGGCCTTCGGGCGAAAGCTCGTAGCGCTTGCGGTTGCCCTCCAGCGTCACGCTCACGTAGCCCAGTTCTTCCAGATACGTGAGGGCCGGATAGACCATGCCTGGGCTCGGGCTGTAGAAGCCGTTCGAACGCGCGTCGAGCGCCTTGATGAGCTCGTAGCCGTGGCTCGGGCGCTCGGCGAGCAGCACGAGCAGCATGAGTTGCAGGTCTTCGGAGCTGAACTTGCGGCCACGGCCGAAACCGTCGCCGTCGCCGAACCCGCCGAAGCCGCGGCCGAAACCTTCGCCGAAGCGGTCGCCAAAGTCGCCGGGACCTTCGCCGCCGCGATGGCGGCCCATGGCGTGACGCAGCGCGTGAAGCGCCTGCATGGCCGGGTGGCGGCCGCCGAAGAAAGCGCGCGGATCGCGCGCGGCGTGGCCGTGACGGCCGGTATGACCAAAGTGCGGATGGTGGCGCATAGGGCCTCCTTATCTCTAGGGTGTCTTAAAACATGTCTTAAGATATATATCTTAAGAGTGTTTGTCAAAGAGAATATTTGGGGGGCGGAGCGTGCAACGCAGTCTGCGACGACCCCGTGGATGCAGGCCAGAAGAGAATGGGGTCAGATTTCCGGAGGCGCGGTCCACGGGTAGCGAATCCCAGGTGCCTTGATTCGGCCGCCCACTCAACGTCTTCGCCGAGCGTACTTGCCAGTGGCGTGGATGGCGCAAACGGGTCCGAGTGACGGGCGTTGGGGGCGGTAGCGTGAGACGGAACGCCAGCGCCTTTCGGAGCAGCGTGCCAGGCGTTCGGGGCGGCGATAAGGCCGGTTAGCGCGATGGCGTATCTGCTCATCGTGCGCGCGCTTCCTGTGTCAGCCGGATCCAGTTGGCGCGAAAACCAGAAAGGGCGACGCGGTGTTGCGCGCCGGGCGAAGCGCGCAAAGGACGGTTTTGGGGAAATGTGTGTGTGATGGTTTCCTGCGACGCGGAGGGCGCTTGTCGACCCACCTCTGCCGTTCAAGCGTTGAGAGCTTGAACGGCGGAGCCCAGGCCTGCGGGGCAGCACGGTACTCCCACGCGGGTGACTGTTTTCATCGACAGCGACGTGACATCCGTAGCAGTGCAAATGAAAGAAACATTCGATCCTGACAATATTCGAAGTGCTGTGGTAATCGATGAGCCGCATCCTGGTAGCTTGCTTCGAAAATATGCGGGGTATTGAACGGAGATTTCGCTGCGTCGTACGTACGCTTGCAACAGATGTTCAAATCAAAAGGGGAGCCAAGAGTGAACGCTTTCGATGCGGCTGTCCAAGCTTGGCTCGTTCATATAGGTTCATCATCCTTTTACTTTACCCACGCGGTTGGCGCGGTGGTCCAGCTTTATTTCACCAAGGGCGTCGTTCCGCTCGCGATTCTTTGTGCCATCTGGTTTCAACCAGGCGACTCACAACTAAAGCGCCGCCAAATTGTCGTCGCGACGCTGTGCGCGGCGCTCTCGGCATTCGTGATTGGCCGCCTGCTTGCGCTGACGCTGCCGTTCCGCCTCCGCCCGATTTATGAGCCCTCCGTTCATTTGTCGTTTCCACTATCCGATCAGACGGGCGACGCAATGCGCTTGTGGAGCTCGTTTCCCAGCGATCATGCCGCGCTCTGGATGGCCATAGCCGTCGGTATTTTCAGTGTCTGGAGATGGATCGGCCTGCTTGCGATCATCCATTGTGTGGTGTTCGTGTGTCTGCCTCGCATCTATTTGGGGCTGCACTATCCGACCGACGTCATCGCGGGCGCGGGCATTGGAGCCTTCTGCGCATGGCTCCTGACGCGTGCACCGATACGCTCGCGCTTCGCGCCGCTCTTCTTGCGAATTATGGAACGCAAGCAGGCCGCGGGTTATATGCTCGCTTTCCTCTTCTTCTTCGAACTCGCGACAATGTTCGAAGAGCCGCGCCTGCTCGCGGCATCGGTGCTCAAGCACATGCACCAGTCAGTTCTACATGAGGCACATCGACCGACGGCGGTCCACGCCGATGGCGTCTCGGCCACCGCACCGGGGATCACTGCGGCACACCGGTAGTGGCGCTCGATGCGTGATACATGGCTCGGCTTCCTCGTTTGTGACCTACGAATGGAACGATGTCCGCGGGCACGGAGGACATCGCTCGAATGCCCGGTGGCGTTCCCTGATCCGACGTTCAGATGTCGCGCCGAGAACAAGCTCGAACGACCGGAGATAGCCGACTGCCGCCGGACGTGGTCGGCCCTGGCCGACCCGTAGCCGTCGTTCGCTGTCTTGCAGAACGAAGGTCCCCTTGCGGCGCGGAAGTGCCATTCGCATAACCACCGCAGGCAGGAACCCCCTTTCAGTTGTGGGAAAGCGCCGCCGGTGCCAGCGGCGACTACTCACCACCAGGATCTTTTGGGATAGATCGCACCTAAGCCGTTTGTTAGAGTCGGTAATTTCGCGAGTCGTCCCAGTTGCCCGGTGATCACGCCGGGACTGTATGCTCCACGGTTGATCTCTTGAGCGAAACCGTTTCCATTGAACGGTGACGAGCAGAAAGGTCACCTGCCTGGCATTTGACTTCGCTTTCCTGGTTTCACCGCCTATAAGGGACAATCTTTGAAACGTCTCAGCCATGTGCTCATCGTGGCGTTGCTACGCACGCTTTCCATCCTTCCTTACAAATTTGTCGCCAGGCTCGGAATGGTTGTCGGCACTGCGTTGTACGCGCTTCCGAGTCGCCGCAAGCATATTGTCCTGGTGAACTTGCGTCTTTGCTTCCCAGAGAAAACCAGCCGCGAACATCAGAAACTCGCCAGAGCTCACTTCCGCCATGTTGTTCGTAGCTATCTTGAGCGCGGCATCCAGTGGTTTGGCAGTGCGCAGTCGATCCGGGATATCGTCCAGATCGAAAGCAAAATTGATCTCGATGACGATGCAGCCCCGCCCACCATCTTCATGGGTTTTCATTTTGTGGGCATTGAGGTCGGCTGCATGCTCTACTCGACGCACCTTCCCGTCGCCTCTCTGTATACGCGTATGTCAAGCACAACCCTGTGTGACCTCGCCAAGCGGCAACGCGGGAGATTCGGTGCGGAGATGATCGAGCGTGCGACCAGTGCAAGAAAGATCGTGGCATTGCTGCGTTCCGGCAAACCAGTCATGCTCGCGGCGGATATGGACCAAGGCGTTGACAACTCCGTATTTGTCCCATTCTTCGGCGTTCCCGCCTGCACGCTCACAGCCGTTTCGCGTATCGCGAGACTGGCGCGCGCGCGGGTTGTTCCCTTCGTGACCGAGGTGCTCCCGAATTATCAAGGGTATAAGCTGACAATTTTCGAGCCGCTCGCGGAGTTCCCATCGGGGAGCGATATGGTCGACGCGCGTCGCATGAATGCGTTCCTTGAGGAACAGGTCGTTAAGTTTCCCGAGCAGTATTACTGGGTGCACCGACGTTTCAAGCATCGACCACCAGGTATGGCATCGGTATATTGAACGGTTCACTGGGGCATTGAGCCTGTAGGCCGCGTTTGCCAGCAGCACCGCGTTGCGTTCGACCTTTGCGTATGCAGGCTGTGGAGCAGAAAGTGTCGGCGAGCAATGGCGAATAGATAACGCTTTCGACCGACGGTCTCTGACCAGGGACCGACGCCCCGCCGTGTCTCGATACCGCGAGAGCGGGCGCGCGGACCTCGAACGCCCGTTGACGCGGGCAGAATGGACATTTGACTGTCCATCTAAATGTGCCGACGAAAGGCTGGAGGTGGCCGATTACCGCCGGACGTGGTCGGCCGTAGCCGACCCTTTCCCGTCATTCGTTCCCGTACGCTCTCGATGGCAACTATCGGGTGCCCTGCAGACATCCGTGCGGGCATGCCAGCCGACGCGTGCTTGACCATCCCGATTGCGTCGGTCCAGTGCGGGAACCGAATCGAGCTGTAGCATTAGTCCGCAGATCGGACATCGAGAGCCAGAAACGATTGTCGGGCAACGACCGTTCGCTATTTCACGGAAGCGGAGCGGGCACCAGTCCGTACCTCGACATGACACCGATCAGCTTGTCGCGGTCGGGGGGGCCGCCGGCATTTATGATCGTTCCGACATCACGAAAATACTGCGCTCCGATGTCGGGCGTAAGGACGACGAGGGCGCGTGCTGTGTCAGTGTACGGGTTGCTGAAGTGGTGAACCGATCCTCTTGGGCTAACCCCGCATTCTCCCGGCGTCAGGTCTCGGACTATTCCATCAACCGAGCATCGAAGCACGCCCTCCAGGACATAAACGCATTCTTCGTTAAGGGTATGGCTATGTGGCGGCGGAACTGGAGAGTTGGGCGGCACTGTCAGCTCAAAAATACCCATGCCGCCAGTGGCAGTTCCGTCGATCAGGTATCGGATCTGCAATTGTCCAATGATGATTGGTTCGCCTGTCGGCGCGCCGTTGGGAGTCATTTTAAACCTCCTCCAGATCGGGATTTTTCGTCAGGCCGCTACGGTCGTAGGCAATGGAAGCAGCAATTGCGGCACGGCGCGCCGACGGAATTTTTAGATTCAATTTATCAATGGGTTTTGCCATTGCCACCGCAGCACTTCGCAGGCAGGCGTTTTCGGCGGACCGTTCAAGAAGACCAGTCGCTTCGGCAATCTGTTAAAAGCGAATGCGGCCCGCGCGAAGACGGCCCCATCTGCCTCGGTCAATGCCAGATTTTTTTCCACGAACGCGACGGGATTCTCGCCGGATTGTGGGTTCGCGACGCCATCAGCGTATTACAGTTTTGCGAGAGCCAAGGCAACTGGGACGTTTCCTTCTCCGCAAACACTCTGCGACGTTTGCGGGTTCCAGCGTTGTGCAAGACCAACTTCGAGACAAACAGTATTCTCGTCGCTACGTTCCAAGTGTGCGCTAACGCGCATACGCGTAACAATTACCTGACTTCGACGACGAGGGATGAGAGGAGTCGGCATGACCGTCCGTCATGCGAGGCGACGCCGACGTTCAAACGTCCGTGCAACGACCTGGATGAGCGGCCGTTGATGGCCGTACTTTGACCGACGGCGTGCGCCAGATCGGCCGCCACCAGACGAGTCTATGCGGGAGGCGTAAGCCGACCCTAACCAGCCAGTCACTATGGCCGGAAGCGCCGACCCCGAAGAGCGATCAGGTACGTTTCGCCAGATAGGCATCGACTAACTCGACCAGTCGTTCTCGCCCGAAGCTCCCATCATGCCCAGCGTGGACTACTTGCACGGGCAGTTCACGCAAGCGTTTCATCGTTCGCACGTAAGTCGGAATATCAGCGCCGCTTATCTCATCCAGTAGCGGGCCATCGTAGATCGCATCGCCAGAGAAAAGAGTGCCAGTAGCCGCTTCCCACAGGCCAATGCTGCCCGGTGAGTGGCCGGGCAGATGCAGAACTTCAAAATTCCTGTTGCCGAGATCAACGACGTTCCCATCCTTGACGATTTCCGTGACCGTCGCGGCCCGCACGCGATAGTCAGACATCGAGTAATCAGCGTCGGGAAGGGCCGTGATCAAATCACCGTCGAACGAATACCCGGCTTCGCGATACCGGCGAATGGCTTTGTCGCCTAATACCGACGCCAGAAGGGTGCCTGGCTCGCGCGGCGAGCGCAGATTCTCTGCCTCCAATTCGTGAACCAGTGTGTGTTCGAATTCGTGATGTCCGCCGACATGATCCGAGTGTGTATGCGTCGCAACGGCGGTTACGTTGTTCTGCAGCAGATGCTTTGCCGCATCGCGTAGGCTCGCGATACCCATGCCTGTGTCGATCATCAGGTCTCGGTCGCGGCCGCGCACATGCCAGATATTGCAGCGCATCAGCGGCACAACGTGGGGTTCCCAAAACAGGGTGATGTCATCGCTGATGCGTTTGAGTTCAAACCACCGCTGGGCAATTGGTAACCTGGTCATGTAGGGGCACTCACGAGAATGAGTTGTTACTTTGACACACTTCGCATCGCACCTCGAGATGTCTCCCGATTAGGGCTAGAGGCGCACAACCCTGTCTACGGGAACGTTCTCGATGTCGTTCATCCTGACAGCGTACAGGTATCTAACTTTGGGTACTTACGTATACAATGGTACGCATCAAGTCAGGTCCGCAGTCAACCGGCCGAAGGTGAGTCCTTGAGCGAAAAATCCAATTCATCGTTACGCGAGATCGAGCCGCCGGCGGATGCCGGACAGGGCTCGCTAGCTCAATATGTCTATACCCGGCTTCGCCAGGAAATTCGCAACCGCGAACTCGGTTCGGGCACACGGCTGCGGGAAAACGATATTGCCGAGCGTCTGGCCGTGAGTCGGACCCCCGTCCGCGAGGCGCTCAAGCGGCTCGAGTCGGAGGGCATGGTGCGTTTCGCGCCGCCACGGGGCTATGTCGTCGAGCAGCTTTCGGAACGGCAGGTCATGGAGCTTTACGCGATGCGCAAGGTCATGGTTGGCGCGGCGGCCCGCTTCGCGGCCGAGCAGGCTTCGCCGATCGAAGTGCTTTCGATGAACCAGGTCATTTCGCAACTGGAGCGCACGAAAGTGCCGGAGGAAGTAGCAGCGTTGAACCGGCGTCTGCATGAAATCATCGTGGCCGCCGCGCATAACGAGTATTTGTCGAAGGCTGCGAGTGTGCTCGGCGACGCGCTCGCGCTGCTCGGCACGACCACCTATTCGCAGCCCGGCCGCATCAAGAGCGGACTCGCGGAGAACAAGCTGATTGTTGCATGCATCGCGCGGCACGACGCGAACGGCGCGGAAAAGGCCGCGCAGGCGCACGTCGCCGCCGCGACCGAACTGCGCCTGCAGATGCTGTTCGGCCCGGAGAGCGGTCAGTCGGGAAGTTAGGATTCAGAACCGCTCGGCCGCCGTGCTGAGCGGTTCGTCCGGCGTTCCGGCGAGCGCGGGGCTGATCGTTTCGAGCTTGCGCCCCGTCGTGCGCGCACCGAATACGAGCGTGACGGCTGCGACCGCGAGCCACGCCCCGGCGATATACGCGAACACCCACACATAGCCGAAACGCGTGAAGATCGCCGCAACGATGAACGCGTTGCCGACATTGGCGAGCCGTCCCACGCCATACGCGAAGCCCGCTCCCGTGTTGCGGATATCGGTGGGATATTGCTCCGGCGTATATGCGTAGCACAGCGAAACGAAAGTCTGCGTGAGCATGCCGACGCAAAATCCGAACGGCACGATGACCGCGGGGGACGTGCCGAACCCGTAGAGCAGGCCGCACACGGCGATCAGAACGGATGTCCCGGCAATGCTGAACTTGCGCTCCACGCGGTCGGAGAGCGCGGCCGCGAGCAGGGCGCCGGGCACCGCGCCAAGATTGATCAGCGTGATGTAGGTGAGGCTTTGCACAACGGTCACGCCGTGCCGCACGAGCAAGGTCGGCACCCACGCCTGGAAACCATAGAAGCCCAGTGTCTGCAGGATCCAGATCGCCCATAGCGTGAAGGTGCGTCCGGCGTAGGGGCGCTTGAAGAGCGCGCCCCAGTGCGTGCGTGGCTCGGCGGTCTGCGAGATCAGCAGTACGGCGGGCAGCGGCCCGGCGCTGCGCTCGACTTCGGCTTCGATCGCGCGAAGCTCGCGGTCGGCTTCTTCCATGCGCCCTTGCCGCGCGAGCCAGCGCGGCGACTCGGGAAAGAAGCGCCCGAATGCGAGAAACACGGCGCCCAGCGCGCCCCAGACGAAGATGAGCCGCCATCCGTTCGGACCGAGCGGCACGACGAGCCGCGCCACCCAACTCGTGATGGGCACGGCGCTGAGCGCGATCGCCATCGCCCAGCCTTGCCAGGCGCCACGGCGCGCGGCGGGGTACATCTCCGCGATATAGGCGATCACCACGGCCGTGGCCGACGACACGCCGATGCCGGTGAGCAGCCGCGCGATCATCAGCAGCGGCACGTTGGGCGCAAGCGCGTTCGCGAGCGAGAAGAACGAATAGGTCGCCACGCACAGCATGAGCGCGCGTTTGCGCCCGATGCGGTCGGACAGCATGCCGCCGAGCGTCGCCCCGAGGAACATGCCGAAGAAGCCAGCGGAGGTGAGGAGAGCGATGCGGGTGAGCGACAGTCCCCATTCCTTGACGAGCACCGGCGCGGCATATGAAAACGTGAAGATGTCCGAGATGTCGAAAAAGAACGGCAGGCTGATGAGCAGCAGCAGCCTGCGATGAAAGCGCGAGACGGGCAGCCTGTCGACGCGCGCGGCGATCAGTTCATCGTTCATGGTCTATGTGCCCTTGCGTGCCGGCGCGCGATCAGGGAACCCAGGCGGTTTCGTCGGAACCGTCGCCGGGCGTCGTGCTCAGCGCGAGCGGTGCGCTCGCCGCGTCGGCGCCAGGCAGCGTGCGCCTCGCCATGAGCGTGCCGAGCAGGGCGATGTCGCTCGCCTCGTCGATGGCTTCGAGGCGTTCGTAGAGCGCGAGCGCTTCGGACGCGCCGATGGTTGCAATGCAACGCGCGACGAAGGCGTCGCAGCGGTCATGGTGTGCGGGCGGCGCGGCGCTCGATGGGCCATGGCGCGGCTCGCCGAAGGCGTCGGCGGCCCGC
This sequence comes from Paraburkholderia sp. J7, assembly GCF_905220155.1. Classification (NCBI taxonomy): domain Bacteria; kingdom Pseudomonadati; phylum Pseudomonadota; class Betaproteobacteria; order Burkholderiales; family Burkholderiaceae; genus Paraburkholderia; species Paraburkholderia sp. J7. The sequence continues at coordinate 277,969 of NZ_CAJMYZ010000008.1, read as the reverse complement.
GTCAATGCGTCGGTCAATGCGTCGATCAGCGGGCCGTGCGGTGTTGGCCCGGCTGTCTCGCCTTGCTCCGCAAGCGCGACCGTATGGAGCGCCACGCGCGCGCACTGACCGGCGTGCAAGGGGGCTGTGAGCGCCTCGTCGGGCGCGGCGGCTGTGAAGTCGGCTTCATCCATCATCATTGCGCCAGGCGCGAGCGCTGCCGCCGTCGTCGAGGCGTCGAAGCGAAGCAGATGGCTTGCCGCGGCGACCGTCGCAAGCGTCGTGGCGAGCATGGGCGCGAGGTTTGGCGCAGCGCTCGCAAGCCCGTGGGCGGCCGCTTCACCCGCAAGCCATGCGGCATGGAACCGCTCACCGGAGAGCCTGCGTGCGCCGGCCAGCGCGAACAGCGCGGCGAAGCGCGCGGCGTGCGCATCGCCGTTTCCCGTGCCCGCGCCCCGCTGTCCGGCGGCTGCCGCCGCGCCGTTCGCGAGCGCGGCGTCGAGCGCCGTTGTGCGGCGCGCGGTGCCCGCAACGAGGCATGGCCCATCCTCGGCCAGCGCGCCTGGCGTATGCGCGAGCCGCTGCGCTGCCGGGCTGCCGGCCCCGCTCATCAACGCGCCGACGGTCTCGATGATGGCGTCGCGCGTCGCGGCCCGGGCGTGCGGTGTGGCCTTGCGCGCGTCGAAGGCCGCGATGCGCCGGGCCAGCGGCAGCGCGGCGGCAATGAGTGTGTGTTCGGTCATCGGTTTGCCCTCGCTGTGCGCGTTCACGAGCGCGCCGACGTGCGGCCGGCAATGCGCCCGAACGTTGCGCCCGAAACGAGCCCGGTTCCCGCCGGGTAGTTGTCGTAGAAGAGGCCGCCGACCATCTCGCCGCAGGCGGTGAGCCCCTCGATGGGCCGCCAGTCCGTGCCGATCACACGGGCCTCTTCGTCGATCTTCAGGCCGCCGAACGTGAAAGTGATGCCGCCCGTGGCCGAGTACGCATAGAACGGCGCCTTGTCGAGCTTGAGCGCCCAGTTGGTCTTGTCGGGGCTCAGGCCGTGCGTGGCGAGTCCGTCCTTGCCGGTGGGGTCGAAGCCGTCCGAGGCGTCGTGCGCGGCGGCGTTATAGGCTTGCACGGTGCGCAGCGCCTGCGCCTTGTCATCGATGTCGAGCTGGGCGATCAGCGCCTCCAGCGTGTCCGCCTTGAGCGGCTCGCTCGTCGCGTAGCGCGGTTCCAGCAGATGCACGGTCTGCGAGTCGAACAGCTGATAGACCTTCGCGCCGGGCTCCGCAAGAATCGCGCGGCCGTACTTCGCATAGGTGAACATCGCGCCGTCCTCGCCTTCGTCCACGAAGCGCAGGCCCTTGCGGTTGATCATCACGCCATAGAGGTAGCTCAGGCGATTGCTGCGGTCGGTCATTTCGCGCGGCGCGAAGTTGCCCCAGTCGGCGCTGATCGGCGTGGCGTGGCAGCCGCTCCACTGGCCCCACGGCATCGCGCCGATCTCCATTGCCATGCGCAAGCCATCGCCCTGGTTGTGCGGCGTGCCGCGCACCTTCGCCCCACCCACGAGCGGGCCGATATGCTGCGTGCGCATCTGCACGTTCGCCTCGAAGCCGCCGCAGCCGAGGATCACCGAGCGGCTGTTGAGCGTGCGGATGCCTTCGTCGTCGCGCACGCGCACGCCGCATACGCGGCCGCTCGCGTCCTGCAGCAGCGCCGTGACGGCCGCGCCGTAACGCACCTCGATGTCGAGTCGCTCCGCCGCCGCGAACCAGCCGCGCGACAGGCCCACGCCCTCGTGTTCCGCGCGCACCACGAGCCCGCGCGCCCAGATGATCTGATTTCCCTTGCGCACGCCGGTGAGGCTCACGGCCGGCTCCATGCGGATCTGGCCGGTTTCGTGCATCCAGAACACGGTGTCTTTCGAATTGTCGACGAGCACGCGCGAGAGCACAGGGTCGGTCTGGCCGCTCGTCACGCGCATGAGGTCGCCGTGAAAGTCGCTGCGCGTGTAAGGATGGATGCCCGCGTAAAAGTCCTCGAACTCCTTTTCCACGCCCGGCAGGAGCGGGCCGATCTCGCGCGGGTCGTCGAAGGCGAAGCGCAGCACGCCGCCGCTCCAGTGCGTGTTGCCGCCGCGCATGCCGCGCGGCGCCTTTTCCAGCACGACAACGCGTTGGGCGCCGTTTTCGCGCGCCGATACGGCGGCGGCCAGTGCGGCGTTGCCTGCGCCTACCACGATCACGTCATAGTCGGTCATTCCGGGGCTCCTCTCAGTGTGGACGTTTGCTGGCGTTTCGATGTCGGTCCGAATGATGGCCTGCGCGTTTCGTCCGGCCTGGCACCGGCAATCGTTTCGCGCGCAACCAAACGCTTTTCTCGCGCTTTCCGCGTACTTCGCTGACGACACGCAGACCGCCTGATTGTCCGAGTCAGAATACGACTGTATACACAAGTACTCCAGTAAGTACATTCCCTGGCTACATGACGGGTCGAGGAAAGGACTAGGCTTTCGCCATCTCGTCGGCCATGGCGAGCGTGCGCAGTGACGATTCGTTGTGTGTGCCACGGTTCGCGCGCCGGTATGTCTGCGGGTAAGCCTGCTGCGCCGGAAGCCTTGCACCGATCCGGCCACCGCCGCCACGCACGCAGGGCCGTGCGCTGCGGCAAATGAATCAGAACCACAAGAACGTGCCTCGGCAAGCGGCGTGTGTCCGTTGGCCCGAGCCTTTGTGCAGAGCCAGGAGACATGAGCATGGCAACCCCGAGCGGCCCCTTGTCGATTCCCGTCAGCAGCGCAGCCGCGATTTCGGAGCAGGCCACTTACCGCAAGGTGGCGTGGCGCCTCACGCCGCTGTTGCTGCTGTGCTATGTGGTCGCCTACCTCGACCGCGTGAACGTGGGCTTCGCCAAGCTGCAGATGGCCGCCGACCTGCAGCTATCGGACGCCGTCTATGGCTTCGGCGCGGGCGTGTTCTTTCTCGGCTATTTCCTCTTCGAGGTGCCGAGCAATCTGATCCTGCATCGCGTCGGCGCGCGGGTATGGATCGCGCGCATCATGATCACGTGGGGCGTGGTCTCGGCGCTGACGATGTTCGTGCGCACGCCGGGCATGTTCTTCGTGATGCGCTTCTTGCTCGGCGTGGCCGAAGCGGGCTTCTTTCCCGGTGTGATCCTGTATTTGACGTATTGGTATCCGTCGAGCCGGCGCGGCATGACGACGGCGTGGCTCGTCACCGCCGTGGCGCTCTCCGGGCTGATCGGCGGCCCGCTTTCGGGCTGGCTGCTCAAGACGCTCGACGGCGTGAACCAGTGGCACGGCTGGCAGTGGCTCTTTCTGGTGGAGGGGCTGCCTTCCGTCCTTGTCGGCTTCGTCGTGCTGGCGAAGCTCGACGAGCGCATCGAAACGGCCCGCTGGCTCAGCGACGACGAAAAGTCGCTCCTGCTCGCCAATCTGCGCGCGGACGCCCAGGCGAAACCCGTTGTCTGCCTGCGTGCGCTCTTTGCGAATCCGCGCGTCTGGCTCATTTCGCTCATCCACTTCCTGTTCGTGATGGGGCTCTACGGCGTGGGCTTCTGGCTGCCCACCATCATCAAGAGCACCGGCGTGGCCGATCCGCTGACGATTGGTCTGCTCTCGGCGATTCCGTTCGGCGCGGCCGTGATCGCGATGCTGGCGGCGGCGAGGCACGCCGACCACCGCCGCGAGCGCCGCAAGCACGTCGCGGCTTCGGCGTTGGCGGGCGCGCTCGGGCTTCTGCTCGCCGTGCTCTGGGCGAACCACACAGCGCTCGCCATGTGTGCACTGACGCTCGCGACGGCCGGCATCATCACGACGCTGCCGCTGTTCTGGTGCTTGCCCACGGCGTTCCTGGGCGGCGCGGCGGCGGCGGCCGGTATCGCATTCATCAACGCAATCGGCAATCTCGCGGGTTTTCTCGGGCCATACGCGGTGGGCTGGCTTAAGGAGGCGACGCATAGCAGCGCGCCGGCCATGTATCTGCTCGCGGCATGCATGGCGCTCGGCGCGCTGCTCGCGCTCGCGTTGCCGGCGCGGCTCGTGGACCGTTAGCGCGCCGCGCAAACCGCACAACCACCCGGCGCGCGCGACGCGCGGCCAGATCAAGGAGGCGATGTGGATATCAGGAAGTGTCGGCTGTATATCGGTGGGCAGCGTGTCGAGGCGCACAGCGCTCGCGTGCTGCCGAGCGTGAATCCCTATACGGGCGAAGTGTGGGCCGAGATTCCCGAGGCGGACGAAGCGGACGTCGCGCGCGCGGTGGCGGCCGCGACGCGCGCCTTTCACGACGGCTGGCGGCAGACTTCGGGCGTGGCGCGCGCAGCGCTCATGCTCAAGCTCGCCGCGCTGATCGAAGCCAATGCGGACCGCATGTCGGCAATCGAGAGCGCCGACAATGGCAAGATCGTCCGCGAGACGCGCCCGCAAATGCTGTGGGTGGGACGCCAGTTGCGCTATTTCGCCGGCTACGCCGACAAGCTGTTCGGCCAGCATGTTCCGCTCGATCAGGCCGATACGCTCGACTTCGTTTCGCTCGAACCGTATGGCGTGGTGGGCCTCATCACGGCCTGGAACTCGCCGCTCTCGCTGCTCGCGAACAAGCTCGCGCCCGCGCTCGCCGCGGGTAACTGCGTGGTGGTGAAGCCGTCCGAGCACGCTTCAGTGTCGACGCTCGAATTCGCCTCGCTGGTCGAGGAAGCGGGTTTTCCGCCGGGTGTATTCAACGTGGTGACCGGCGGCGCCGAAACCGGGCGCGCGCTCGTGAACGATCCCGGCATTGCGCTCGTGAGCTTCACGGGTAGCGCCAACGTGGGCCGCGAGATCGCGGCGGCGGCGGGGCGGCGCCTCGTTCCCGTGAAGCTGGAACTGGGCGGCAAGTCGCCCAACATCATTTTCGACGACGCCGATCTCGACAAGGCCGTGGTGGGCGCGCTCGCCGGCATCTTCGGCGCGACCGGGCAAACCTGCGTGGCGGGCTCGCGCCTCTTCGTGCAGCGCGGCGTGTATGCCGAGGTGGTCGAGCGTCTCGCCGTACGCGCGCGGGCCATCCGCATGGGCGACCCGTGCGATGCGGCCACCGAAATGGGCACCGTGGCCAACGAGCCGCAGTTCCGCCGCATCCTCGCCGCCATCGAGGCGGCCAAGGCCGCGGGCGCGCGCCTCGTCACGGGCGGCGCGCGCGCGCAAGGCGCGGCGCTCGGCAAGGGCTTCTTCATCGAACCGACCATCTTCGCCGATGTCGACAACGCCAGCGAACTCGCCCAGGAAGAGATCTTCGGCCCCGTGCTCGCGATCATTGCGTTCGACACCGAAGCCGAGGCGATCAAACTCGCCAACGACTCGCGCTATGGCCTCGCGGCCGGCATCTGGTCGCAGGACATTTCGCGTGCGATGCGTGTGTCGAAGGCGCTGAACTGCGGCACCGTGTGGGTCAACACCTATCGCGCACTCGCGGCGCAGGCGCCGTTCGGCGGCATGAAGGAATCGGGCATCGGCCGCGAGCGCGGCGAAGCGGGGCTGCGCGAATACCTGACCACGAAGAACGTGATGATCGATTACTCGAGCGCCGTGCGCGACCCGTTCGCGATCCGCACGTGAGCGCGCGGCCAGAACGCATGACAGGAGAAGCAGGCATATGAACGCGATTACCCGTATCGGATTCATCGGGCTTGGCGTGATGGGCGGCCCCATGTGCGCGAATCTCGCGCGCAAGTCGGCGCTGCCGGTTCACGCATTCGACATGTCGAAGGAGGCGCTCGCCGAAGCCGTCGCGAACGGCGTCACCGCGGAGGCTTCGCCGACGGCAGTGGCGCGCGCCGCCGACATCGTGTTTCTCTCGCTGCCCTCGATCGATCAGGTCGAGAGCGTGTGCGCCGAACTCGCGAGCGCAGGCGAGCGCCTGCGAACCATCGTGGACATGAGCACGAGCGATGTCGCACGCACGCGCGCGCTGGCGCAGAAGCTCGGCGAGCGCGGCATCACGCTGATCGACGCACCGGTGGCCCGCACGCGCGAGGCCGCCGTGAAGGGCACGCTGATGATTTCGGTGGGCGCGACCGAGGCCGACTTCGCGGCCGTGCAGCCGCTGCTCGCGCTGATGGGCTCGGACGTGCTGCATTGCGGGCCGGTCGGCAACGGCCAGACGATCAAGATCCTCAACAACATGCTGGTGTTCATGACCGTCAACGCGCTTTCGGAAATCATCACGCTCGGCCGGCGCGCGGGCTTCGACGGCGAGACGCTTTTCAGCCTGCTCTCGAAGGGCTCCGCGGACAGCTTCGTGCTGCGCAATCACGGCATGAAGTCGCTCGTGCCGGACAGCTTTCCCGAGAAGGTGTTCCCGCTCGTCTACGCGATCAAGGACGCGGGGCTCGCGCTCAATCTCGCGGCGGAGGCGGGGTTCGAGCCGCATATCGCGAACTACACGTATGACCTCATGTGCCGTGCGCGCGACGCGGGCTTCGGCCAGAACTATCACCCGGCGATCGTGCAGCTCGTGGACGGGCGCGTCGGCTCGCCCGCGCCACAGCGGCACGTGAGCGAGCCGGACTGAGACAGCTTTGCGCCACGCGCCGCTTTCGCGGCGGCGCAGTGCAGCGCGCACACGGACTTTCGCTGGATCGCCGACATCAAGGAGACGGACAATGACAATGGCCTCACAGGAAGCCGCGATCATTTCGAAGATTCGCCGGCATATCGTGCCGCTCCTGATGCTGTGCTATTTCGCGGCGTACCTCGACCGCGTGAACCTCAGCTTCGCCGCGCTCTCAATGAACGAGGAACTGGGCTTCACGCCCGCCGTGTTCGGCGCCGGGGCAGGTATTTTCTTTTTGGGCTACGTACTGTTCGAGGTGCCACGCAATCTGGCGCTGCGCCGCTTCGGCGCGCGCCGATGGTTCGCGCGCATCATGCTCACGTGGGGTGTACTTTCGCTGATGTTCGCCTTCGTGCGCACGACGCCGCAATTCATGGGCTTGCGCTTCCTGCTGGGCGTGGCCGAAGCCGGCTTCTTTCCCGGCGTGATGTTCTTTCTCACGCAGTGGTTTCCCGCCACGCACCGCGCACGCATGATCGGCGCGTTCGCCGTGGCGATTCCGGCCTCTGCGGGCATCGGCGCGCCGCTTTCCGGCCTGCTGCTGAACCTGCACGGCGCGGGCGGCCTGAGCGGCTGGCAGTGGCTTTTCATCATCGAGGCAGTGCCTTCGCTCGTGCTCGGCGTCGTGCTGCTGCGCACGCTGGCCGACTCGCCGAGCGAGGCCGCCTGGCTCGACGACGAGGAGCGCCGCTGGCTTGGCACGCGCCTCGCCGATGAGCGCCGCGCGCTGCCGCCCGGCGACGGTCATGCGGGCGCGTGGCGCGCGCTGCGCAATCCGCGCGCGTGGGCGCTCGGCTTCGTGTATTGCGGGATCGTCGCGGCCAATTACGGCGTGACCTTCTTCCTGCCGCAGATCGTGCGCGCTTTCGGCGCGTCGTTCACGGCGGTGGGCTTCATGTCGGCGTTGCCGTTCGTCGCGGCGGCGATCGGCGTGCTGTGGTGGGGCGCGCGCTCGGACCGGCTGCGCGAGCGGCGCTGGCACCTCATGATTCCCGGCATGGTCGCGGTGCTGGCGCTGATCGTCGTCGCGCTGACCGACTATCCGCCGGTGCGGCTCGCCGCGTTGATTGCCGGCGGCTTCGGCGCGTTCGCCAATCTCCCGGTGTTCTGGGCGCTCACGCCCACGCTGCTCGCGCAAGCCGAGGCGGCGGCGGGCATTGCGGTCGTCAGTTCGATCGGCAATATCGCCGGGTTTCTCGCGCCCTATGCGGTTGGCGTGCTCAAGCAGGAGACCGGCACGTTTGCGAGCGGAATGCTGGGGCTCGCGGGTTTCATCGTGGTGACGTTGATCGTGGCCGCCGTGTTGCTGCGCACGCGTCGCGAGGGCGCGGCACTCGCCAGCCGCGCGGCGCCTTGACCCAAAGCGGGATTCGGTAGCAGGGCGGCTCCGGCCGCGCTGCGGAGCGCGTCCGGGCGCCGCCTGAGGGTACACGCCCGGATGCCCGGGCGCGCAGTGTTTGCGCGCGTTTCTTTTCTTTGCAACGTTTTGCTGGACATGCCCGAATGGCCGATGCGAACAGTCATGCCGCCACAGGTCACTTCGTACAACGAAGCGACACGCAGACGCATCGCGCGCCTGCGCGTGCTCAGCAAGCGTCATACCGGCTGACGAACCGGCGCCCAGGCGAACGAATCGTCCTGACGCACGCCAACCGCGCCGCAGGCGAGCAGCGCCGCGCACTCCTGTGCGCTGAGCCCGGCGGCTTCGAGCACCTCGAGCGTGTGCTCGCCGAGTTCCGGCGGTGGCAGCGTGCCGGGCGATGCGCCTTGCTCGGCCATGCGCGGAAACTCGGGCACGTCGAACGGCAAGCCGCGATAGTCGACCGCGCGCAGTTTCCCCGGCTGATGCGCCTGCGGCGCTTCGAGCACGCGTTCGAGCGGCAACACCTCAGTGCAACCCACGCCGATTGCCTTCAGGCGCGCGGCAACGTCGTCGAAGGCACAGGCGCGCACGGCATGGCGCACGATCTCCTCGACGCTCTCCCGCGCCTTCTTGCGCTGACGCAGCGTGGCGAGCGACGCATCGGCGGCCTGCGGCAGGCCGAGCGCTTCGCAGAACTTGCGCCAGTGGGCGTCGTTGAGCATGAGCAGATAGATCCAGCGGTCGTCGGCCGTGAGGTACGCGCCATAGCCCGGCATGCTGAATTCGCCGTGCGGCTCGCGCTCCGGCCGGCCGAAAAGATGCGTCTTCAACTGCACGCCGACGAGATCCCGCGACGCCACATGCAGGCCCGTTTCATAGAGCCCGACCTCCACGTGGCGCTCGCCGCCGTCCGCGTGTTCGCGGCCTTCGAGCAAGGTCGCGAGGATGCCGATCACTGCATAGGCGCCCGCAAACTGATCGTGATACGAGGGCCCGAGGCGGCTTGGGCGGCCATTCACGCGATTGGCCTCCATCACGCCGGTGGAGGCCTCGGCAACGGGGTTCGACGCGAGATCTTCGGCCTGCGGCCCCGCCGCATAGCCGCGGATATGGCAGTAGACGAGCGCGGGATTGACGGCGCGGCACGCTTCGCGCGTCACGCCGAGCTTGCACGCGGCTTTGGGCGCGAGATTGTGCACGAGCACGTCGGCTTGGGCCACGAGCTTCATGAATGCCGCCTGGCCTTCGGGCTTGCCGAGGTCGAGGCACACGCTCTTCTTGCCGTGGCTATAGGCGATGAATGTCCCGCTCGGGCCGCCGCGCACGAGGCTGCGCGTCGGGTCGCCGGCGGGCGGCTCGATCTTGATGACCTCGGCGCCCAGCTGCGCAAGGATGTGGCTGGCGAAAGGGGCGGCGAGCATGGTGCCCAGTTCGATGATGCGTCGTCCGGCGAGGGGTGCGTGTCTCATGGGTTTCTCGGTGGTGGGATGAGAAAGGCGTCTAAGAATGCATTCTATATTCCGCTTGAAGTCCGTGAAACGCCATAAATACGGGAAAAACCCTGACTTGAACGTTCTTCAATACTTTATAGAATGCATTCTTAACGACACCAATAGGTGAGACCATGCGCAGAAGAACCTTTGTCTTCAGCAGTACGGCAGCCGTGTCAGCCGGGTTGCCCGGTTTAAGCTTTGCCCAGCAGGCGACGCCGGGCATCGACCCCGTCAGCAAGACCGTGACGGTCGGTGCGTTCACTCCGATCACGGGGCCGGTGCCTTTTTACGCGATCGTCACGCGCGCTACCGACGCCTGCTTCAAGTGGTCCAACGACACCAACGCGCTCAAGGGCTGGAAGATCAACTACGTCGTCTACGACGATGGCTACGAGCCTGCGCGCAGCGTCGCAGTGACGCGGCGGCTCGTCGAAGAGAACAAGATCTTCGCGCTCGCAGCGCCAGTGGGCACCGCGCAGACCCAGGCCGTGATTCCCTACGCGAAGGAAGTGGGCTTGCCCATGGTCGGCCCGGTGGGTGGCGCGAGCGCGCTCTTCACCGAGCGCCTGTCGTTTCCCCTTCTGCCTGACTACGGCTGGTCCGCCGCCTCGAACGCGGACTACGCGCTCAAGGCGCTCGGCGTGAGCCGCGTCGCGCTGCTGTGGGAGAACGACGAGCTTGGCCGGTCGGCCAAACGCGGCTTCGAGCTGTACCTCGAAGGAGCGAAGAAGCAGGCCGTCGAATCGATTCCGTTCGAAGTCCGAAATACGGATTTCACGCCGCATATTCGCCGTCTTGTCAACGCGAAGGCAGACGTGGTCATTCTGTTCGGATCGAACTCGAATCTCGCCGCCGCGCTGAAATCGGCGGACCGTATCGGCTTCGAGGCGAAATGGATGGCGCCGTTCTTCACCGCCGATCCCACCACGCGCAAGCTCGCGGGATCGTTGCTCGACGGCGTGTACTTCTCGTCGTGGCTCATGCCCGTCACCTCGAACGACGCCGAAATCAAGGCCTACCGTGACAGCATCGCGAAGTACTACGCGAGCGACCCCGTGGGCGTTTTCGGCCTCAACGGCTGGAGCAACGGCATGCTGTTCGTGAAGTCCTTCAACATGCTGCTCGAAAGCGGCAAGCCGCTCACGCGCGCCAGTCTCGTCGACGTGATGGAGACGATGCACGATCAGAACATTGGCGGCACGCGGGGTGTGAGTTTCAAGCCCGGCGATCATCGCGGCGCGCGCCAGGAAGGCATCATTCAGGCGACCAGCGACGGCTTCAAACTGGTGCGCGATTTCAAGCCGTACCCCGAGCAGGTGTTCGACGCGAGGCTCTCATGAGCGAAGTGGAACTGGAGAACGTGTACGAGTCGTGGATCGGCCGCGAGGAGGTGCACACGGCCCGCATCGAGGCGGGCGCCGTGCGCGCCATGGCCGCCACGCTCGATCTCGACGCGGCGCCCACGCCCGGCGAGGCGTTGCCGCCCGGTTGGCAATGGCTCTTTTTCAATCCCGCCGTGCGGCGCAGCGGCCTGGGCGCGGACGGCCACCCGCAACGCGGCGGTTTCCTGCCGCCGATTGCGTTGCCGCGGCGCATGTGGGCGGGCAGTCGCATCCGCTATCTGCAGTCCGTACCTGTCGATGCCAGCGCGACGCGCACGAGCCGTATCCTCAAGGTCGAGAAGAAGGCGGGCAAGCGCGGGACGCTGTGGTTCGTCACGGTGGGACACGTCACGTCGTGCGATGGCCTGCCGTGCATCGAGGAGGAGCAGGACATCGTCTATCGCGAGGCAGCGCCGCCGGGCGGCGCGAACGCGGCGGCACCGGCTGTGTACGAGGCGCAGGCGCAATGGCGGCGCGATTGCCGCGCGGATTCGACGCTGCTTTTCCGCTATTCGGCGCTGACCTTCAACGGTCATCGCATTCACTACGACGAGACCTACGCGCGCGACGAGGAGGGCTATCCCGGTCTCGTCGTTCATGGTCCGCTCACCGCGACGCTGCTGCAGCAGTTCGCCGTCGAGCATGGCGGCGGGCGGCGGCTCGCGCGCTTCGATTTTCGCGGTGTCAGCCCGCTGTTCGTCGACCGCGCGTTTTCGCTCGAAGGGCGCGCGGCAGCGGAGGGCGGGCTCGATCTCTGGGCGCGCGGCGCACAGGGCGAACTGGCGATGTCGGCCACGGCGGTTTTCGCGTAGCGCCCCGGCTTCGCTGCGCCTCCTTATCGCGGGCGCCGTCGGTACCTCAATCGGATTCTCAATCGGAACACAGGAAACCTGACACATGGCACAACATCTGAGCGGTCCAGCGAATCTGGAAGGGCAGGTCGCGTTGATCACGGGCGGCGCGGGCGGCATGGGCCGCGCCATTGCGAATACGTTTCGCCGCGCAGGCGCGCGCGTGATCGCCACCGACCTCGGCGTGCACGAAGACATCGGAGCGGGCGTGCAATATCTGCGCTACGACGTGACTTCGCGTGTGGAGACCGACCGCGTGATCGACGGGGTGCTTGCCCAGCACGGCGCCATCGACATTCTCGTGCTGTGCGCCGGCATCATCGCACGTACGCCGCTTGGTGACAGCACGGACGAGGAGTGGGACGCGATCCTCAACGTGAACGTACGCGGTGTGGTGAATCCCACGCGCAAGCTCTTTCCGCTCATGTGCGAGCGCGGTTTCGGCAAGATTCTCGCGGCCGGGTCGATCGCCGCGAAGAACGGCGGCGTGGCCTCGGGGCCGGCGTATGTGTCGGCCAAGTCGGCGGTGCACGGCATGATGCGCTGGGTGGCCAAGGCGGGCGCGCCGCACGGCGTCTACGCCAACGTGCTCGCGCCCGGACCGGTCGAAACGGCGATGTGGTCGAACGTGACGGGCAACGTCGCGCCTGCGGCGAACGCAACCGTGCCGCTCGGCCGCTACGGCAATGCCGACGATATCGCCCAGGCCGCGCTGTTCCTCTGTTCGCCGGCCTCGAACTGGATCACCGGCACGTCGCTCGATATCAGCGGCGGCATGTGGATGGACTGAGGGCGAGGAGCGAGCGATGGCGACAGACAATCAGGCGGTGATCGGCTTCGTGGGCCTCGGCGTGATGGGCGGCCCGATGTGCCGCAACATGGCGCTCAAGCACACGGGCGAAGTGCTGGCATTCGACACGAACGGCGAGGCCTTTCAGGTGCTCGAGGGCACGCAAGCGCGCCGCGCGGAATCGCTCGACGAGATCGCGGCGCAGGCCGATATGGTGTTTCTTTCGCTGCCCGGCGGCCCCGCCGTGGAAGCTGTGACGCTCGGAGCGCAGGGCCTCGCGAGCGGCGCGCGGCGGCCGCAGGCGATCGTCGATCTCAGCACCACGACGGTCGCTTCGGCGCGCAAGGTGGGCGATGCGCTGGCCGCACGCAACGTTGCATTCGCGGATGCACCTGTCGCACGCACGCGTGAAGCGGCGCAGCGCGGCGAACTGAGCATCATGGTGGGCGCGGACGCAGCGCTCTTCGCACGTATCGCGCCGCTGCTGCACTACATCGGCACCGACGTCACGCACTGCGGAGCCATTGGTTGCGGCCAGGTGGTCAAGCTCATCAACAACGCGCTCGTCTTCGAGAACACGGTGGCGCTGGCCGAGATGATGGTGCTCGGAGAACGCGCGGGCGTGGAGCCCGCCACGCTGCTCGACGCGGTATCGAAGGGCTCGGGCGACAGCTTCGTGCTGCGCAATCACGGCCGCAAGGCCATGCTGCCACGCCAGTTTCCGGAGAAGTCGTTTCCGCCCGAGTACGTGCTCAAGGACATCGGCTACGTGCTCGAACTCGCGGGGCAGACGGGTGTGTCGACGCGCATCACGGAACTCGCGCACCGCTACTATGCCGCCACGGCGCAGCAGGGCTACAGCGGAAGATATTTTCCGGCCGTGATCGAACTGATCGCGCGAGACGCAGAACTCGCGCCGGGAGGGGCCACGGCATGACGGATTTTCTCGGCCTCGTCTGGGCGGGCATGGTGAGCGGGTGTCTCTATGCGCTCGGCGCCATCGGACTCGTGCTCATCTACAAGAGTTCGAACGTCGTGAACTTCGCGCACGGCAATCTAGCGGGCCTCGCCGCGTTCCTCGTCTATGGCTTTACCGCGGGCACGTTCGCCCAGATGGACTGGGGCGTGGCCGTGCCGCTCACGCTGGTCCTGATGGTGGTCGTCACGACGCTCAGTTGCGCCGTGATCGCGCCGCTCGTGCTCAAGTCGGACATTACCAGCACGATCGCCACCCTCGGCATCGGGTTGATCGCCCAGGGCGGCACGCAATTGCTGTTCGGCTCGAACGTGGTGTCGCTCGATTTGCCGTTGCCGAGGTGGCGCGCGCATCTTGGGCCGGTGCGGGTGACGTCGTACGATCTCGCGGTGCTCGCGGCTACGGTCGTGATCGTCGCAATGCTGTATCTGCTGATCGAGCGCACGCGCATTGGCGTGGCGTTTCGCGCCGTCTCGGCCAATCCGTTCGCGAGCCGCGTATGCGGGCTGAAGCTCGGGCGCATCCACCTCTTTTCGTGGGTGCTGGCCGGGTTGCTCGGTCTCGTGGCCGCGCTTCTGATCGTGCCGACCACGTTTCTTTCGTCGACGAGCGTCGCGTCGTTCATGCTGCAGGCGTTTGCGGCGGCAGTGGTGGGCGGTTTCAGCAGTCTACCCGGTGCGGTGATTGGCGGGATATTCGTAGGCATCCTGATGAATATGCTGTCGTTCTATCTTTCCGCCGAGTTCAGCAACACGTACATGCTCGTACTGATGCTGTTCGTGCTCAATCTGTTCCCACGCGGCGTACTGGCCGCGCGAGGAGGCGCCCGTGCCTGACATGTTCATTCCCCCAGCCGCCGTCGCGAACGAGGCCCAAGGGGCAGATGCCGCGTTGGCCGCCGGCCGCAGCAGGTCATGGCGTGCATTCGGCGTGAGCGGCGTTGCCGGGCTCGTGCTGCTCGCCCTGCCGCTCGTGGGCGGCGGCTACTGGATCTATACGCTCGGCCTGTGCTTCGCGAACGCCATTGCCATCATTGCAGTGAGCTTTCTCGTGCGCTACGGCGGCGAAGTGTCGATCGGGCACGGCGTGTTCGTCGCGGCGGGCGCCTATACCGTGGCGCTCGTGGAGAAGTACTGGGGCTTGCCGATCTTCGCGAGCCTGCCGCTCGCCGCGATCGTTGGCGGGGTGTTCGGCATGCTGTTCGCGTATCCGTCGCGCCACCTGAAAGGAATCGCGCTGGCGGTGGCGACCATGGCGCTCGCGCTCGCGTTTCCCGAGTTCCTCATGCACTTCTCGAAGATCTCCGGCGGTTACGAAGGGCTGTATGTGAAGCTCGATGCGCTCGGCGGCGTGCCGCGCAATCTGCAACGCTATTACTTTCCGCTTCTCGTGCTGTTCGCCGTGATCGCGTTGCTGCGGCAATTCCGCCACTCGCGCCAGGCCATGGCGCTGCTGCTGATCCGCGATTCCACGCACGCCGCCGAATCGTTCGGCGTGCGACGCAGTTGGGCGCGCCTGTCATGCATGGCGTTGAGCGGGGCCATTGCCGCGATTGCCGGGGCGATGCAGGCGTTCACCGCGTCGACCGTGTCGCCCAACAGCTTCACGCTGTGGACGTCGATCTTCCTGCTGGTGGGGTCGGTCGTGAGCCTCTATGCGCTGTCGCTGATGGGCGCGCTTGCGGGCGGTCTGTTCCTCACGCTCGTGCCGCTGCTGCTGGCCGGCGCGGGTGACTGGGTGCCGATTCTGTACGGCGCGGCGCTGCTCGCAGTCGTGCTGGGTGCGAACGCGCTGCCCGCCGGCTGGCGCGCACGGCTCGAAGGGAGGCGTCAATGAGCGAGGCTACGATGGCGCACGCAGAGGGCGCATTGGAGATGTCCGCCGGGGCACGCGCGCTTGTCGTTGACAATCTCGTGCTTTCGTTCGGCGGCAACGAAGTGCTGCGCGACGTGGGCGTGCGGCTCGAAGCGGGGGAGATCACCGGGCTCATTGGCCCGAACGGCGCGGGCAAAACGAGTTTCTTCAACTGCCTCACGGGACTCTATGCGCCGCAGCGCGGCAGCATCCGTTTCGGCGGTGAGGACATGACGCGCGTGCCGCCCACGGGGCGCGCCGCGCGAGGCTTCTCGCGCAGCTTCCAGCATGTCGCGCTGTGCCCCGAGTTGACGATTGCCGAGAACGTTATGATCGGACTCCAGCGGGGGGCAGCGGCCGGCTGGCTCGACGCGTTCCTGCCGCGTTCGCGCGGCCGTGCCGAACGTGCGCGGCACCGCGAGATGGCGCTGGCCGCACTCGCGCGCCTCGGCATCGAGCCTGTCGCCGATTCGTTGCCCGCACAACTGCCACCCGGCGTGCTGCGTCTCGCAGAAATCGCGCGGGCGATTGCGGGCTCGCCGCGCGTGTTGCTGCTCGATGAACCGGCCGCGGGCCTCAATTCGCTCGAAACACGCGATCTCGCGAACGCGCTGAAGAAATTGCGCGGTCCCGAACTCGTGCTCGTGGTCGTCGAGCACGACATGGATCTCATCATGGACGTGTGCGACACCATTCACGTGCTCAATGTCGGTCGCGTGCTCGCGTCGGGCAGTCCCGCGCAGATCCGCGCGAACGCGGACGTGGTGCGTGTTTATCTGGGAGAAGACGATGAGTGAAGCGCTAGCGCAGCGTCTGCTCGAAGTCGAGGCGCTCACCGTGCGGTACGGCGCGGGCCCGGTCGTGCACGGCGTGAGCTTCGGCGTGGGGCACGGCAGCGTGGGCGCGCTGCTCGGTGCCAACGGCGCGGGCAAATCGAGCACGCTGCGCGCCATCGCGGGCCTGGAGGCCGCGCAGGGCCGCGTGTGTTTCGACGGCCACGACGTGAGCCGCCTGAACGTGGCTGCGCGTTTTCGTGCGGGCATCGTCTACGTGCCGGAGGGACGCGCCATCGTCGCCGATATCTCGGTGGCGGAGAACCTTACGCTCGGCGCGTATTTCGTCGACGCGCGCACGCGTTCGCGGCGCCGCGACATGGTGCTCGACTTCTTCCCGGAAATCGCCAACCGGCTCAAGGCGCCGGCGGGCCTGCTGAGCGGCGGCGAGCAGCAGATGCTCGCGATCGGGCGCGGGCTGATGTCGGGGCCGCGTCTGTTGCTGCTCGACGAGCCTTCGCTTGGGCTCGCGCCGCTGCTCGTCGCGCGCGTGTATGAACGGCTCGCTCGCATCCAGCAGGAGCAGCAACTCGCGGCGCTGCTGGTCGAGCAGAGTTTTCACGCGGCGGCGAAGCTGGCCTCGCATGCGTGGGTGATGCGGCACGGCCATATCGTCGGCGAACTCGACGAGCCGCTCCTGCGCAGCCGCGAAGGCCGGCAGCGAGCCGTGGACGCCTATCTGGGCGCGCGTCAGGACGAGCGCGCGAACGTACACATCTAGAACGGAAGAGGGCACGACGATCATGGGAGCACGCATCAATCTCACCCTGCAGGGCCGCGTGATGGCGAGCGGCCTGAAATTTCCGGAAGGTCCGGTGGCGCTGCCCGATGGCAGCGTGCTGGTGGTGGAGATCGCGGGCGGGCGCCTCACGCGCGTGATGCCGGACGGAGAACTGAAGGTGGTTGCCGAACTGGGCGGCGGCCCGAACGGTGCGGCGCTCGGACCCGACGGACATTGCTATGTCTGCAACAACGGTGGCTTCAGCTGGCGCACCGACAACGGCTTTACGCGCCCAACAGGTGCCGCGGCGAACTACGGCGGCGGCTCGATCCAGCGCGTGAACATCAAGACAGGCGAAGTCGAAACGCTCTATACGCATTGCGGCGACGTGCCGCTGCATGGGCCGAACGACATCGTGTTCGATGCCGAAGGCGGCTTCTGGTTCACGGACTTCGGCAAGACCTTCGAAGACCGCATCATGCGCGGCGCCGTGTATTACGCGCGCGCGGACGGCAGCCAGATCCGCTGCGCCGCGCATCCCGTGCTGACGCCGAACGGCGTGGGCCTCTCGCCCGACGGCCGCACGCTCTACGTGAGCGAAACGGAGACGAGCCGGCTCTGGTCGTATCCGGTCATCGGGAAAGGAGAGCTGGGTCAGGAAGCCTGGCCGTCACCGAATGGCGGACGGCTCGTGCATGGGCTCGCGGGCTATCAGCGCTTCGATTCGCTCGCAGTGGAGGAGAGCGGCAACATCTGCGTGGCGACGCTCGTGCGCGGCGGGATCAGCGTGTTTTCGCCCGAGGGTGAACTGCTCGAGTTCCATGAGGCGCCCGAGGGCTACTGCACGAATATCTGCTTTGGCGGCCCCGACCGGCGTACGGCGTTCATCACGCTTTCGGGCTACGGGCAACTGTTCGAGGCCCGGTGGCCGCGGCCAGGGCTGACGCTGGCCACTTGAGCATGCTGTGCCGCGCGCGTGTCGATTCCATGATTGAGCGCGCGGCGTAACGGGTTATAGACCTGAGCCCGCAACGCGGGACTGACAAAAATATCGATAAGGATACCTGAGTGATGTGATTCACAGGCCACGTTTCGTCATCTCAAAAAGAATGCATTCTGCACCCTTTGCAGTTAAATCACGGAGAAACCACTTGGATACGACCACGCTCACCCCTGCCCAAAGCGACGTAGGCAACGCACCGGCCGAAGGCCGCATCACCGATCAGGCCATTGCCGAAGCGCGCGCAATGATCGGCCTGCAACTGCGCCCCGAAGGCCCGTATTTGCAGGACGCAAGCGCCGATACGCTGCGCAACTGGTGCAACGGCATCGGCGACCTGAACCCGCTCTATCGCGACTACGGCTATGGGCCGGCCACGCGCTTCGGCTCGATGGTCGCGCACCCGATGTTTCCGATGGCGTTCGGCTGGCTCGGCAGAACGCGCTGGGGTCTTGCGGGCGTGCATGGCTTTTACGCGGGCAACGACTGGGAACTGTTCCGCCATGTGCGCCCGGGCGACCGCATCACGGCGATCGAACGCGTGGTCGGCGTGGAGGAGAAGGAGAGCAAGTTCTCGGGCCGCCTCGTGCTGCAGTATGTCGAGGCTAGCTATTACAACCAGCGCAGCGAACTCGTGGCGCGCGCGCTCGGCACCTGCACGCGTCACGAGCGCAAGGCGGCGCGCGACACCGGCAAGTACAAGGAAATCGTCCAGCACGAGTACAGCGACGAAGAACGCGACCGCATCGATCAAATGGTGCTCGACGAGCCCAAGCACATTCGCGGCGCGAACGTGCGCTATTGGGAAGACGTTCGCGAAGGCGAGGAATTGCCCGCCATCGCGCGCGGTCCGCTTTCGCTGATGGACACCATGGGCTTTCTCGTCGGCTGCGGACGCGGCCACACGCACGGCGTGGTGCTGCAGACGGCCGTCAAGCATCCGGGCCACTTCTTCCGCAACCCGGAAGCGGGCGGCGGCGTGGAGTACACCGGCATCGGCCACCATCGCGAGTCGGTGGCGAAGGAAGTGGGCGTGCCGGGGACTTACGACTACGGCCCGCAGCGCTCGTCGTGGATGTGCTCGCTCGTCACGAACTGGATGGGCGACGCGGGCTTCATCAAGCGCGTGCGCACCGAAATGCGGCGCTTCAACATCATGGGCGATACCACCTTCTGCAAGGGCAAGGTCGTGCGCAAGTACATGAAGGACGGCGCGGGGCTCGTCGACATCGAACTTGCCGCAGTCAACCAGCGCGGCGAAGTGACCACGCCAGGACTTGCGACCGTGGCGCTGCCTTCGCGCGACGTGCGGCTGCCTGCTTTCATCGACGGCGCGGGCATCGACCTCGAACTGCCGGTCGTGCGCTGAGCGTGTGACCAGGCGCTGGCGCGCGGCACGGCGGCAGCGCGACAACAGCGAGTCAGGGAGGGGAGCACATGGAAAGCAACGAGGAAGCCGGCCGCGCCGCACTCCCGCTCGCGGGCTGCCGCGTGCTGGAGCACTCGCGCACCGTGGCGGCGGCGTGGGCGGGACGTCTTCTCGCCGCAATGGGCGCGCGCGTGGTGATGATGGAGCCGCCTCAGGGGCATCGCCTGCGTGGTGCAGCGCCGCTCATCGAGGGCAGCGGTGAGAGCGCGCTGTTCGCGTATCTGGCGGCGGGCAAGCACAGCCTCTTGTGCGATCTCGCGACGCCCGAGGGCAAGGCGCGGTTCGAGCACGAACTCGAGCGCGCGGACATCCTGATCGACGACACCCCGCTCGCCGAGCGCGAGTCGCAAGGTCTCGACCCGAAACGGCTGGGCGCTCGCTTTGCGCAACTCGTGCACGTCTCTGTGTTGCCCTTTGGCGCCCATGGCCCGAAGGCGGCCTGGGACGGCGAAGAGGTGAACCTGCTGCACGCGGGCGGCGAAGGCTACCTGCTGCCAAACGGCCTCTCTGGGGAGTTGTTTCCGCAACGCGCGCCGCTCAAGATCTACGGCCATTTTGCGGGCTATCAGGGCGGCTGCACGGCCGCACTGGCGGCGCTCACGGCGTGGTGGGCCGTGCCATCCGCGGGCGGTCAGTACGTGGACGTCTCGGTGCAAGACGCGGCCCTCGCGGTAGGCGCGTTCGCGCTGCAACGGCTCGGCGACGGCTCGCTCGAACATCGCTCGACGCGCAGCTTCCGCTACGGCGGCGTATTCGAGGCGAAAGATGGCTTCGTGGAAGTGCTCACGCTCGAAGACCGCCAGTGGAGCGCACTGGTGCAGTTGCTCGGCTCGCCCGCGTGGGCGCAGGAGGAGGCGTTGCGCGATCCGCTCGAACGCAGCCGCCGCGGCGGCGAGATCAACCGTCACATTCGCGCGTGGATGGCGCAGGAGCGTGTGGAAGACATCGTGAGACGCGCGCAGGCGCTCGGCGTGCCGGCCGCGAAATACCGCACGCCCGAGGAAGTGCTCGCGGGCGCGCACGAAAGCGCGCGCGGCCTGTTTGCGCAGGCAACGCTCCCCGACGGCCGCGCCGTGGACGTGCTCGTTGCGCCGTTCCAGTTCCGCTGCACGACGCTCGATACGCAAGCGCGCGTACCGGCGCCGGGCGAACTCAAAAAGGAGGACTGCTGATGAATTCAGCCAGTGCGCCACTCGCCGGTGTACGCATCGCCGATTTCACGATTCACGCGGCTGGGCCGTTCTGCACGCACCTGCTCGCGCAACTCGGCGCCGAATGCATCAAGATCGAAAGCCGCAGCCGGCCCGATGCGTTTCGCAAGCCGCATGCCGTCTATGGCCGGATGTCGGCGGCGACGTTCGATCAGGTGTCGTCGAACAAGCGCTCGGTGCGGCTCAATCTCAAGCAGCCCGAAGCGATTGCGCTCGCGAAGCGGCTCGTCGCGGTATCGGACGTCGCGGCGGAGAGCTTTCGTCCCGGCGTGCTGGAGCGGCTCGGCCTCGGCTTCGAAGCGTTGCGCGAGAGCCGGCCCGATATCGTCATGCTCTCGCTCTCATCGTGCGGCCAGAGCGGGCCGGATTCGTCGTTCGCGGGCTATGCGCCGCTCTTCGGCGCGTGGGGCGGGCTCGGCTGGATGAGCGGCTACAGCGACGGGCCGCCCGTCGAAATGCGCCACGTCATGGATCATTCCGCTGGCCTGCATGCCGCGCTCGCGACGCTCGCCGCGCTGCATCAGCGGCGCAGGACAGGGCATGCGCAGCACGTGGATCTCGCGGCGCGCGAGGTGGCCTCGGCGATGATAGGCGACGCGCTCGTGCTCGCAAGCGCGGGGATCACGCCGCCGCGCCCGGGCAACGGCGACGCGTCGATGGCGCCGCACGGCGTCTACGCCACCGCCACGCCAGACCGCTGGCTCACGCTTGCCGTACGCGACGACGCTGCGTGGCGCGCGCTCGCGCGCGTGGCGGGCTGGTCCGAGGACGACCCCGATTACGCCACCGGGTCCATGCGGCTCGCGCGCCGCGAGGCGCTCGACGCGCGCGTGGCCGCGTGGCTTGCCGGTTGCGACGCCGACCGCATTGCCGAGGCGCTGCAACGCGAGGGCGTGTGCGCGCACGTTTCCTGGACCATGCAGGACATCGCTTGCGATCCGCATCTGCGCGCCCGCGGCGCCATCGTCGATGTGAGCGCGCCCGATCTTCCCGCGCGCGCCGCGGTGGGCGCGCCCGCGCGTTTTTCACGCACGTCCGATGTGGGGATCCGGTCGCTCACCCCCGCGCTCGGGCAAGACGAGGATTACGTGTTCGGCGAACTGCTGGCGTTGAGCCGCGCGCAGCGCGACGATCTGGAAGCGCGCGAAATCATCTGTTGAAAAGCGGCGCGCGAGCGCGCCACCCGAAGAACGAGCAAGGAGCATGTCGTGAAAGACACCATCTATCTCGTGCTGGACATGGAGAACGACCTCGTCCACGCAGACGGCCCGAACGGCAAGGCGGGCTATGCGGAGCAGGTCGCCGGCCGGCGCATCATCGAGAACACGCGTCGCGCCATTGACAAGGCGCGCGCCGCTGGCGTGCCGGTCGGCTTCGTGCGCGTGGGCTTTTCGCCGGACTACCGCGAGTGCCCGCCCGATTCGCCGATCTTCTCGGGAGCCCGCAAGAACGGCATCTTCAAGCTGGGGACGTGGGGCACGGAGGTGCATCCCGACCTTGGCCAGCAAAGCGGCGACTTCGATATCGTCAAGCACCGCGTGAGCCCGTTCTACGCGACGAGCCTCGAAGCGATCTTGCGAGCGCACGGCATCAGGCGGATCGTCTGCTCGGGCATCTCGACGAACGCCGTCGTGCAGGCGACCGTGCGCGAAGGCCACGACCGCGACTACTCGATGACGGTGCTCGAAGATTGCTGCTGCGCGATCACGGCCGAGGAACACGAGAACGCGATTGCGGGGCTGCGGCGCTTCTGCACGCTCAGCACGTCGCACGGCGTGACGTTCGAGTGAGGGGGGCCATGCGGATCGCACGCAGTTTGCTGTTCGTGCCGGGCGATCGTCCGGCACGCTTCGAAAAGGCGCTCGCGAGCGGCGCGCACGAAGTGATCGTGGATCTGGAAGACGCCGTCGCGCCCGAGGCCAAACCTGCGGCGCGCGAGGCGGTGGCTGACTGGCTGGGCGCAGGGCGCGACACGCTCGTGCGCATCAACGCGATGGGCACCGAATGGTACGAGGACGACCTGCGCCTGCTCGCCCGTGCGCCGGGGGCGGCGGTGATGCTGCCCAAAGCCGACGAGGCCTCGCTGCGCGCCACCTCCGACGCGTTGCCCGGAAGGCGCATCGTCGCGCTCATCGAAACCGTGCGGGGCTACCTGGCGTTGCGCGCGCTCGCGGCGGTGCCGGGCGTAGCGCGTCTCGCCTTCGGCAGCGTGGACTTCAGCGCCGAGACCGGCATTGCCGACGAGGGCGGCGCGCTGCTCGCCGTGCGCACGCAGATCGTACTGGAGTCTTGCCATGCGGGGCTCGCGGCGCCGGTGGACGGGGTGAGCACCGGTTTCGCCGACGCGCAGGCGCTGGGCGCCGCTGCCGCACACTCGCGCGCGCTCGGCTTCGGCGGCAAGCTCTGCATTCACCCGGCGCAGGTCGCTGCGGTGAACTCGGCGTTCCGGCCGTCCGCCGGGGAGTGCGACTGGGCGCGCCAGGTGGTCGAGGCGTTCGCGGCGAGCGGCGGCGCCGCGACGGCGGTGGCGGGGAAGATGATCGACAAGCCCGTGGTCGAGCGCGCGCGGCGCATTCTCGCGGAATCGGGCGAGGGCGACATCGCTTAAAATCAGCCCGGAGGCGGGCCCGCGGCGCGGCCGGACCTTGCGCGCCATGCGCGCCATCAGATCGAGACCCAACCGGCCCAGACGACAGCAAATGGAATACAGAACCAAGGAAGAGCAGGTTGCCGATTTCCTGCGCGAGCAAATCATCTCTGGCGCGATCGCGCGCGGCTCGCGGCTCAAGCAGGCCGAGATCGCCGAGCAGTTGCACCTGAGCATCACGCCCGTACGCGAGGCGCTCAAGCTGCTGGAGGCCGAGGGGTATATCAGCGGAGACTCGTACCGCGGCGCGCGCGTGGTGCCGTTCGACGCGGCGGCATCGTCGGAAATCCTGAATCTGCGGCTTTTGCTCGAAACGCAGCTCGTGAAGGGCACGGTTGAAAAGATCAAGGCGCAGGACATCGTCGAGCTGCGCCAGCTCGCCGACGAATTCGCCGTGGCGTTCGCCAAGGGGGATCGCGCGGTTGCGAGAGGCATCAACTATCGCTTTCACCGGCGCATGTACGACATAGCGGACATGCCGCAGACCCTCCATTTCACGCAGATTCTCTGGGCGCGCTATCCGTTCGACATCATCAACGCCGCGCACGATCGCGGCAGCGATGCCGTAGCCGAACACGAGGAAATTCTCCAGGCCTTTGCAGCCGGCGACGTGACTGCCGCCATGCTCGCGATGCGCAAGCATATCGAATCGGGCTGGTCGGTACTCAAGGCGGCGAAGTAGAAGCAAACGCGCGTTACGATCAAGCGGACGGGGTAGAAAGCCTATGGGTCCTTTCTCACCTTCCGGGTTCCCGCAGAAACGGATTTGCGCCGCATCGCCGGCGCTTTTGCCGTTTCGTTCTGCTCGCGCACGATATCGATGATTCGCCGCGCGGCCGGCGATAAATAGCCGTCGTTGCGATGCACGACGCCGAATTGTCGCGTCATCGTCGTCTCGGGATTCGGCAGCTCGACGAGCGCGGGCGTGAAGCGGCCCGCTTCCAGGTTGCGCCGGGAAATAAAACTCAGCAGGCCCGTTTCGGCGATCAGGCGCGGCAGCGCGGCGATCGAGCTCGTCATGATGGCCGCGCGCGGCAACGGCAGCCCGCGCGAGGCGAACGCGTGTTCGAGCCACTGGCGCGTCGCCACGGATTGCGCGGGCAGCACCCAGCCATAGCGGGACATGGCTTCGAGCGTCGCACGCTTGCCCGCGAGCGGATGCGTGGCGCTGGCGGCAACCACGACATGGTCGGCGACGATGGGAATCTGCACCAGTGTTTCGTCGTGACCGCCGAGCGGACCGATCACCACGTCGAGCAGCCGCTTGCGCAGCGCATCCTGCAAGACGTCGTTCATGCCGATCTGCAATTCGACGACAACGGCAGGCGCCTCCTCCTGCAACACGCGGCACACCGTCGGCATGATGAATTCGGCGATGGTGGCCGCCGCGCCAATCTTCACAAGACCCGCCAGCCCAGCGCCTAACGACGCAATTTCCCGCTGCGTTTCGTCCAGTGTGCGCTCGACGAGCCCCGCGCGCTGCTGCAACAGCCGCCCCGCGTCGGTAAGCCGGATGCCGCGGCCGCTGCGCTCGAAGAGCGCCGCGCCATAGTTCTCTTCCAGCCGGTCGATGCACTTGGAAAGCGCGGGCTGCGTAATGTGCAGCGCTTGCGATGCGCGGCCCAGGTGCCCCAGCTCGGCGACTTTCGCAAAGTACATCAGGTCGCGTACCTGCAGGTTCATCACCATGGGCGGCCCCGTTGGGTGGACGAATACATAACCATCAGGAATGAAAAGATGAAAAATCGAAAATAGACATTATGAGTCGCGGTGTCAACAATGTCGTGAAGCCTCATGCAGACAGAAGGAGACACCCATGTCCCACCGAATTCTCGTCACGGCGCCGCGTCTCGCGCAGGCCGGGCGAAGGGTGCTGGCCGCGGCGCAGTGCGAAGTCGTCTACATCGACGACGCGCAGAACGCCGCCCAGGTCGCCCACATTCTTGCCACCCAGCCCATCGACGCCGTGATTTCGCGCACCGTCGAGCTTTCCGGGGCGGCGATCGCGGGCTGCCCGTCGCTGCGCGTCATCTGCAAGCACGGCGTGGGCGTGACGAACATCGACGTAGAAGCCGCCACGCGCCACGGCATTCCCGTTTTCACCACGCCCGGCACCAACACGCATTCCGTCGCCGAATTGACGATGGCGCTCATGCTCGGCGCCGCGCGCAAGGTCAACTTCTACGACAGCGAGTTGCGCGCGGGCCGCTGGACCCGCACGGGCGACGGCCGCCAGTTGCATGGGCGCACGCTCGGTCTCGTCGGCTATGGCCAGATCGGCCGCAGCGTCGCGGCGATCGCACACGCGCTCGGCATGACGGTGCGTGCCTTCGATCCCGTCGCGACGCCGTCCGGCGCGCAGCCTTTCGTCACGCTCGAACGCTCGGTCGAGGACCTGCTGGCGCAGGCGGAAGTGCTGAGCCTGCATTGCCCCGTCAATGCGCACACGCGCAATCTGCTCGACGCGAACGCCATCGCGCGGCTGCCCGACGGCGCCATCGTCGTGAACACGGCGCGCGGCGAGCTGATCGACGAAGCCGCGCTCGTCGCGGCGCTGCAAAGCGGCAAGCTCGCCGCCGCGGGCCTCGACACCTTTCGCAATGAGCCGCTCGGCGCGGACGATCCGCTGGCCGTGCTGCC
Source organism: Paraburkholderia sp. J7 (assembly GCF_905220155.1). Lineage (NCBI taxonomy): Bacteria > Pseudomonadati > Pseudomonadota > Betaproteobacteria > Burkholderiales > Burkholderiaceae > Paraburkholderia > Paraburkholderia sp. J7. The sequence continues at coordinate 252,198 of NZ_CAJMYZ010000008.1, read as the reverse complement.
GAATGTGGTGCTCACGCCGCATGTGGGCGGCTCGACGCCCGACGCGCTCGATGCCGTCGCGGTGAGCGCCGCCGAAACCTGTTTGCGCTATCTGCGCGGCGAGGGCGTCGACGCCACGAGCTGCGTGAACCCCGACGCTCTCCACTCCGAAAAAAAGGTCATCGCATGAATACGTCGCAGGATCGGGCCGGCTGGCCCGCAGGCTTCTTCGTCGGTCAACGCACGTCGCTGCCGACGCCCGCGCAGGTCGAAGCGTTTCGCAACGTGCCCGTCGCGCACGCAGGCGATTGCCTTGGCCGCAGCATCGGTGCGATGGGTCTGACGGCTTATCACCACTCGGTTTCGCTCACGATGTGCGGGCCGGCCCTCACGGTGCGCGTGCGCCCCGGCGACAACATGATGATCCACAAGGCGATCGAACTCGCGCAGCCCGGCGACGTGATCGTGATCGACGGCGGCGGCGACCTGACCCAGGCGCTGATCGGCGGCCTCATGCGCACGTCGGCCCTCACGAAGCACATTGGCGGCTTCGTGGTCGACGGCGCGATCCGCGATCTCGCGGAATGGGCCGAGGGCGTGATTCCGGTCTATGCGCGCGGCCACACGTTCCGCGGGCCGAGCAAGGAGGGCCCCGGTGAAGTCAACGTGCCGGTCGCGTGTGCGGGCCTCGTTGTCAACCCCGGCGATCTCGTGATGGGCGATGCGGACGGCGTGATCGCCGTGCCGGTGGATCGGCTCGACGCGCTGCTGCCGCTCGTGCGCGCACACGCGGACAAGGAAGCGACGATCCGCGCGAGCAACGCAGCGGGTACGGCCGACCCGGAGCGCTTCAACGCGCTGCTGCGCAAGAAGGGCTGCCCGGTGTAAGCGCCGCTGGCGCATCGAGCGAATCCTTCGCGCGGCATACGCCGCAGATGCCGCCCGGGCCGCGGCGGCATCGCCAGCACAACAATCAGGAGACGAGGCCATGCATCCCTATTCAAACACCGCCGACGCGCACGACGTGGCAGGCGCGAACCACGATGCGCTTGCACCGCACGCCGCACCCCACGCAGCGCTCGCACCCGATGCCCACGCGCGCCAGATCTCGGCGCGCCTCGACCGCCTGCCGCCCAGCGCGCCCGTGTGGCTGTTGATCGCCGCGCTTGCCATGGGCGGCTGGTTCGAGATCTACGACATGTTTCTCACCGCCTACATCGCGCCGGGGCTCGTGAAGGCGGGCATCTTCACGAAGACGACGGCGTCGCTGTTCGATCTGGGCGGCCTGGGCGCCTTCGTCGCGGCGCTTTTTCTCGGGCTCTTCATCGGCACGATCGGCGTGGCATTCGTTGCTGACCGCCTGGGCCGGCGCCGCGTGTTCGTCGGGGCGCTGCTCTGCTATACGTTCGCCGCCGTGATGATGTCGCTGCAAAGCGATCCCGTATGGGTCGTGTTCTGGCGCGTGGTCGCGGGCATTGGCGTGGGCGCGGAGCTTGTGACCATCGACGCGTATGTCTCGGAGTTCGTGCCCGCGCGCCTGCGCGGCCGCGCATTCGCATTCGTGCAGGCGATCCAGTACACCTCGATTCCCACCATTGCCTTTCTGTCGTGGCAACTGGTGCCGATCGCGCCGTTCGGCCACGACGGCTGGCGCTGGGTCGTGTGGATCGGCTGCTCGGGCGCGGTATTCGTCTGGCTGATCCGGCTCGGGCTGCCCGAGAGCCCGCGCTGGCTGATCCAGCACGGCCGCATGGCCGAAGCCGAGGCGATCGTCACGCGGCTCGAACGGCGCATCGAACGCGCGACGGGTAAGCCCTTGCCGGCTGCGGCGAGCGCATCTTCGAGCGCGCAGAACGTTGCGCAAGCAACGAGTCAGTCTGCGTCGAACGATGGCCCCTGGAGCAACCGCTATCGCCGCCGTACAGTGATGCTGCTGGTGTTCAACTTCTTCCAGTCGATCGGCTATTACGGGTTTGCGAGCTGGGTGCCCACCTTGCTGGCGGAGAAAGGCGTGACGCTCACGCACAGCCTCTGGTATTCGTTTCTCATCGCCATTGCCAGCCCGCTCGGGCCGCTGCTCTCCATGCTGATCGCCGACCGCGTGGAGCGCAAATGGCTGATCGTGGGCTCGGCCGCCGCCATGGCCGCGCTCGGCGTGATTTTCGCGCAGCAGCGCGATCCCGCGCTGCTCGTCGCGATGGGTCTCTTGATGACGCTCGCTGGCAATTGCATGACGTTCTCGTATCGCACCTATCAGGCAGAACTCTTTCCCACCCGGATGCGGGCACGCGCCATCGGGCTCGTGTATTCGGCGAGCCGCATCAGCGCGATGCTTTCGGGTTTCCTCATCGGCTTCTTTCTGCGGCATATGGGCGTGGCGGGCGTGTTCACGCTCATCGCAGGATCGATGTTCGTAGTCGTCCTGACGATTGGATTCTTCGGTCCGCGCTCGCGTGGCCTGAGCCTCGAACAGATCTCCGGATAACACCAGGCAGAAGGTTACGACATGTTCTATCTCGATCAACCGCCGCGCGTTATCGAAACGCGCGTGTTTTCCGCAATGCCCGAACATTTTCGCCAGAACGCTGTTGCGTCGGCATGGGCGAATGCCAACAAGGCAGGGCAGAGCGTCGACAGTTTCCTCGAAGGGCCGTCGTTCGACGCGCAAGGGCGCCTGTACGTGGTGGACATTCCGTTCGGCAGGATCTTTCGCATCGGCAAGGAAGGGGGCTGGACGCTGGTCGCCCAATACGACGGCGAGCCGAACGGTCTCAAGTTTCACCCGGACGGCCGTATTCTGATTGCCGACTATCGCAACGGCATCATGCAGCTCGATCAGCAAACCGGGCGCGTGGAGCCGCTGCTGGTGTCGCGCAACGGCGAATCGTTCAAGGGCTGCAACGATCTCGCGATCGCCGCCAACGGCGACATCTATTTCACGGACCAGGGTCAAACGGGCCTGCAAGACCCGACGGGCCGCGTGTACCGCCTGAGCGCCGATGGCCGTCTCGACTGCCTGCTTGCGAACGGGGTGAGCCCGAACGGGCTCGTGCTCGACCCGTCCGGACGCGTGCTGTTCGTCGCGATGACGCGCGATAACGCGGTGTGGCGCGTGCCGCTGCTCGCGAACGGCGGCACCGCGAAAGTGGGGCGCTTCTGTTCGCTCTTTGGCACGAGCGGCCCCGATGGACTCGCGATGGACGAAGCCGGCAACCTGTACGTCGCGCACGCGTCGCTCGGGCAGGTATTCGTGTTTGCGCCCAATGGCGAATGCATTGCGCGCGTGAAGTCGTGCGCGGGCGAAACGGTGACCAATCTGGCTTTCGGCGGAGCGCAGCGGCAGCAGATTTTCATCACCGAATCGAAGAGCGGCAGTGTGCTCGTGGCCGACGTTGGCGTGCCCGGCATTGCGTTGCCGCGCGTCGCCTGAGAACGGCCGTTCGACCTCGCATCGGGATCATGTCAGATACGTTCAACCTGCGCGACTATCCGCTCGCCAATCACACCGCGCCGCGCACCGCAGAGTCGCCGCACATTCCGCGGCGTCTCGCGCGCGTGTTGTCGCTCGCGGACTTCGAAGTCATGGCGCGCCGCCATCTGCCGCGGCCGATCTTCGCCTATGTGAGCGGAGGCTGCGAAACCGACCGCTCGCTGCGCGAGAATCGCAGCGCGTTCGAGGATTACGACTGGGTGCCGCGCGTGCTCGTCGATACGTCGAAGCGCTCGCTGGAAACGACGCTGTTCGATCAAACCTATGCGGCGCCTTTCGGCATCGCGCCCATGGGCATCAGCGCGCTCACGGCGTATCGGGGCGACCTGATCCAGGCGCAAGCGGCAGCGCTTGCGAATGTGCCGATGATCATGAGCGGCTCATCGCTCATCCGCATGGAGGAGATCTGCGCGGCCAATCCACAGGCGTGGTTCCAGATGTACGTGCCTGGCGAGCCCGACAAAATATCGGCGCTGCTCGAACGCGTGGCGAATGCCGGCTTTCGCACGCTGGTTCTGACCGCCGACGTGCCCGTGTCGGGCAACCGGGAGAACAACCTGCGCGCGGGCTTCTCGACGCCGCTGCGGCCCACGCTGCGGCTGGCGTGGGATGGCGCGACGCACCCGCGCTGGCTGCTGGGCACCGCGTTGCGCACGTTGTGGCGGCACGGCATGCCGCACTTCGAAAACTCGCGCACGGCGCGCGGCGCGCCGATTCTTTCGTCGAACGTGCTGCGTGACTTCGGCGCCCGCGATCATCTGAACTGGGAGCATTTGCGGCTGATCCGGCAGCAATGGCCAGGCAAGCTTGTCGTCAAGGGCATCCTGAATCCCGACGATGCCCGCCGCGCCCGCGAGCTTGGGGCCGATGGACTGATCGTGTCGAATCATGGCGGGCGTCAGCTCGACGGATCGATCGCGCCGCTGCGCGCGCTGCCCGCCGTGGTGGCCGCCGTCGACGACGCATGCCCCGTGATGATCGACAGCGGATTCCAGCGCGGCGGCGACGTGCTCATGGCGCTCGCGCTGGGCGCGCGGGCGGTCTTTATCGGCAGGCCGTTCAATTACGCGGGCGCGGTGGCCGGGCAGGCGGGCATACTGCATGCGTTTGCGATCGTCGCCGCCGAGATGATGCGCAACATGGCCCTGCTTGGCGTGTGCCGGCCCGACGAACTGGGCGCGAGCCATATGACTCGACGCGTCGGCTGAAAAATGCGAACCTGAATGCTTGGCGGAACCTGTGCCGTGATGCGGCATAATTTTGCAGGACGTCTCGCGGTTCCTTTAACAGCTCCCGATCGCCACGCCGACCCAATGGAACATATCTACGCAGCCGACGATACAGGTAACCTGATTCTGCTCGAGCACGTCAATCTTCGGGTGCCTGACCAGCTTCTCGCCACCACCTTTTACGTGAGCGGTCTCGGGCTCACGCGCGACCCGTTCATGATGACCGGCGTGAACAATATGTGGATCAATATCGGCCGATCGCAGGTTCATTTGCCGACCGGAGAAGCACAGCGCCTAAGAGGCAGCGTCGGTATCGTCGTCGGTGAGCTGGATGCGCTCGTCACGCGCCTGCAAGCGGTTGCGCCGCTGCTCAGCGACACGCAGTTCGCATGGGCCGAACGCGCTGGCTACGTTGAGGTGACCTGTCCATGGGGGAATCGCTATCACTGCCTCGATCCCCAGCGCCGCCCGGACTCGGCTCCGTGGTCGAAAATCGATTTGGGAATGGCGTTCGTCAAGCTCGATGTGCCGGTCGGCAGCGCTGCCCAGATCGCCGACTTCTATCGGGATGTTTTCCGCACGCCGGTTGCCGTGCAGGACCAGGACGGCGCGCAGTGCGCCGTGATCGGCGTCGGAACGCATCAGCAACTGCTCTATGCGGAAACTTCAGAGCCGATTCCCGAGTACGACGGGCATCACATTGCGGTGTACGCCGCGAGTTTTTCGGAGCCGTACGCGCGTCTGGCCGAACACGGCGTGGTCTATGGTGAAGAGCCCCATCAGTTCCGCTTTGCCAGCATCGTGAATCCTGCATCGCGTGCGCGTTGCTTCGAACTCGAACACGAAGTGCGGAGTTTGCATCACCCGCTTTATGCACGGCCACTGGTCAACCGGAATCCGCAACAGACCAACCGCCACTATCAACAGGGCGCCGATTCGCGCGGCGGCGCGTTTTGAAGCGACGCGTCAAGCGGCGCCGCCTGTAAAGCTGCCTGTTTGCCTGCTCAGTTGCGCGGCACGGTCATCGCGCGCGCTTAGCGCTCACGGCGCAAGCCTGAACGCACCGACTGTCGCGCGCAACCGTGCCGCCTGCTCGTCGAGCGCTGCGGCGGCCGCGGCAGCCTCTTCAACGAGCGCCGCATTTTGCTGGGTGACCTCATCCATCTGCGAAACCGCGCGATTGACTTCCTCGATGCCCGTGCTTTGCTCGACGGAGGCCGATTCAATCTCGCCCATGATGTCGCTCACGCGCGTGATGGAATGCACGATCTCCTTCATTCTTTCGCCCGCAAGCGCGACCTGACCCGTACCTTCGTCCACGCGTCCCACCGAAGCGCCAATGAGCGCCTTGATATCCTTCGCAGCCGACGCACTGCGCTGCGCGAGCGCGCGGACCTCTCCAGCGACGACCGCGAATCCGCGGCCTTCCTCGCCGGCGCGCGCGGCCTCGACGGCCGCATTGAGCGCGAGAATGTTGGTCTGAAATGCAATGCCTTCGATCGTGCCGATGATCTCTTCGATTTTTCTCGATTCTTCGGCAATTCCCCGCATGGTCAGGATGACTTCGTCGACTGCGGAGCCGCCCCGGCCGGTCGCGTCGGACGCGAGTGCGGCGAGCTGGCGTGCCTGCCGTGCGTTGTCGGCATTCTGCTTCACCGTGGCGGTCAATTGCTCCATGCTGGCCGCCGTTTCCTCCAGCGAGGCGGCCTGTTCTTCGGTACGTTGCGAGAGGTCGGTATTGCCGTGCGCGATCTCCGACGCGCCGGTTGCAATCGAGTCGCTCGATTGCTGAATGCCTTGAACCAGTTCTCGCAGCTTGCCGCGCATTTCGCTGAGCGCGTGGAGCAGGCTCGATCTGTCGCCAGCGTGAAGCTCGATGTGTGCTGCGAGATTGCCGGCTGCGATCTGCGCGGCGAATTCGGCAGCGTCGACAGGCTCACCGCCCAGCGCACGGCGAATGCCACGCATCATCGACCAGGCCATGACGCCGACCATCGCGAAGATGAGCGAGGAGACGGCGAGCATGGTCCGCGCAACGCGCCAGAAAGCGGCGTCGATGTCGTCGTAGAAAAACCCCGTGCCGATCCACCATTGCCATGCGGGAATGGCCACGACGCCCTGCAATTTGGGTTCGAGCGGGCTCGTCGGGGTGCGGTGGATCAGCACGTCGACGAGCGCGATATGGTTGACGGCGAGTCCCTGGGCGTACGCCTGAGTATCGGTGAGGTCCCCGGAAGTGGTGCGATTGCCGCCGGACTTCTTGCCAATCAAGTCCGCCACGGGATGGACGAGATTGATGCTGTCTGACGTCGTTACCCAGAAGTAGCTCTTACTGTTCGCATTCAGCTGACCGATGGCGGTTTTCGCCGCGGCTTGTGCATCCGCGCGCGTCATCTTCCCCTGGGACTCCAGCGACTGATAGTAAAGGGCCAGGTGCTCGGCCTTCAGGAGCAGATTCTGGATCTGCTCCTGACGGCCCTCGACGAGCGCCTGTTTCAGTTGTGTCAACGTGATGGCGGCGATGCAAAGCAAACCGATGAGTGCGGTGCCGGCAAGTAAGGCGAGCTTGGTCGAAACTTTCATGTCTGGCGGATAGGCAAGATGGCGATAGGTTGAATTAACCAACTGGTTAACACTATCGGCATGAAGAGCTCGACTTTAATGCTCGCTATCCCTGGGTATACGAGGTGTATGGCATACGATTTGTATACTGAATAGTTAATAACGCCGCTGTGGCGAACGTCAGTCTAAAAGCGGTCGATCATCCCCAGCTGAACGCCTCGCACGGAAGCGCCGGGCCAGGAAGGCGTAAGGCCGGTCACGTTCACGCCTTTCAGGGTGAATTGCGCTTGCCCGCGATTACGAAGCCAACCGGCGCTCGCGTAGAGCAGCACCCGCTTCGAGAGATCGTATTCGCATGCGGCGCTGAACTGGTCGGCATCGTTGTCGCCTCCTGAACGGTCACGCAGCCAGGCATAGCCGAGCGACGCCCGAAAGCGCGCGCTCGCCGCATAGCGCGCGGAGACGGACACGCCATCGTTGTGATATCGCGGCGTACCGCCGTCCCCGTTGAAATACGAAAGGAATCCGGTCAACGGGCCGAACGCATAGGAGACGCCGCCCAGGTTCGCGCGCAGTGCGCCGCTACCGTGGGTTTGCTGGTGCGCGTACGAGAGGCGCAATGAGCCTTCGTGCCACGAAAGCGTTTCGATGTGGCCAGCGAGTCCGTTGCCGTCGCCATCCGTTGCGTCGCGCAGCGAAGCCATGATCGTGGTGGAAAAGCCGTGCACTTCGGGCGAAAGATACGTGAGCGCATTGCTTTCGTAGGGCGTGATCTTCGAGAGATTGTTCAGGCCCGAGGCGATCGTGCCAGCACCGAATGCATCGAGCTGACCCTTGAACGGGATATAGATCGGCGAATATTGGCGGCCCATGCGCAGCGTGCCGTAGGGCGTGCCGACCCCGATCCACGCTTGACGGTTGAACAGGGTGTTCGCAACGGCGAGGGTGCCGTCAGCGGAGCTGAAACCGTTTTCAAGGTCGAACAGAATCTTGACGCCGTCGCCAATATCCTCCGCGCCGCGCACGCCGAAGCGCGAGCCGCGATACGCACCGGAATCCATGCGGGCGACGTAGCCCGCGCCAGGGTTCGTGACTTCGATGCTCGTGTCGATCGAGCCATAAAGCGTCACGGTGCTTTGTGCGTGGACGGGGGCGGCGTGAGCCACGAGCGCGGTCGCAGCGACGCCAAAGCGCAACGCGCAGGGTACGAGAAAAGAATGACGCATGGGTCAAGCAGAAAAGGGAGGGCGCGGCACACCGGCGATCGGCATGCCGACCCTCCCGAATACGGTCTGGTTCGACGCTTACTTCTGATCAGGCAATGCGTAAGCAATCACGTAGTCGCCGCGATCCGGCGACTGGCGCGCGCCGCCCGCCGAAATGACGATGTACTGCTTGCCGTCGACGGTGTAGCTCATCGGCGTCCCCTGGCTACCGACCGGCAGACGCGCCTTCCACACTTCCTTGCCCGTCGAGCTATCGAAGGCGCGCAGGTAGTAGTCCTGGGTCGCCGCGAAGAATACGAGGCCGCCACCCGTCGTGAGCGAGCCGCCAATGGTCGGCATGCCGATGGGCGAGGGCATCTGCATCTGCACACCGTAGAGGCGCGTGTCCTTCACCGTGCCGAGCGGCACTTGCCATGCAATGCTGCGCGTCTTCAGGTCGACGGCAGTGAGGCTGCCGAACGGCGGCTTCTGGCACGGAATGCCGAGCGGCGAGAAGAAGCGGTCCTTGAGCACCGAGTACGGCGTGCCGCCAAGCGGCACCGCGCCCATGCCGGCGTTCACGGCTTCGTTGCCGTCCGAGGCGCCGCTGCGGTTCTTTGCCTTCTCGAGATGGACCCAGAGACCGAGGCGCATGTCGTTCACATAGATCATGTCCGCGTTCGGGTCATACGAGAGGCCGCCCCAGTTCATGCCGCCGAGCGAGCCCGGGAAGCTGAGCGAGCGGTCGGTGTCCGGCGCGGTGAAGAGACCGTCGTAGCGCATGCCGCGGAAGATCACGCGGCACATGAGCTGGTCGATCGGCGTGACGCCCCACATGTCCGAGTCCTTGAGCACTTCGGCGCCGATCTGCGGCATGCCCACGGAGAGCGGCTGCGTCTTCGCGTAGGGCTCGTTGGGAATCGTGGCGGGCTTGACCGGATGCTCGATGACCTTCGTGAGCGGCTTGCCGGTGAGGCGGTCGAGCACGAACAGCTGGCCCATCTTGGTGCCGACGATGAGGGCCGGCACGCGCTTGCCGTCCTGCATCGGGAAGTCGATGAGCGTGGGCTGCATCGGCACGTCGTAGTCCCAGAGATCGTGGTGAACGGTCTGGAAGTGCCACTTTTCGGCGCCTGTGGTGGCGTCGAGCGCGAGAATCGACGCGCCGTACTTCTCGTCGAGCGCGGTGCGCTTCACGCCCCACAGGTCGATCGCCGCGTTGCCCACCGGCATGTAGACGGTGTTCGACGTCGCGTCATAGGTCATCGGCGCCCACACGTTCGGCGTCGAGCGCGTGAAGATCTTGCCCTGCGCCGGCTCGGCGTGGTCGTCCGGATTGCCCGGATCGAACGCCCACTTCATCTTGCCGGTCATTACGTCGAAGCCGCGGATCACGCCGCCCGGCATGTCGAGCGAAACGTTGTCGGCCACCCGGCCGCCCGTGACCACGGTCGTGCCCGCGACGGTCGGCGCGGACGTGAGCTGGTACAGCGGACTCTTCGCTTTGCCGAGCCCCGCCTTGAGGTCGATGATGCCGTGATCGCCGAAATCGTCGCAGAGCTTGCCGGTGTCGGCGTCGAGTGCGACGAGTTTCGCGTCGATCGTGTTCATGAAGATGCGACGGCGGCAGGCGGCCGCATCGGTTCCATCGGCCGGGGCGGCAATCGGCGACACCGGCGTCGATCCGGTGACGGTGGGTTGCACGAGCGGCCGGGTCGCGTCGAAGTAGGCGAGGCCGCGGCAGCGCACCCAAACCGTGGTTTTGGTCGGGAATTCATGACGCCACTTTTGCGTGCCGGTGGCGGCGTCCACGGCGATCACGGTGTTGTGCGGCGAGCACAGGAACAGCGTCTTGCCGACCTGCAGCGGGGTTTCCTGGTCTTCCGAGCCGCCGCCGTCGGGGCTCATCGGCGTGTCGCCGGTGTGGAAGGTCCACGCAACCTGAAGGTTCTTCACGTTGTCGCGGTTGATCTGTGCATTGCCCGCGAAGCGGTCGCCGCCGGCCGAGTGGCCGTAGGCGGTCCAGTCTTCGGTGCCGGTGTTGCCGGCCGCGGGCGTGGGCGTTTCGGCGCCGAATTTGCCGTGCGGGACGAACATGCCGTAGCCGAAGGCGACGTTGCAGGCGAGCAGCACGGCGGCAAGGCCCCAGGCCGCGCCGCGCGCCGGCGTCTTGCCTTCGCCCCGGCGCAGCGCGGGCCACACTGGCGCGAGCAGCATGCCGATCATCGAGAACATGAAGATGCGTGTGTTCAGCGGCCAGAAGTCGAAGCCGGCTTCCCACACGGCCCATAGCGCCGTGGCGATCAGCAGGACGAGGTAGATGACGAACGCACTGGAGCGGCGTCGTGCGAGCTGCACGCCGGTTGCGCAGAGCGCGAGACCCGCCAGGAGGTAGTACCAGCTGCCGCCGCGCGCGATGAGCATGCCGCCGCCGATGGTGAAGTAAAGCCCCAGGAGCAGGCCGGCCAGACCTGCCAGGGTAAAGCCGATCCGGGCCGGAGCGGGGATCGGTTCAGTGTTCGCTTGCGTGGACATACGAGTGTAAGTCGCCTAAATTAACTAAGTGGTACATTTTATGATTAAATTGGCGAGTTCGCCCGAGAAGTTGCATCGGGGGGGAGATCGGCACGCTCGTGCTTGCCGGTCCAGACAACTCGATTGCTTCGTATCACTAAGTTATGGCGGGCAAGGAGGAGGCGGGAGGCTGGCTCTCGGTGCAAACCCGGCAAGTGGGCGTTTATCGCACGCGCGCGTGCGATAAACGCGCGCCACGGCTGTTCGAAATATTGCTGTCCGACCGGCGTCAGCCTATCCTTGGGCGACTCGGGCTGCTTGTGTTCAGTGCTCCTTCGGCGCAAATAGCCTGATGTCTGTACATGGAAAAAGGTGTCACGATGAGTTCGACCTTGAAGCAGCCCTGCATCATTTCCGTCGCCATTACGGGTTCCGTACCGCGCAAGAAGGACAACCCGGCCGTGCCGATTTCGGTGCCAGAGCAGATCGAAAGTACGCACGAGGCCTATGAGGCGGGGGCGACACTCGTGCACCTGCATGTGCGTGACGAAGAGGAGCGCTCCAGTTCCGATCGCAGCCGTTTCGCCGCGCTTCAGGAGGGCATCCGCAAGCACTGCCCGGACATCGTCATCCAGTTTTCGACGGGCGGACGCGGGCGCTCGTTCGAGCAGCGCGGTGCGATGCTCGATTTGCGGCCTGATATGGCATCGCTGGCCACCGGCTCGGTGAATTTTCCGACCATCGTCTACGAAAACCCGCCGGATTTCGTGCGCTCGCTAGCGCAGACGATGCTCGACCTCGACGTGAAGCCCGAAATCGAAATCTTCGATCTGGCGATGCTTTACAGCACCGTGGATCTGGTTCAGCAAGGTCTTCTGAAGGAGCCCGTGCACGTGCAGTTCGTGTTTGGCGTGAAGAACGCATTGCCAGCCCGGCGCGAAATCCTTGAATTCGAAGTTGCTCAACTGAACAAGCTGCTGCCGACGGCAACGTGGACTGCCGCGGGTATTGGTCGCCATCAGCTGGAGGTGAACCGCTGGACGCTCGAAATGGGCGGCCACTGCCGCACGGGTCTCGAGGACAACGTGCGCTGGGATAAGGACACGCTCGCGAAAAGCAATGCTCAGTTGGTTGAGCGAGTGGCTGCGCTGTGCGGCGAATTTGGGCGGCCGGTTGCTACGGCGAAACAGGCTCGCGAGATTCTGGCGCTTCGGCCTGTGGGTGATCAGGCGAGTTCGTGATGTTTGCGAGCATTGCAGGACTTTGATCCGCCGGGGCCCGCCCAGCGATCAGGGCGTCTCGCATCCCATGGTGGTTGTCAGCGCGCGCAAACGGAAAATGCCGCCTGGAATGGCGGCATCCTGTTTGCGAGCCTTCGCGTTCGGGTGGCCGTGTTGCAGAACGACCCCTGTGGCGACGCTTATTCGTGCCCCTGCCGCATGAACGGCGCACCGATAGCCGCGACGAGCAGCAGCACCGCGATGACGACGAGTCCGTAGCGCGTGCTGCCCGTGGTCTGTTCGATCACGCCCATGACCGATGGCCCGACAAAGCCGCCCACGAGTCCGCACGTGTTGATGATCGCGAGCCCGCCTGCGAGCGCCGCGCCTTTGAGCCGCGACGACGGGAATACGAACACGATCGACTGCACCACGAAGAACATCAGCGCGGTGAGCGAGAAGCCGACGAGGCCAAGGACCGGCCCGCTCGACGCAGCGAGCAGCATGCCAGCGGCCATGACGACGAGACCGGCGACAAGCAGCAGCCGTCCGCGGCGCGCCGTGCTTGCGTATTGGGGCAACCATGCCGCACCCACTGCTGCAACGACCCACGGCAGCGAATTGAGCGAGCCGATCTGCAGCGGGGTGAGCTTGCCATACGTTCCGATGATGCCGGGCAGAAAGAAGATCACCGTATAAATGGCGATCTGGTGGCAGAAGTAAATGAAGATCGCGAGCCACACCTGGCCATCGCGCAGCGCACCAAGGAACGTGTGCTCGCCGGTGGCTGCATGGCTCCCGGTTTCGGCGCCGAGGCGCTGTCGCACCTCCTGCGCCTGCGCTGGGGTGAGCCACGCCGCGGATTCCGGGCCGTCAGGCAGCTTCTTCCAGATCACGAATGCGAGCAGGATTGCGGGCACGCCTTCAATCAGGAACATCCACTGCCAGCCCTTGAAGCCCAGGATCCCGTCCATTTCCAGCAGTGCGCCGCCCAGCGGCCCGCCCACGATATTGGCGAGACACACGCCAAGCAGAAAGTAGCCAATGGCCCGTGCGCGGTCTTCCTGACCAAACCAGTAGGTCAGGTACAGCATCACGCCAGGAAAGAGGCCCGCTTCCGCCGCACCCAGCAGCACACGCATGACGTAGAACGAGACTGGCCCCTGCACGAAGGCCATCGCGGCCGAAAGCACGCCCCACGTCACCATGATGCGCGCGATCCAGAAGCGCGCGCCCACGCGATGCATGATGAGGTTGCTCGGCACCTCCAGCAGGGCATAGGACAGAAAGAAAAGACCGGCGCCCAGCCCATACGCGGCCGCCGAGATGTGCAGATCGACGGCAATGTGCGCCTTGGCAAGCGCAATATTGGTTCGGTCAACGAAGCTGATGACGTAGGCCAGCACGAGCAGCGGCATCAGCTTGCGAAACAGCAATGCGGTCAGTGTGCGATCGGCCGGGCGCGACAGCGAGGCGCCGCAGGCGTGAGCGGTAGGCATGATCGGAAGTCTCCAAGGCACGCCGGCGGCTTGTGCCGGCGTGGCGACCCGGGTGGTCGGTTGAAAGGGGCGGTCGGGACAGGCCGCTCAGTAGATTCAGAACGCCGTGTCCCTCGCGCCCTTCAGTTCCAGTATGTCGCGCGCTTCGGCAGGCGTTGCCACATCGATGTTAAGGGCGTCGAGCACGGCGCGGATGCGCAAGACCTGTTCCGCGCTCGACGCGGCGAGCTGGCCTGGCCCGATCCAGAGCGAATCCTCGAGACCCACGCGCACGTTCGAGCCCATGGCGGCGCCAATGGTCGCGAGCGGAATCTGGTTGCGTCCCGCACCGAGGACCGACCAGCGAAAGCGCTCGCCAAACAGGCGTTGCGCTGTCCGGTGCATGTGCATCAGGTCCTCGGGGTCCGCGCCAATGCCGCCGAGAATGCCGAACACCGTCTGCACGAACACGGGGCCCGTCACGAGACCCCGGTCGACGAAGTGCTTGAGATTGTAAAGATGGCTGATGTCGTAGCACTCGAATTCGAAGCGGGTGCCGTTCGCCGCACCGATACGCAGGATGTTCTCGATGTCCTGATAGGTGTTCTTGAAGATGAGGTTGCGGCTGTTTTCCAGATGCTCGCGCTCCCAGTCGTGCTCGAAATCCTTGAATCGCTCCAGCATCGGAAAGAGGCCGAAGTTCATCGAACCCATGTTGAGCGACGCCAGCTCTGGCTTGAAGGTGGTGGCCGGACGCATGCGTTCCTCGACAGTCATATGCGGACTGCCGCCCGTGGTGATATTGATCACCGCGTCGGTGGCCGCGCTGATCTTCGAGAGGAACGGGCGAAACAGTTCGGGGTCCTGAGAGGGCCGCCCATCGCGCGGGTCGCGCGCGTGGAGGTGCAGAACTGCAGCACCGGCGCGAGCGGCGTCGATGGCGGCCGTGGCGATCTCGTCGGCGGTAACGGGCAGATGCGGCGACATGCTCGGCGTATGGATCGCGCCGGTGGGCGCGCAGGTGATGATGGCTTTGGCTCGCTTGGCCATGGGGTCTCCTTGCTCTTCCTGATAGGGGTGGGGCGGCTGTGCGCCCGGTTCGATGTGAGCGCGACGACCTAGCTGAGTGCCTGCGTGAGGCCGTCGACGACGAGTTCCTGGCCGTGCACGTTCGCAGCCTGATCGCTGCAGGCAAAGCGCACCATGCAGGCGATGTCGCGCATGGTCACCATGCGGCCCAGTGCGGCCTGCGAGGTGTAGCTGCGCGTCACGTCCTCGAGCGGCTTGCCGAGCGAAGCCGCCTTGGCCGCGATCACGGCGCGGATGCGTGGGCCGTCGACGGCGCCGGGCAACACGGTGTTCACACGAATGCCCTGCGGCCCGAGTTCGAGCGCCAGCGACTTCGTGAAGCCCACCACGGCCCACTTCGAGGCCGAGTAGGCCGAGCGCCCCGGCATGCCCAGATGGCCCGCTGCCGACGAGAGGTTCACGATTGCCGGCGCGCGACCGGTGCGCAAGCGCGGCACCGCGGCCCGCGCGCAGAGAAACTGGCCGGTGATGTTGACGGCGAGCGTGCGTTCCCAGTCGGCAAGCGTCAGCGTTTCGACACCGCCGGTCGGCCCGGCCACGCCCGCGTTGTTGACGAGCACGTCGAGACCGCCGAGCGTTGCGTCAATGCGCTCGAAGAGCGCCGCGACGTCGCCTTCGTTCGAGACGTCCGCCTTGATGGCGAGCACGCCGGGCAACTCGGCCGCGATGCGCTCCAGACTTTGCCCCGCAACGTCGCAGACGGCCACGCGCGCGCCTGCTTCCACGAAGGCTCGCGTGATTTCCAGTCCGATGCCGTCCGCGCCGGCCGTGACGAGCACGCGCTTGCCGACAAGCGATTCATCCTTCCACATGTGTTCTCTCCGTCAATAGATCGTGACCGGATTGAATGTTATAACTGTGATCACAGATCTCATATCGGGCATACCCTATGTGCTATGATCTGCTCATGGCTCTGAACGAACTCGTGACCCCGCTGACGCGCCAAACGCTCAGCCGTGACGTCTACGCGCAACTGCGCGAACTCCTGATTACCGGCCAGATGATGCCGGGCGAGCAGATTTCGCTGCGCAATATCGCAACGGCGCTTGGCGTTAGCGTGATGCCGGTGCGTGAGGCGGTGCACCGGCTGGTAGCCGAGCAGGTGCTCGAGCTCACACCCAACCGGGCGTTGCGCGTATCGACCATGAGCATCAGCCAGTTCGGCGAGATCACGCAGATCCGCGTGAACGTGGAGGGACTCGCAACGGCACAGGCGGCCGCACGGATCGGGAAAGAAGACCTGTCGCGCCTGCAGACGCTGCACGAACGCTTTGCCGAAGAAATGCAAAAGGCGAAGCCCGACGGTGCGAAGGTGATCGCGATGAACCAGGCGTTTCACTTCGCCATCTACGAAGCGGCACGCATGCCCATGCTGCTGCAGATGATCGAGACGCTGTGGCTGCGCATCGGCCCGATTCTCAACTACGACCTGCGCTCAGGTTCGAAGCGCGTGGGCGAGCGCGTTGCCGTCAAGCACCACGACAAACTGCTCGACGCGCTGCGCAAGGGCGACGGCGACGCCGCCTGCGCGGCGTTGCGCGGCGATATCGAAAGCGCGGCGGCTTATATCGTGTCGGCGGGCGTGCTGCTCAGCGCGGATGCCGGCGGGGCGGTCCCGGTTGCGGCATCGAGCGCCAAAGTGGCAAAGCCGCCAAAGCGGGCAAATCCGGCAAAGCCGCTGCGGGCTGCGCGTGCGAAGGCCGAGTCGTCCGACGCCTGAGCGCAAGCCTGAGGGGCCGCCCGAATGTGCTGCCTGCGGGAAGGGTTATTTCCTATTGGATACACTCGCGCTTTTGCTTTATCATCCGCTCGCGTTGTTGCGTGAGCAACGATTTTGCTGAATAGCTGAAAACGCAAAGCATGGCGACGTTAGGCCTTTAAGACTTTGTTTCGCTGAAACAGGCACCGAAGCCTGAACCTGCCATGAATGGCGGTTCAGGCTTTTTTTATTGCGAGAACAATAACTTGACGCTTGAAGACGTTCCGATTGGATTGCTATGGTCGAGCAAAGGCACTTACGAGTGCCTGGGCCGCAGCTCGCTCGCCGGTGCGAGGCATGCTATCGATCGTATCAACCGCTCGGGCCGTTATGGATTCCGTTTGTGCGCGCGCGAATACGATCCGCGAGGCGGGGCCGAAGCCTATCGCGACGGCGCGGCCGCTTTGCTCGAGCAGGGCGTGCGGCATATCTTCGGCGCGTCGACGTCTGCGAGCCGCAAGGACATCATTCCCGACCTCCAGCAGCACGGCGCGCTGCTCTGGTATTCCTGTTCCTACGAGGGTTTCGAGAGCAACGAAAACGTCGTTTATCTGGGCGCCACGCCGAATCAGGCTCTGCTGCCCCTGCTGCGATACGCCCTGCACGCATACGGCAAAACCGCCTTCCTGATCGGCTCGAACTACGTCTGGGGGTGGGAGAGCAACCGCATTACGCGCGAAGTGCTGCAGATATCGGGCGGCGAGGTGCTGGGCGAACGCTATCTGCACCTTGGTTCGACCACGGGTATCGACGAACTCGTCGACGCACTCCTGGCCCGTCCGCCCGCGTTCGTTCTCAACAATCTGGTTGGCGAGTCGTCGTATGCGTTCCTGCAAACGCTCGATGCGGCGAGCCAGCGCCTCGGACTGCGCCTGCCCGTGCTCAGTTACGACCTGACGGAAGCCGAACTGGAGAAGATCGGTCCGCTGGAGGCGCTGTCGCTCCTGACGGCCGGTCCGTTTTTCGAAGAGTCAGCGCCTGAATTCACGCGGCGGCAGTACGCCGGGCACGGGCAAATGCGGCTGTCCCACTTCTACACCGGCGCGCACGTCTCGATCGAACTCTTCGCCGAGGCGCGTGCGGCGTGTGGCAACGACGACCCGGGCCAGTTGCTTGCCTGGCTCTACGAGAGGCCTGTCGCAACCTCAATCGGCGCGATCCAGCTTTGCTCACGCAATAACCACGGTGCGCTGCCTTGCCATATCGCCGAACTCGCGGGCAACCGTTTTCGCATCGTTCACACCGAACCTCATCCGATCGAGGCGGACCCGTATCTGACCCAAACCGACTTGAGAACCTTCGAAAGCTCGTCGGTCGATTCGACCCGCCCGCGTTTAAGAATCGTGAAATGAAGCCGACCATCAACGCACCAGACTTCGGACACCAGCGCGTCGCGCTGGTCGACTGCAGCGAACGCCATCTGGCCAGCCTCGAAAAGAGTCTTCAGCGGCTCGGTATCCGCTGGTTTGCCGTGCACGGCGACACGCCAGCGTCAATCGACGATTGCTTCGCTGCCATCGTCGAACTGGACACATTCAATAGTCCGTCCGTTGCCGAGCGCCTGCGTGCACAGGGCGTGCCGATCTGTGCGTTGACGCGCCAGGAAACGCTTTCGCAGATCCAGCGCGGTGTGGCGCTCGGCGCCACGGCGATGCTGCATCCGCCGATCACGCAGGGCGCGGTCTATACCGCACTCATGATGGCGTTTGCGCTCGGCGAGCGGATTAGCGCACTGCAGGCGCGAAACACCGGACTGCAGAAAAAAATCGAGGGCTATCCGCTCGTCGCGCAGGCCGTTGCATACCTGGTCGGGAAACACAGCCTCACCGAGAAAGAAGGCTACGAACGGCTGCGTTCAAGCGCAATGGCCACGCATCGAAGCATGGTGGAGGTGAGCGAGGAAATTCTCCGTCACGCAGCCGCCGTGCGCCTCGCGTCATCATGAACGACTGAGGGCGAGCGGGAAGGCAACGGAGCCAGAGAGGCCTCGCTAATCAGTAATCCTATATACGTCTAACTTTGCTTGGCTAATAGGCACTATCGCCCGTTGAGAACTGAAAGAGAAAGGAATCGTTGTGCATCGAGTTAGCAGAAACCACCTCATCTATGCAATGGGCCCGGGGAACGCTCCCGCTTTGACCGTAAAGGACGGCGAGCGGGTCGTATTCGAGACCTGTGATTGCTTCGAGGATCAGATCCGGTCCGCCGACACACCGTACACCGGGCTCGACTGGAGTCGCATCAATCCGGCGACGGGCCCGGTCTATGTGGACGGCGCGCAACCGGGGGACGTCCTCGCCGTTCAGATCGAACGAATCGTACTTGGCAAGCAGGCGGTCATGATGACGGCGCCGGGCCTCGGAGTCTGTGGCGATGAGATCACGGCGCCGTCGATCCGCGTGATTCCCGTGGAAGGTGGCTTCGGCACGCTGCCCCAAGGCGTACGCGTGCCGCTCAACCCGATGATCGGTGTAATCGGCACGGCCCCGTCCAATGACTCAGTGTCATGCGGCGTTCCGGACGCGCATGGCGGAAACATGGACTGCAAGATCATCACTGAAGGCACGACCCTTTATCTGCCAGTCAACGTGCCCGGCGCACTATTGGCACTGGGCGATTTGCATGCCGCCATGGGAGACGGCGAAGTCTCCGTTTGCGGCATGGAGATAGCCGGCGAAGTCACCGTCAGCATTTCAGTGCTCAGGGACCGTGTGCTCCCGACACCGATGGCCCAGACGGCGGACACCCTCTATACGATCGCATCCGCTCGTTTGCTGGATGACGCAGCCAATCTGGCTGCGCGCAATATGGTCAGCTTCATTGCAGGTGAGACGGGGCTCTCGACAGATGACGCAGTCAATTTGCTCTCAGTCGCCGGCGATCTGCAAATCTGTCAGGTCGTTGACCCTCAGAAAACATGCCGCTACGCACTGCCCAAATCGATCGCGGAGCAGCTCGGAATCGTCCTCTAGGAAACACTATGTCAATCGAAAGAGAATTCGGATATACGCAGGAGCTCAAGCGCGCACTCACCGTTTGGGATCTGGTCATCTACGGGATGATTTTCATGGTGCCAATCGCGCCATTCGGTGTCTTCGGCTACGTTTATCAGGACGCGCGAGGCATGGTGCCGCTCGCCTATCTGATTGGCATGGTCGCGATGTTCTTCACCGCCATGAGTTACTGGGCGATGTCACGGGCATTCCCGGTTGCTGGCTCGGTTTACGCCTACGCCCAACGTGGCATCCATGAGACGGTTGGCTTCTTTTCGGGCTGGCTGATCCTGCTCGACTATATTCTCGTTCCGGCGCTTCTGTATCTCGTGAGCGCCGAGGCGCTGCGGCCGATCCTCCCGCAAGTGCCGGACTGGCTGTGGCTAGTGGGATTTATCGGCATCAACACGCTGATCAACTTCGTTGGCGTAGAGTTCACCGCGAAGGCGAACCGGTACATCCTCGTGGCCGAAGGCATCATCCTCGCCGTATTTATCGTGCTGGGCCTGATTGCACTCTATTCGGGCGATCATCCCACGGGTCTCACGTTGAAACCGCTCTACGATGCGGACAAGTTCAGTGTGTCAGTGGTGGTCGGAGCCGTTTCGATCGCGGTGCTTTCGTTTCTGGGATTCGACGGCATTTCGACGTTGTCCGAGGAAAGCAGGGACGGGGTTGACAGCGTAGGTAAGGCATCGCTCTGGGCCCTGCTGGTGGTGGGCTCGCTATTTGTCCTGCAGACGTGGGTTGCGGTCGATCTTGCGCGTGGAACGACGTTCTCCAGTACCGATGGGGCGTTCTATGACACGGCGGCGATTGCAGGGGGCCCCGCGCTGCGCTACGCGACCATTTGGGCCACGGCGCTTTCGTGGGGAATCGCCAACGCGCTTGTCGCGCAGGCGGCCATTTCGCGGATCTTGTTCGCGATGGGTCGTGATCGCAAGCTGCCACACGTGCTCTCCAAGGTTCATCCCAAGTACCAGACGCCTTACGTGAGCACGATTCTCGTCGCGGTTGTGTCGCTTGTGGTCGGCCTGGCTTTCCTCGGGCGGATCGACGAGCTCAGCAGCATCGTCAACTTTGGCGCGTTGACGGGTTTCTTCGTACTGCATCTGTCGGTCATTAATCACTTCATGATCCGGCAGCGATCAAAGCGATGGATGCTCCATCTGGTGTTGCCGCTTATCGGCCTTTTTATTATCGGCTACGTCCTGTTCCTGATGGATTGGCGAGCAAAGGCGATCGGCCTCGCGTGGCTTGCGGCCGGAGTTGTCTACTATCTTGTCAACACCCGCTTGTTCAGGCGAGGCGTCAGTATGGAGCTGTGACGTGCGCCTGGCGAATTTGCCTGGCTGGGGCGCACCAGGCGGGAAAACCTGGTGCGTCTGAACGCCCGTCACGCGCGCCATGCTTCATTGTTTGATGCGCACTAACGCATCGACAGCCAGTACGCCGTCGCCTTCACGCCTGATCATCACCGGATTGACTTCGGCTTCGACGACACAAACATCGGGAAGGGTGGCCAGTCGAGACATGGCCACCACCGCTCTGGCGAGAGCATCCATGTCGCCGCGTGGTTTGCCTCGATAGCCCTCGAGCGCGCGCAGTCCCTTGACTTCGGCAACCATCGCCCGTGCTTCGTCGAAATCGACAGGCGCCAGCCGCAACGCTCGATCGCGGTAAAGCTCGGTATAGACGCCGCCGGCCGCGAGCATGACGACCGGGCCCACCTGCGCGTCGAGCCGATAGCCGATCAGCGCCTCGCCGAGGCCTTGGGTCATCGGTTGCACGAGGACGCGCTCCACCGCGACATCGGGTACATGCTTTCCCACGTTCTCGACAATGCGAGCAATTGCTGCACGCAACTGGGCGCCGTCGCTGATACCGAGTTCGACACCGCCAACATCCGTCTTGTGAGGCAGCCGCTCAGAGAGAACTTTGACCGCGAGCGGGTAGGCAAGACCTTCGGGCAACGCCGCGGCCTCGCTGACTGAGATAGCTGATGCCGGTGCATGCGCAACACCCACTCGAGCGAGCTGCTCGTACGCCACGAGCTCGTCGAGCAGTAAGGCATCCTCATGTTTCGCAGTGCTTTTCTCTGCCGCTTTTTGCTGCGCGAAGGGCTTCGGCGCGCGTCTCGATGCCGCGGCGGCGATGGCATCGGCGCAAGCCTCAGGGGTCCGAAAACACGGCACGCCCGCTTCAGTCAGTCGCAGCAGCGCCTCCGGCGCTTCTGGCACGACAAACGCGGCCAGCGGGAGCAACGCCGGGTCAGCCGTCCCGCTATCGATAATCGGGCGAACCACGAGTTCTGGTGCGAAGCGAGCGGAAGACCCTGCGACGGCAATGACGAGATCGAATTCCGGTGCCGTACGAAGCACGCGGAGCGCGGCGCTCATGACGTCATAACGGGTGCCCGCAAGTGTCAGGTCGACGATGCGCCCGCTGGACACGTCCACGCTCGCACTCGCGAGCCGCGCGAAGGTTTCTTCACGGGGCTGCACGACATCGATGCCGCGAACACCCAGTTGATCGACCACCATGGCCGCGCCGCCGCCGGTCGTGGTCACCACCGCGACACGCGGCACGCGCGCAGCTTCGCGGGAGCGGGGCAACGGCATTTGCCGGAGCAGGGGGAGACTTTCGAGAAATGCTTCGAGCGTGTCGACGCGAGCGATGCCGCAATCCTTGAGGAACGCGTCGGCAACATCGTCTTCGCCGGCCAGCGCGCCGGTGTGCGAGACAGCAAGCTCTGCTGCCGCCGCGGAGCGCCCCAGTTTATAGGCCACGACGGGCTTCCCGCGCTCGGCCGCCGCCAGGGCGAAGGCGCGCAGTTTGTCCGCATGACGCAGCGTTTCGAGAAAGAGCATGTAGCCGGTGATGGCGGGGTCGTCGAGCGTTGCGGCGCAGATTTCGCCAACGCTCAGGTCGACTTCGTTGCCAACGGAAACCAGACCCGCAAAGCCAACGCCTTTGGCCTTGCCGCGCGAGAGCAGGCCGCCGATCATGCTGCCGCTGTGTGAGGCCACAAACACGCCGCCAACAGGAAGATCCGGCTCGGCAAAGGCGGCATTGGCCGTCAATGCGAGCTTTGTGCGCACGTTCACCATACCGAGACCGCTCGGCCCGAGAACACGAATGCCCGTGCGCGCGACGATGTCACGCACGCGCTGTTCGCGTGCTGCGCCGTCCGGGCCCGTCTCAGAGAAACCCGCGGCGAGTATGGTGGCCACGGGAATGCCGAAGTTCGCGCATGCCTCGAGCGCGTCGATTGCGGCTTCCGTTGCCGTGAGGATGAACGCGTGCTCCGGAATTTCGGGCAGATCCGATACACGATGCCAGGCGCGTTCCCCCTGCACAACGTCGCGGTTCGGGTTGATCGGGTAAATGCGCCCTTCGTAGCCCGCCTGCCGGATAAAGCGCAGCGGTCTGCCAGCCGTCTTTGCCGGGTCGTCCGATGCCCCGATCAGCGCGACGCTTTCGGGCGCCAGCACACAGCGTGCGAGGGATATGTCACGTACGGCAGTGCGGGGAGTCGGCTCCATCGTCTCATTCATGCTCATGGTGTCCCTTCACTTGCGCGGGTCGAAACGGCGTTCGAACACGCCTTCGGCGATACGGTTCTTGAGTACTTCGATCGATCCACCGGCAATCATCCAGCCGCGCGTTCGTCGCACGCAGTATTCCACCAGCGACTCCTGACTGTAGCCCATGCCACCCATCACTTGAAGCGCCTCGTTCGAGACTTCCCAGCCGGCCAGGTTGCATGCGAGCTTGGCAAGCGCCGTGTCGTTGGGCGAAGGCAGCGTGCCGCGCGCAACGTTTGCCGCCTTGTAGAGCAGCAATTGAGCGGATTCCAGCTTGAGCGCCATATCGGCGAATTTCCACTGAATGCCCTGAAACTCGCACAAGGGGTGGCCAAACTGCTCCCGCATGGCAGCATGCTCGCGCGCGAGATTGAACGCGTGACGGCCCAGGGCCAGAGCCCGTGACGCATTGCCTACGCGCTCGACATTAAAGCCGGAGATCTGCTTCTTGAAGCCGCCTGGCCCGAGCAGGACGTTCTCGGCCGGAATGCGGCATTCCTCCATGTACAACTGCGACCACGGTTCGCCGCTCATGAAGCAGGACGGATTGCCGACCGTGAATCCAGGTGTGCCTTTTTCGATCAGAACCGAGCCGATGTTGCCCGTTCCCGGCCCGAAGCGGCAGTAAATCAGGAAGAGGTCGGCTTCGGGGCTGTGTGTCGAGAAGATCTTCGTGCCGTTGATGACGTACTCGTCGCCTTCTTCGCGCGCGGAGGTGCACAGTTCGGTGACGGCCGAACCCGCGCCGGGCTCGGTCATGCCGAGCGCGATGACCTTGCGTCCGCTGAGCAGATCCTTCAGGTAGCGGCGCTTCTGTTCCGCGCTCGCATACTCGACGAAAGTGCGAATCGGACCGAAGTTGCCGGCCTGCACGACGTCCGCGCTCTTGGGGCAGACCAGTGCGATTTCCTGGATCGCGATGACGGCGTCCATCAACGTTCCGCCCTGGCCGCCGTCCTCCTCGTCCATCGTAATGCCGAGCAGGCCCTGTTCGGACAGTAGCCGCGCTACGTCGAACGCGTAGCCGGGTTCGTGGGCCCGCCGCAGCGCGCCTTGCGCAAGCGTGTCTTTCGCGAACCGGCGCACGGCGTCTGCAAAGGCGGTTTGCTCCTCAGTGAACTGGAAGTCCATGGTTCTCCTCTTCGTCTCCAGGTACGTGTTCATCGTGAGGTCATTATTCCCGCCGCGAGATTGACACACTACTTCGCATACGGTACGTTGATGTGAGTTTTTGGAACACCAATTCCCGGATAGTCAGCTATGTCCCGCACGGTTCCTCCGCTCAATCCGCTACACGTATTCGATGCCGTTGCGCGTCTTGGCAGCCTCACGAAGGCCTCGGCCGAGCTGTGCGTCACGCACTCGGCGGTGAGCCGGCAGCTCAGCACGCTCGAGCAATATCTCGGCGTCACGTTGTTCGAGCGCGAGCCTCGCGGCGTGAGGCTCACGAAGGCGGGCGCGACTTATCACAAGGCGGTGGGGCCGGCGTTCGCCGCCATTGCGGCGGCAACGGAAAGCATCGTGGGGAGTGCGGAGGGCGAGGCGCTGCGGCTCAATGTCTACACCACGTTCGCAGCGAAGTGGCTCATGCATCGCCTGCAACGCTTCGAGCAGCGCTATCCCAACATTCCCGTCGAGATCAGCACGACCGTTGCTCCGATGAACTTCAACGAAGTCGAGGCCGATGCGGCGATCCAGTTCGGCGACGGCAACTGGCCTGGCATCCAGAGCGAGCATTTGTTCGACGATGTCATCGAGCCTGTTTGCAGCCCGGCGTTGTTGCGTGACGGGCCGCCGCTGAAGACGTTTTCGGACCTCGCGAAACACCGGCTGCTTCAGTCGCGCTATCGGCGTCAAGACTGGTTCGACTGGCTGCGCGCCGTGGGGCGCAGCGATCTCGAAGCGCTCGTGAAGCAGCAGCGCGGCGGATTTCAGAACTCTCTGCTCGCCTATCAGGCGGCGATCGAGGGTCTCGGCGTGGTGATCGGGCAAACGCGTCTGCTCGCCAACGATATCGCCTCGGGCGCGCTGGTATGTCCGTTCAACCGCCCGGTAAAGCGAAAGCTGGGTTATTACCTTCTGGTTGCCGAAGGCCGCAGGCCGTCGCGCAAGATCGCAGCATTTCGCTCGTGGCTCATGGACGAAATCTCTGCCATGCCAAAGATCGAAGGCATGGCAGAGTGATGGGGGGTCTACGCTTGCAACGCAACGAGCCTGGCAAGCGCGAGATCGGTGACACGATGTTCGTCGATGCGCCAGAGCTGATCGAGTAGCGCTCGCGCAGCGGCTGTGCCGATCACGGGCGTTGCCAGTTCGGTGAACTTGGCGTCGAGTTCGGCGTCCGTGAGCGGAGCTTCGGGATCGCCTCGGCGATAAGGAGCAAAAGTCTCGACCGTGCGGCCATCGTCGAGCGTCACGGCCACACGCGCTGCGCGCTGTTTCGGGAATGCGGCTGTTAGCGCCGGATCGGCGACCAGTTCGACTTTTTCCATCAATGCGCGCAGCGGTGCCTCGGCAAGCCGTGCGGGCTCGAACGCGCTGAGCCGCACCGAGCCGTATATCGCCGCGTGGCTCATGACGTAGGGCAGGCTGAAACGCGCCTCAAAGGCCGTTCGCGGATCGCGAATGCCGGCCACCTCGAGCGCCGCACCGTACGTGCGCACGGTGATATTGCGGATCGCGCCGGCCGTGAAGCCGTGCTCGTGCTTCAGTTCGAGCAGCGCGTCGATGGCGGCGAATGTATGTCCGCAGCAACCGTGATTTTTCTGCGTAATGTGCTCGATGTTGAATCGCACGCCCAGGCCGTCGGTTACGCCGTCCCAGCTCGGCGAGTCGCACAATGCGGCTCCGAAGCCCGCTGCGCCTTCGAGGATGTCGGTCACGCCGGTCAGTCCGGCGGCCGCTCCCTGTGCCGCGCGTACGCCCACAGCGGCAGCGTGGCCGGCGTGCAGGGCTTTGGTCATGGCGTCGGAGCGGAATGCCTGCTGGAGGCCCGACGCGAAGGTCGCCGCCGTCGCCATTGCATGACGCGCCGTGTCGCTGGAACCGGGCGCGGCAAGAAGCGCACCCGCTGCGGCGGCGCCGAAACATCCCACCGTTCCTGTCGTATGGAAGAAGCGGTAATGAGCGGGTTGTACCGCGGCGCCTATGCGCGTTGAAACTTCGTAGCCCGCAACAATCGCCTTGAGCAACTGGTCGCCACTTGCGTTTCTGTCTTCGGCTAGCGCGAGTGCTGCGGCCACTGTTGGACAGCCCGGATGATAGACGGCGTCCCGGAAGATATCGTCGAATTCCACGGCGTGCGAGGTACTGCCATTGATCCAGGCGGCAGTTGCCGGGAACGTGCGTGCCCCGGCGCCCGGCAAGCTCGAACGCGCAAAGCCGAATTCCTCGCTGTGCGCGCGCCGCAGCTGCAGGGCGGGGGCCGTGAGCGTGCCTGGCAGGAGCGCCGCGAACCAGTCGATCAGTGCGCGCTTTACCGCATGACGGGTGGACGCTGGCAAATCGACTTCCGCTTGTGTGGCGACGTAGTCTGCGAAGGTGTCGAGAATCATGTCTGGAATCCGGTATCGATGGAACTGGGTGTGCGCTGCCTCGCGCGAACGCGGTCGAGGAAGGCAGTCAGGTTGTCGTTGAACCACGGCGCCGCTTCGAATTGCAGCCAATGAGCGGCGTGGCAAATCGACGAGGTGTTGCATTCCGATATTGACTGCACATAGCGAGCCCGCTGGTCAAGCGCATGGCGCTGGTGGGGATCTTGTGAGCCGAGTGCCTGCCACATAGGCGCGCGCACGCGCTCGAAAAGGGCGCGCGTGGGATGAGTCCGTGCAATGGCGCGCGTTTGCACGCGCGTCGCCCGCACATGGTCGGCGGTGAGTCTGCAAAGGTCCTCTGTAACGAGGCGGGAGTCGCATAGCATGATTTGCTCGAGTGAAATGCGCACGCCTTGCTCGAGGCCATGCGATTTCGCGACCCGCGCCGCTTCATGTTGAATGTCGGAGAGCCGTGCTGAAACCGGGCCCATTCCGGCTGGATTGACCACGGCAAGCGAGCGCACGCGATGCGGCATTTGCACCGCCATCTGTCCGCCAATACATGCGCCGAACGAAAACGCCGCGACGTCAATCGTGCCGATACCAAGCCTGTCGAGCAGGGCAAACAGCTCGCTGGCGGCCACTTGCAACGAGAAGTTGCGCACAGGGCCGGTGCTGCGGCCAAAGCCCGGCAGATCAGGCGCGATGACGCGCGAGTGGGCGCAGAGGGCTTCAATATTCTTCAGCCAGTGGTACCAGCCGCCGTGGCCGCCGTGGATCAACAGAAGCGGGGCCCCGCTACCCAGATCGATGTGGCTCAGCGCGCACTCGTCAGCTTGCGTGGTGATCGCGGCGCGCGAAAGGCGCGTATGCAATGCGTCGATCATGGTGTCAGCGTTCCGAATCTAACGCGATGCCACGCGTCTCCTTCATCCGCACATAGGTGAAGAGGCTGATTGCCGAGCCAATGCAGACATAGATCAGGAACAGGTATTCCTGCTGGCGGCCCTGCAGCCACGTCATCAAATAGGGCGTCGTGCCGCCGAGAATCGCGACGACCAGGTTGAACGGGAGCCCGATACCGAGTGAGCGGATCTCGGCGCCGAAAAGCTCTGCCATGAGCGCTGGCGCAATCGCGGTATAGAGGCCGTACACCACGATGCCGAACATCTCGACCAGAGCGATCGACCAGAACGAACTGCCCACGGAGAGCACGACAGGGTAGACGAACAGCGTATAGAGCGCCGCCATCACGATGAGTTGCGGACGACGCCCGAAGCGGTCCGAGAGCCAGCCGAAGAGCGGTTGAACCGCGGTGAACGCGATCAGGCTCAACGTGCTCGCCGCGTAGGCGGTCGCCGGTTCCGCGCCCGAGCGGTGAATCGCGTAGACCGGCACGTAGACAATGAACAGATAGAAGGCGAACGCGCCGAGAATGCTGGTGCCGATGAGCGTCCACGTTGGCTTCGCGTATTGCGTGAACAGAACGCGGATCGAGCCTTTGCGTTCCTTGGCGCGCGTGGCGGTGCGCCGGAACGCTTCGGTTTCTTCGACGCGCGTACGCAGCCAGTACCCGAACAGGCCGCCAAACGCACCGATCAGGAACGGGATGCGCCATCCAAAATGCAGCATCTGCTCGTGGGTGAGCGCGCGGTTCAGCACCCAGGCGATCGCCGAGGCGGCGATCAAGCCGATGCCCGTGCCGAAGAACAGGAAGCTGCCGTGAAATCCGCGGCGGTTCGGCGGCGCTGTCTCGGCAAGGAACGAACAGGCTGCGGCGAACTCGCCGCCGACGGAGAGCCCCTGCAATAGCCGGGCAATCGTTGCAATTACCGGGGCGGCGAGACCGATCGCCGCGTAGGGCGGCAATACCGCGAGCAGGAGCGAACCCAGCGCCATCAAGGTGACGGAAATGGCGAGCGCAGTCCGGCGGCCATGGCGATCGGCGACGGCGCCTAGCAGCCAGCCCCCCGCAGGCCGCATCACGAAGCCGATTGCGTAGACGCCGAACGCGGCGAGCAGCGCGGAGCGCTGATCCGTCGACGGGAACAACTGGGGACCGAAGAAAATGGCGAAGTTCGCGTAAATCGAGAAGTCGAACCATTCGATGGCGTGCCCGATACAGCCGGCCATCCGGGTGCGAATGACCGGTGTGGCGCTGCGATATCGTTGTGCGGCCGTATTGGACGGTATATCTGACACTGCTGTCTCCTTGTTGAACCTTACGGGTCCTCGGTCCCTCGGCGGGACACCCACTCAGGGGTGTACGCGGGGTTTGTAGAGACAGTCTGGGACGGGCGCTTCAGAAAAAACACTTCATATCGCGCATAGACATGTTCCAAAAAGTCACATCGAAGATTCTGTCGATCATGCGCACAGCCTGCAACCGTCAACTTGAGAACGCCGCCTTACTCATAGTCCGTGAACTTCGAGACCGGTGCATCGCCGCCCGGCGGTGGCGTATAGCCCGGCACGTTTTCCCTGAACTGATTGAGCAGGCCGTTGTCGATTTTCGACAGACCCTTGAACTGCAACTGCATCAGTACGCGGCTGCCGCTGCTCGGCACCGTGGAACTGGTCTCATTCGTGTATTTTTCGAAGGCAACGCCGATCGACCAGCAATCTGCGTCGTACTGAAAGCCGACCAACCCCGCAATGAGCCGGTGCAAATGCATGTCGTAGTTCACGCGCGCGACGCTGGAAAGCCGGCGGCTCAGCGGCCATTGGCCCGAGACGATGAACTGGCTGACCGGCTCGTCGTCCTCGGACGCGTTGGCGCGCGTATATCGATACGCCATATTCAAGACTTTGCCCGCTGCGGGCGCCCACGAAAAACCCGTGCTCGCATGGGAAAGGTAAGCATTCGCCTCGTCGTATTCGATGGCCTGCTCGGCCTTGAACGCGCTGCTGATGTTGAGCGAGGCACCCGCGATCACGCCCGTGCGGGTCATGTCCGTGGCGGTGCCGTCGGCTTCCAGTGTCACGCGCGGCGTGGTGAAGTTGTATTGCTGCGCGAGCACGAAGCGTCCTGCCTCCGAACCCGTCGCGGCGTCGATGAAACGTGTCGTGATGGCGGCGGTGACGCGATTGGCATCGGCAACACGGTCATTGCCGACAAAGCTATTGGCCGTGAAGATCTCGGCGAGGCCGAAATCGCTCTCGGCGGTGTCGAACAGCGGCGCGAAGCTCTGGTTTCGATACGGCGTATAGACGTAATAAAGCCGTGGTTCGAGCGTTTGAATATAGGCGTGGCCGAATAGCGTGATGGAACGCTCGAACGTCATGCCGGAGTCGAGGCTCACCGTCGGCACGTTGACCTGGAAATTGCGCGGCTGTCCGGCCACGGCGTCGCTGCCGAGCGAGGAAAGGTCGTAGGTCGCGAAGTGCCACTGCAACTTGGGTGTGATGTACCACGACGGGCGCACGACGGGCAGCGACACGTAGGGATTGAATACGAAGCGATTACCCTGCGCGACGTCGCTGCTCGACATCGTGAAGCGCGATGCATCCGCTTCTGCACCGAAGTCGAATCCGTCTACGTTATAGCGCGCGTATTGCACGTTCAATTGCGGCTCGCGGTTGTAGACCGTATCGTTCGAATAGGCCTGCCAGTGCTGCTCGCGCAACAGCACCGACCACGGTCCGTTCGCATAGCGCAGGCCCGCTTCCTGGTCATAGAGTGTCGTCGATCCCAGCAGAAGCTGGTTTTCGGCGTTCAGGTCGGTGGTGACACTCGAATCCGAAACGCGGTTGTAGTTCACGTAGCCGGAGAAGCCGGAGCCGATATTCCAGTCGTGCTTGAGCGAGAGGGAATAGCGGTCGGTCTTCGTGAGTGCGTCGTGCGGCAGAACCAGAGCCGAGAATTCGCCGCTGTAGTCGCTGCCCTGGTAGCGATAGTCGGCGCTCATCATCTCACCACGGCGGCTGATCGTGCGGGGTGTCAGCGTGAGATCGTAGTTCGGTGCGAGATTGAAATAGATCGGCGTCGCCAGGTCGAAGCCGCCCGTGGAGCTGAACGAGAACGTTGGCGGCAACAGGCCGCTGCGCCGGTCGTTCGAGAGCGGAAACGAGAGCCACGGGCTCGCGAATATCGGCACGCCCTGAAAGAACAGCACCGTGTTGCGCGCAACGCCGGTATTCGTGCCGTTGTCCATTTCGAACTGCGAGGCGCGCAGGTACCACGCGGGCTCGCCGCTGCATTGGCAGGTCGAATAGGTGCCGTTGTGGATCACCGCGCGCTCGTTGTCGATCAGGTCGGCGCGTGCGGCCGAACCCCATCCGCCATTGATGACGAAGCGGTAGCGCGGCGTATTGATATAGCCTTGCTCCGCTTCGACGCGCATATGCGCATAGGGTCCAAAGAACGTGATGCCGTTTTGCGTGAGGCTCGCGTTGCCATAAGCGTCGGCGGTGTCCGCGTCCTCGAAGTAGTGAATGGAGTCGCCTTTGATGGCCGACGCGTAACGCCGCAACTCGGCCTCCCCATGTAGCGAGAGGTCGGTGTCGGTCGTGCCGTTCATGGACCGGGCGATTGCGGTCGTTGCGGCTTTGTCGCCCGATTGCAGCGGATGCTCCTGCAACTGCGGATCGACGCGCAAGGGCGAGTCGTCGCCGAGCGATGCGGGCTGCGATGCCGTGCCGGAGAGTTGAGCGAGTGCGGCGGGTGGCGCGAATCCGGGCGCGACCAGCAACAGGGAAATCAGCGGCTTTAGACGTAAGCCGCGCAATGCGTCACGCAGGATCACGATAGGCCAGGGAAACCAGGGTTTGCGGATGAAAATGTGTGTGCGGCTCGCTGGGAGCGCGTCCGCGTGCGGGGCGCCTGCTTATTGCAGCCAGGCGGTGCGGGAAGACAGCACGGCTTCTTGATGAGATGCGGACTCGAGCGCGTCGACAATGCCGCGAATGTGCTCGCAGGGCAATGTGAACGACAGGCAGGCAGTTTGCGATAGCCGAAAGCGGATCACAACATGGCGAGTACCGTCGAGCCGCCCGATCTCGCAGCCGCGCGCGTGCATGAGCGCGAACGATGGCGCTTCGCTCTTGTTGATGCGCTGGATCTTTTCCATCGCGTTGGGCAGCGCAACCAGCAGGTCGTTGAATACCGAACGGTGGAGTGCCGCCGTGGCGCTTCCATCGTGAATCAGAAGGAATTCGCCGTCCGCGCTCAGGTCGGCCGAACTGATCTGACGCACGATAGCCGTGACGTTCTCAGCCATGCGCGTGCGCTCCAGCATCTTGCACTGCGATCATGCCAGCGGCTGGCGTGATCAACGCACGATCGCGCGACGGCATCCACACGTGCGCGGCTTCGGCCATGCAGGCGGACCATAGCGGCGCTGAACTGGCTTCGAGGACCGCGCGCGAGACGCGTTCACTGAGAAAGGAAAGGGTCGTGGACATGGTGGACGGGTTCCGTGAGTCGATCCCGCCACCATAAATGAAGGCGCGTGTTTTTTAGTTACCGCGCGAGCGCCACTTCTTAATGTATGTTTCAGAGCGGCGTGGTTTCGGCGCGAATAGCTTGCGCACCTTCGTGCCGAGCCGCCGCAACGGGGCACGCTTGAGCGCCTTGACCTGTTCCTTTGCACGCTCGAGCGCACTGCGCGTGGCAGCGAGTTCGCTCACTAGCGCGGCGTCCGCCGCAATGCCGTCGATCAACGCAATATTCACGACACGCGTCGAGCGATGCAGGGAAACCGCGCCTTGCGGCCAGTTCACGTCGGGACCGAATGCGAGCACCTGGGTCGCTTGCGCGAGCTTGCTGGACCAGAATGAATGCGTTTCATCACTAATCTCGCGCGATTCGACGAGTACTTTCGAAAGCGCCAGCGCGTCGAGGTGAATCGCCAGGCCGCGCATCGCGTCAAAGCCGCATTGGCGAGGACCATCGGCGGATTCCACGCTGCCAAGCGATGGATTCAAGCCCGACATCTCCGCGATCCATTGTTCCGCCGCCTGGGCATAAGCGGGCGAGCGCGCGGCGAGATCGCAATCGAACACCGCATCGGATGACGTGAAGGCGTGCCGGAGCGTCAACAGCCAATGCGCGAGAAAGCCGCGATACGCATCGGCGGGATCGATCTGCGCAACGTACTGTTTCCAGAACGTGAGGCGGGCTTCAAGCGTGACACGCGTGCCGCTCTCTGGCATCTCCGGCAACGTGACCCGCAAAGCCTCAATCACTTTGCGCGCGAGCGGAACGTGCCGGTTCATATCGAGCACGGCAAACGGAATGGCGACAAAATGCGCGTTGCGGTGCCTGGCGAACAGCTCCCAGCACGATTGCCATTGTGTGACCGGGTTCTTCAGGACAACGATATGCACCGCGTCGGTAAACGTTTCGTAGAACCAGTTGAGTCGCCCCAACGACCTGCAAAACTTGAAGACCGGTGTGCGCCCGGCGGCGTTTGCCGTGTGCGTGAGCGTATTCAGATACTCGACAAGACGGGGCGCGGCTTCGGGTGCATCGCCGGAAAAACTATCGACAGAAAAGACCGCTTCGTAACCGGCGATTCCCCGCTTTTCACCGTCGAGCAAATGGGCGAACTCGGCGAAATAGGGGCTCTCCAGATCGGGATGCCCCGAACGCCAACTGCTCGCCGTGCTTGTGTTGAGCATGTCCCGATCGATGCTCGCCAGCATTTCATGCAGCGGTTCATAGTACGCGGTCACTTGATCCAGGCTGCGAAAGCAGGACCATAACCACGTGCCCGCCGTTCGATATCCGGTGTGCAGGAAAATGGCTTTCGATTCGGGATTCATGCGACCTCGGTAGTGAATTCAAATGCCCGTGGCCGAACGCAACCTCCGACAGACCAACGCTGAGACGCTGGAGTGTAGGGCGAGTCAAAGTTTCTCAGGTTACATAAAGCATTACAGTCGATTACGATTTTCAATTCATCAAGCTGTCGTGGCTGTTTGGGCACCACGGCGCATCGCGACGCTCAGTACTTCGATGCGAAATTGGCGGGCGCGAGCCAACGGAAGCCCGTCAGGACCTTGCCTTCGAACCGGCATTCGACTTGCGCGGGCACGAGCGCATGCGTGCTCCGGTCCTCCATCATGCCGCTCACGGTGAACGAGCGGCCATCCGGCGACGGCCGCGTGTCACTGACCGAGACGATCGCGGGTTCCGCGGATCTCTGCATTCGCTCCACACACTGGTCGGTATTTTTTTGGGCTACGGACGTGCAGCCCTCGAACGACAACGCGGCGGCGATCAGCGCGACTGCCGCGAGCTTGTCCATCTTCATATTCCTTCCTTTCGTTTCCAACATGGTTGATTG
The DNA here is from genome assembly GCF_905220155.1 of Paraburkholderia sp. J7. NCBI lineage: Bacteria > Pseudomonadati > Pseudomonadota > Betaproteobacteria > Burkholderiales > Burkholderiaceae > Paraburkholderia > Paraburkholderia sp. J7. Next base: position 218,271 of record NZ_CAJMYZ010000008.1, on the reverse strand, counting down.
TCTCCGGCTTGATATTGTGGCCGACGCCGATTCTATGGCAGCGGCGAGTCTATTCTTCATAACTAAACATCGAGACTTGATTCGGATGCCGATGAAAGCGCTACGGCTGTTTGGTCGGGGCGGGTGGCTGCAAACCTTGTCAACGCGTAGCCGTGGCCCAGAAGATGACCGGGCCGATTTCAAACAACGCGTACGCCGTTAATAATCGGCAAGAAAATCTCGAAACAAAGATTACGCAACGCACACGTGTAAAAAACAGCAGTGACCGGCTCAGCGCCGCATTCCGCCGCCTGCACTGAAGCCGCCGCCGGACCAGCCGCCCGCACTCGAACCTTGTACCGTGCCCGTTTCGACGCTGCCCAACTGGCTGTCGTCGAGCGTTGACGTGTGTGCGGCGTTGCGGCTGCGCGTGAGCGTCACGCCCGCCGCGCCCGGACCAGGCGCGGCGTCCAGCGCGGCTAAACCGGCAGCAACGTGGGCGTGGTGCTCGGGCTGCGCATTCGCATTCAGCGACGGATGCGCGCCATACACGTAGCCCTGTCCCACCCCGATCGCGAGACTCACGCCAACCGGACCGCATCCCGTGCTGATCACTGCGGCTTCCTGCGTGAAAGATCCCATCGTCCCCACGCCCGCCGACATCTCGTCGCTCGCCGAAACCGGCGCGCATTGCATGGCGTCGACCAGGACGCCGTTCTCCGGCACGCTCACGTCGATGAATTCGGTACCGCCAATCAACACGCTCGCGAGCTTGCCAGGCGCGAGCACACCACTGTGACTCGGACCGGTTGTCATGAACTCGACATCGGCGGCAAAACCCGTGAGGTGCGCCGCATGAGGCGGCAGCGTGACACGGTACGCCGCATTGCGCGGGCCGTCGTCGATGCCCGCGAAACTGCCGCCGCGCGTCACGATCCGAAAGCCGATGCCCGGAAGACTCGTCGCGTAGACGTTGCCGAGGTCAGAGCTCGTGTCGGCGGGCGCGAGCACGCGCAATTCGCGCACGTTGTCCGGGCCGCTGCACGTGAAGGGAATGTCGTTGAGCGCGGCCACATGGGCCGAGCCGACCGTGGTTCCCACCGGCGCATTGAGCGGCACCGAGAGATGCACGGGAGAAAGCGGCAGCACCAGCACGCCGGGGTCCGCGGTCGGTCGGCATTCGGCGTGCGCTAGCGGCACATAGGAACCCGCGAGCAGCGCCAGCACGGTGGTGAGCCAGCGTGCGCCGCGACGCGCAGTCGATTCGAAAGAGCGGGGCATCGTTGAAAGAGGGGCAAGTGAGCGCGACCGATTTTACGGCACGGCGACTTCAGCGCCCCGACAAGCAATTTACCGATTGTTACTGCTGCGCGATAGAACGCAAGGAACTCTGCGGTTCGAATAGCGGCGCGGGCATGCGGCGCATGTTCAAGGCGTTGACGGCTTTGACGCCCGCGCAGTATCGCCAGATTATTGGCCGGAACTGATTGCGCCGAGGCTGTGCGCGAGATCGTCGATGAGATCACGCGGGTCTTCAAGCCCCACATGCAGGCGCACGATCGGCCCGGTGCTTTTCCAGTCCTCGCAGGTTCTGGCGCTAGCGACGTTGACGACAGTCGCGAGGCTTTCGAAGCCGCCCCATGACGCCCCGATCCCGAACAGCGACAGCCCATCGACGAAGCGATCGGCCGCTTCGGCGGACACTTGCGAGAGTTCGAATGAGATCAGTCCGTTGGTGCCGGTGCAGTCGCGCTGCCATAGCGCGTGACCCGGATGTTCCGGCAGCGCAGGGCAAAAGACGCGCGCGACGGCAGGCTGCGTAGTGAGCCAGTGTGCAACTTCGAGCGCATGCTTCTCGTGCAGCGCGAGCCGGGCGCCCAGCGTGCGCGTGCCGCGCAGCACCAGGTACGCATCGTCGGGGCTGACGGCGACACCCTGCGCATCGCTCATTGTCGCGAGAGGCCGCCAGGCGGCCTCAGTCGTTGTTACGGTGCCCATCATCACATCGGAATGGCCGCTCAGGTATTTGGTCGCGGCCATGATGGAAATGTCGGCGCCGAGCCTCAACGGCTGATATTGCACGCCTGAGCCCCATGTATTGTCCGCGGCCAGCAGCGCGCCGTGGCGGTGCGCCAGTTCGGCGAGCGCGGGCAGATCGCACAGTTCGTAGAGCAGCGAGCCCGGGCACTCGACGTAGACGAGCTTCGTGCGGGGCGTCATGCGGCTCGCGACATCCGAGCCGTCTGCCCGGATATACGTGACGTCGATACCCCACGGATCGAGGAACGTACTGGCGAAGTGGCGCAGCGGCTGATAGACGCAATCGGAAATCAGCACGTGGTCGCCAGGGCGAAGGTAGGCGAGGAACACCATCGTTATGGCCGCGAGGCCAGTGGGGAAGAGGCGCGTTCGATAGCCTCCTTCGAGTCCCGACACGACGTCTTCGAGGGCGAAGCCGGTAGGATTGCCGCGCGCGCCGTATGTGAACAACCGCTCGGTACTGCGCCGGCTGCGTGCATCGTTCAGATCGGCCATCGTCTCGAACAGCGCAGTCGACGCGCGTACGACCGGCGGATTGACCGCGCGCCCGCCGTCGACGACCGTGGACGTGCCGCCTTTGACAAGACGGGTGGCAAGGCGCGGAGCGCGCGAATCGTGGGACATGTGAATAGGTGCCTTGAAGCGGGTGCCGTTCGCCGGCAGGTTCGTCGTTGCCTGATGTGCGGGCATCGCCCGCACATCCTGCGTTCACTTCGTCGTGGCCGCTGCGCCGATTCGAAACGTGCTGTGCTCATCGGCGTCGAGCTGGGCGAGCAGGCCGGTTTCCCATGCGAGATACTGACGCGCCGCTGCCTTGTTGCCGTCGTGACGATCATGCACGAAGAACAGGTAGTCGATGCAGGCTTCGTCGGGCGGCATGGCGGGCGTGGCGCTTACGGCGTGTCCGGCCGCCGTCCACGCGCCAAGGCCGCCTGCGAGCAGCACGAAACGGCCTGTATCGTGAGGCCGGCGTCGCAGCCAGTCCGCGACGAACAGCTCGGCGACGCCACGCTCATCCGCGACGAGCGCGATGTTCCGGTCCGCGGGCACATCCGGCGGATCGGGCAGACGCGGGCGAATTGCCCATTCCGAGCCCGGAATATGGGCGCTTCGATAACTCATGCTCGCCCGCAAATCGACCACTTGCATTCGCCGGGTCGCGAGCGCTTCGGCAAGCGTTGCCGCGTCAATTTCGGGCAGGGTCGCTTCCACAGCCGCAGGCAGGACCGGCAGCGCCACGCCGCTCGCGAACGCGTCGGGCAGCACGTACGCGTCGTGGCCCAACTGGCGCAGCCAGCTGGCGACGATCGGCGCGCGCACGCCGTCGCTGTCGAACAGCACGACACGCGCATGACGGACGCCGACGTATTGATCCGTGGCTTGTATCAGCTGTCCACCCGGGGTGTGTTGCGCGCCCGGCAACGAGCCGGAGGCGAATTCTTCCGGCGTGCGCACGTCGCACAGGTACAGCGTGCGGGACGCATCGCACGCCCACTGTGCGAACGTGGCCGCGTCCACATGTGGCACCGCGAAGCGTTCGGCCAATGTGCGGCTCGCTTCGCGCATCGGCTCGAGGGCGGCGAGCGGCACCGCTTCCGGGTAGCGGCGGGTGCTGCCGTGCTCGAGCGGCAGGTCCTCCAGGTACCACCCTTGCGTGCCGTTTGCGAGCGCCATCACGGGGTTGGCGATGCCCAGGTTGATCAGCGTTTGCGCGCCGATGATGCTGCGCGTGCGACCCGCGCAGTTGATGACGATCGGCGTCGTTGCGTCGGAAACGAGTTCGCGGATGCGATAGCCAAGCTCGCCATTGGGGCAGCAGATCGACGAAGGGATCGTCATCTTCTGGTATTCGCCGAGCGTGCGGCCGTCGAGGATGACGACCGGCTCGCCGCGTTCGCGCTTTGCCGCGAGTTCGCGTGCCGTAATGTGCGGCGTGTGATACGCGTGCTCGACCAGCTCGCCGAACGTCTTCGACGGCACGTTCACGCCCGCGAACAGCGTATGGCCGGCGCGCTGCCAGCCCTCGGTGCCATCCTCGAGCACGTGCAGGTTCGTATAGCCACGCTCGAAGAGTCGAGCCGCCGCGTCGAGCGCGACGGTCGCATCGGTGTCGTAGAGCACGAGGCGCGTGGTGCGGCGGGGAACGAGCCGCCCGATCTCGAGTTCGAGCCGGCTATAGGGGAGCGGCACGCCGTGAAAGAGGTGCGCTTCGCCGTACTGCCCGTGCTCGCGCACGTCGATGAGAGCGATCTCGGCGCCGTCGCGCAGCCAGCGCTTGAGCGTCGAGGCGTCGATAAACGAAGGGAGCAATGAGGTCATGTCGAAAGCGTTGCCGTTTCGTAGGGTTGAACGAATCCCCACCGATTGCCGGGGCAAAACGGTGCCTCGGTCCCAGCCCCATGTGGGCGGACCTGTGCTGGACACGGCGCCGCCAGGGCGCCGGGCAGGATTCGGGAGTGGGCTTTGCGTTAGCGGCGCGTCTTCACGCCGATGTTCATCACCTGATACGTGCCGTTTTCGAGGTCGAATGTGATGCGCTCGGTTAGCGTCTCCAGCGCGCGGCCATACATGTGCAGGTGGCGGATCGGCGTATCGCCCTTGATCTCGACGGCGTGAATGTCGTCCGAGGCAAGCGCGATGCCGTGGCCGGGTTCGACGACGACGGTCTGCGTCACTTCGACCGAGCCCACGCCCGGCGTCCTGCCGTCGTCGGTGCGCCGATAGAGGAAGTTGTGCTCGATGCCGTCGACCGCCGCAATGCAGGCCCATGTCGTGTGGTTATGCGGCGTGATCTTCTTGCCGGGCCGCATGACATTCAGATACAGCGCGTAGGTCTGGTCGGCGTCTTCGTGAATCAGGTAGCGCGCCTGAAGCTCGCCATCGGCGGGCGGCGGGAAGTCCGCGTCCTGCCATAGCTCGCGGCGCGCCGCGAGCGACTTGACCTGATCGAGCACCGCGGCGAGCGCCGGGCGCGTCTCGCCCGCGGGCGCAAGCTCGGATTTCATGGCGGCAATCGCTTCAGCGACGGCAGTATCGCGTTGTGCGGACAGGGACGGTGTTGACATGAGGAATGGGTCTCCGGGATTGAAAGTAGGTTAAGCGGCGCGATACTCGGCAAGCTCGCGCGGCGACGGGCGCAGTACGTCATGTAAAAAACGTTGCGCGCGCTCGTGTGCGGGCCGGGTGAAAAACCTGTCGGGCGGCGCGTCTTCGAGCAACTGGCCCTGGTCCATGAACCAGACGCGGCTCGACACTTCGCGCGCAAAGCCCATTTCATGGGTGACGATCACCATCGTCAGGCCGTCGTTGGCGAGACTTCGCATTACCTGCAGCACCTCCTGCACCATCTCCGGATCGAGCGCGCTCGTCGGTTCGTCGAACAGCATCAATGGCGGCTTCATCGCAAGCGCGCGTGCAATCGCCACGCGCTGCTGCTGGCCTCCGGACAGGTTCGCGGGCATCGCGTCGATCTTGTGCGCGAGGCCGACCTTGGCCAGCAGATTCTCGGCCTGGGCGACGGCTTCGTCGCGCGACATGCCGAGCACCCGGGTGGGGCCCAGGATCAGGTTTTGCCGCACCGACAGGTTCTGGAACAGGTTGAAGCTCTGGAACACGAAGCCGATGCGGGCGCGCAGCCGGTTGAGCTTGACGTTGCGCGCATTCACGTCGCAGCCTTCGAACAGGATGCGTCCCTGCTCGATGGCTTCGAGCCGCGTGACGGTGCGGATCAAGGTCGACTTGCCGGAGCCGGACGGCCCGCATACGACGACAACTTCGCCGCGTTCGATTATGGCGTCGATGCCCCTGAGCACATGGTGCTGACCGTAGTGCTTGTGCACGTTCTCGAAAGCGAGCATGGTCATGGTCTCTTTTGCTCCTGCGATATCAAGCGAGGCCCGCGCGCTGGCGAGCGATGCGGCGCTCCAGCTGCCCCGCAAAGCGCGAGACGGCGAAGCACAGGATGAAATAAAAAGCGGCAAGCACGAGGAACGTTTGAAACGGCTGCGTCAGCGTGATCGTGTTGACCTGCGCCGCCGAATACGTCAGCTCGGGCACGCCGATCACATACGCGAGCGAGGTCGCCTTGATGATCGAGACGAACTGGTTGACGATCGACGGCAGCATGTTGGCGAGCGCCTGAGGCAGTTGCACGTAGCGCATGCTCTGCAGCCACGAGAGCCCGTTCGAGCGCGCGGCTTCCATCTGACCGCGCGGCAGTCCTTCGAGTCCGGCGCGCACGATTTGCGCAAGGAACGCGCTTTCGTAGACGACGATCGCGCACACGGCCGTCGTAACCGCCGACACCTGCGCGCCCACCAGCAGCGGCACCGCGAAATAGGCCCAGAAAATCAGCATCAGCAGCGGAATGCCACGGATCAGACGTGTCCAGATGCTGGCGGCGCGCCGCAGCCCACGCAACGGCGAGACGAGCGCGAGACCGATCGCGACGGCAATCGGGAACGACATCGCGAGGCCCAGCGCCGAGATGACGAGCGTGATCGCCACGCCGCCGAGCGGCCCGTGCGGCCAGTTGCCGACAAGAAACAGACCAAGATAGTTGTGCAGAATATCGAACATGGCTCAGGTCCCGAGCGGCGTCGTGCGACGTTTGGCGAAGTGGTCCGAGAGCGCCATCAGCGCCAGCGTGCCGATCAGATAGAGAACGGTTGCGACGAGGAAGATGTCGAAGGTGCGAAACGTCAGGTTGTCGATCTGGCGCGTGTTGTACAGCAGTTCGTGCACACCGATCGCCATGGCGAGTGAACTGTCCTTGAAGAGCCGCAACGCCTGGTTCAGCAGCCCCGGCAGCGCCACGCGCATGCCTTGCGGCAAGATCACATAGCGAAACGCCTGCAGGTACGTGAGACCGATCGAACACGCCGCCTCTTGCTGCGTATAGGGAATCGTGCGCAAGCCGGAGCGCAGGTCTTCCGACATGAATGCGCCGTAGTTGAGCGCCAGCGCGATCGTGGCGAAAAAGAACTCCGTGTTCCCGGCGTTGACCCAGTGATAAAGCGGCGCGGGCAACAGTTGAGGGACGCCGAAATACCACACGAGGATCTGTACGAGCATCGGCACGTTGCGGTGATATTCGACAACGGCAACGACGAACGTCTTGCACGCCTTGATGGGCAGTGCACGCAGCGTTGCGAGCACGACGGCTACGACGATCGCGAACAGGCCCGACACGACGAACAACTGCAATGTGGTGAGTACGCCGTTGCGCAGCAAAGGCAGGTAGCCGTCGTCGAGCAGAAAGGAGAAGTCGAACATGCTGGGGCAGGTCGTCAGGAGTCGATAAGAAAAATGACGGGGACGGCGTGCGTTGCGCAGGGTTTCCGTCCCGGTGACTTCCGCGCGAAGCGCGTGCGTTCACTGCGTCCTGATCGGTTCGACCTTATAGTCGCGCGTGAACTTGTACGGCGAGTTCACGCCGAGCCATTTGTCGAAGCTCTGCTGAAGTCCGCTCGACTTGTCGTAGTCGTGCAGGATCTTGTTCACCGCCGCCATCAACGCGGGTTCGCTCTTGTTCATGACCACACCCCAGCGCTCCTCGTAGACGGGCGCAGCGAGCATCCGGTATTGCTGGCCGCCCTTTTGCGCAGCCTCGTTCGCAAAGCGCGCGAGGATGTTCTGGCCAGCGACAAGACCGTCCACCTTGCCTTGCTGGAGCGCGAGGAACGCCGACGGAATATCGTGGAACGTGAGTAGATTCGAGTTCGGCAGGCGCGTGACCGATACCGCCGCCGAACTCGAACCTTCCGACGCCGCGATCTTCTTGCCGTTGAGCTGATCGAGATTCTGGATGGGGGAATCGGCACGCACCAGCACCCGGATCGGCGCGACGTAGTACTGGTCGCTGTAGTCGACCTGTGCGGCGCGGGCCGGCAACCACGCCATCGCGGCGGCGAGCACGTCGACGCGGTGCGTCTTCAGTTCGGGAATGCGCGCGTCGGTCGACAGCGTGCGATGGTCGAGCTTCACGCCCAGTCCTTGCGCGAGCACCCGGCATACGTCGACGTCGAAGCCCACGATCTGGCGCGTGGCGGGATCGGGAAAGGCGTACGGCTCACTCGCGTTTTGCGTGCCGCATACGAGGGTGCCGCGGGCCTTGATGTCGGCCAGTTCGTCTGCATTCGCCCGGCCGAAGGTGGCGAGGAGGGTGATCGTCAGAACGGCCAGTTTTCGTTGCCACATAAAGCGGGGTCTCCTCCAGAAAGGAAGTCTCTGCGATGACGGGTGCCGCGGTCGAGCGCGCCCGCCTGTGCCCACCTGTACGTTGAGGGCACGCGTCGACGCACGCACATGTCTCCCGTTGCATAAATTGTGCTTGAGTGTTGACAAGCTTATCGGTCAAAATTTTGGCGAACAATTTAATTATTTGCCGAAAAGCATTAGCGAAATTGAACTATCGGATGCCCGGAATGCGAAACCTCGATATCGATCTGCTGCGCACGTTCGTCGCCATCGCCCAGCGCGAAACGTTCGCCGCGGCGGCCGAGCAGGTCGGCCGCACGCAGTCTGCGATCACACAGCAGATGCAGCGGCTCGAGCAGGAAGTGGGCTGCATCCTGTTCGAGAAGCGGGGGCGGCAGAAGATGATGACGACGGACGGGTCGAGGCTGCTCGCCTACGCAAACAAGATCCTCGCGCTCAACGATCAGGCGGTGCAGCTGGCGCATTCGCGGGGCCCTGGCGAGAAAGTCCGCATAGGATCGCCGCACGACGTGGCGGACTCGATCCTGCCGAACATGCTGCGGCGATTGTCGAAGTTGTCGACTGAACTGCAGATGGAAATCAACGTCGGACGCAGCCCGTTCCTGATGGATGCGTTGCGCGATGGCGAACTCGATCTCGTGATCTCGACGCGCTACGACGATGCGTTCCCGGGCGTCACGCTGCGCACGTCGCCAATGGTCTGGATCTGCGCGGAGGATTTCACGTTCAATCCGGGGGAGCCCGTTCCACTCGTGATGGCCGACGAGCTGAGCCTGTTTCGCAAGCTGTCGATTGCTGAACTCGACGCGAACGACATTCCCTGGCGGACGAGCTTCATGTCTCCAACGCTGACGGGCATCAAGGCCGCGATCAGTGCTGGCCTCGGCGTCACGGCACGGACCACCGAACTGCTCGACGCGAATATGCGCGTCCTGACCGAAGGCGATGGCTTGCCGCGCCTGCCGGAGGTCGCGTTCTATCTGTACGTGCAGCCGACTTGTACGAGCGCCGTGCTGCGCGAGTTGTTCGAGTCGACGGAGCGCATCGCGACGCGCTTCGGGCCTTCGTTCGCATAACCGGCCGCGTTCGGGTCTGGCGCTTTCGTTCGCGTTACGGCCACCTTGCGATTGCAGGATATTGGCATTTACCCCAAGGAAAAGACACTGGCATTTCTCTAGCGGACAGACTAGGATTGCGCCCAATGTTACCGGTTACAGTAAACGGTAACATCCCGGCTGCGGAGTCGCGCTTCACCCCGGCGCGGCCGGGAGCGACCATGACTAATAAAACAGGAGACACGAGATGAATCTGGCCACCAACGTGCGGAGCCGGTCGAGGATTCGCTGGTGGGTTGCGGGCCTCATGTGGGCGGCGATCGCGATCAACTACATCGACCGCACCGTGCTGTCGGCGGCGGCGCCGCGCCTCCAGTCGCAATTCCACCTGAGCGCGGTGGAAATGGGTGTCGTCATGTCGGCGTTCTTCTGGTCGTACGCACTGCTGCAACTGCCCGCGGGCTTTCTTGCCGACCGTTTGGGCCAGAAAAAGGTGCTGGGTTTCGCGGTGCTCTGGTGGTCGCTGGCGACGGCGGCCACGGGCATCGCGAGCGGTTTCAAGTCGCTCGTCGCGTTGCGCGTGGCGCTTGGCGCGGGCGAGGCGGGCGCGTATCCGAGCAACGCGGGCATTGCGTCGAAGTGGTTTGCGCGCAGCGAACGCGCGACGGTCGCGGGCATTTTCGATAGCGGGTCGAAGCTGGGTGGCGCCATCGCGCTGCCGCTCATTGCCGCGATGCTCACGGCGTTCGACTGGAAGATCACGTTCGCGCTCACCGGTTTGCTCGGTCTGATCTGGTACGTGGTGTGGCAGTTCACGTTCAGCGATTCGCCGCGTGATCACAAGCGGGTCAATGCCGAGGAACTCGCGTACATCGAGAGCGATTCATTGGCAGAGCTAAGCGACAAGGCAGAGCGCCCCGCGCTGCGCAAGCTGCTCGCACACCGCAACATCTGGGCGATGTGCATTGGCTTCTTCATGATCAACTACAACTCGTACTTCTTCATCACCTGGCTGCCCACGTATCTCGTGAAGGCGCGTGGCATGACGATGATGGAAATGGGCTGGATGGCGTCGCTGCCGCTGCTCGTCTCGATAGTGGTCGAGATTTTCGCGGGCTGGGCGTCGGATCGCGTGTTCGCCTCGGGCAAGCTTTCGCTCACCGCCACGCGCAAGCTCTTTCTCGTGATCGGCTTGCTGATGGCATCGAGCATCGGTTTCGCCGCGTTCGCCGACTCGGCCGCCGTTGCGGTGCTGCTGCTGTGCATTGCGAAGTCGGGCACGACCGTGGCGGCTTCGCAAGTCTGGGCGCTGCCGGCCGACGTCGCGCCGCGCAACGCCGTGTCGATGGTAGCGGGCGTTCAGAACACGGTATCGAACATCGGCGGCGTGGTTGGCCCGATCGTCACAGGGGCGATTGTTGGCGCGACGGGTTCGTTCGTGCCAGCGCTCGTCGTGTCGTCGGCGCTGATCGGCGTGGCGATCGTCAACTATCTGTTCCTGCTGGGCAAGGTCGAGCCGATTCGTCTCGACGGTGCTTCGCCGCAGCCGCAGGCGCGCGAGTACAGCAACGCCCCGTAATACCACCGGATCAACCTACGCGGTTTCGCCGGAAGCATTCCCGCCGTTTTCTCTCAGGCGGTAATACATAGTAGTCCTCTAAATATTAAAACCAGACAGGTCACCTGTATGAAAAAAGCACTTTTCGCAGCGGCCGGGCTTTTGTCCGTCGCACCCGTCATGGCGCAGGCCCAGAGCTCCGTCACGTTGTATGGTCTCGTCGATGCCGGTATCGGTTATGTCAATAACATCAAGGGCGGTTCGGCGTTCCAGTTGACGAGCGGCCGCCTGAGCGGTAGCCGTTGGGGCCTGAAAGGAAACGAGGATCTCGGCGGCGGCCTGAGCGCGGTGTTTACGCTCGAAGGCGGCTTCAAGCCCAGCGACGGCACCGCCGCACAAGGCGGGCGTCTGTTCGGCCGCAGCGCGTTCGTGGGCATTGCGAAGAGCGGCATCGGCACGTTCACGCTCGGCCGCCAGTATGAGCCGTTAGCGGATCTCGTCGCACAATACGCCGGTTCGGGCTTTTGGTCGCCGTCCACCCACGTGGGCGACAACGACAACCTGAACCAGACGTTCCGCATCAACAACGCGGTGAAGTTCCGCAGCGACACCATCGCAGGCTTCACCGTCGACGGCATGTACGCGTTCAGTAACCAGGCGAGCGGCGCGGGCGGTCAAGGCTTTGGAAACAACCGCGCCTGGGGCCTCGCCGCGAACTACGTGAACGGGCCGCTCTCGATCGGCGGCGGTTACGTGCTGCTCGATCATCCGAACACGACGACCAACACGAGCGGCGCGATTGGTGGCGCGTCGACCACGAGCGGCGACGACTACAGCGGCGGGTTCTTCTACAACCTCGACGGCGGCGTGGCCCGTCAGCAAATTGCGGCGGCCGGCGCGAACTACAAGATCGGCAGCGCGATTGCGGGCTTTGCGTTCAGCCACACGGAACTCGACTATAACGACGGGTCCTCCCGCAAGTTCAACAACTACGACGCGAACCTGCGCTACCTGCTCACGCCCGCCACGACGCTGATCGGCGTATACACGTTCACGGACGGCCGCGCGAACGGGCTGGCGGGCACGGGCGGCGCGACGCTCAAGCCGAAGTGGCATCAGTTCACGCTGGGTGTGGACTATGCGCTCTCCAAGCGTACGGACGTCTACCTCTCGGGCACGTATCAGCTCGCGGCCGGCGACGCATCGACGCGCGTAGGTTCGTCTTACAGCCGGATCGCGGCGATTGCGTATGCGGGCGGCGCATCGTCCACCAATCGTCAGGTCGACGTGTTCACGGGCATCCGCACGAAGTTCTGATCGCGCCTTTACGCATTGGAAGCAAAAAGGCCTCGCCATGTGTGCGAGGCCTTTTTGCGTTGTCGTCGCGACGCGATCACGCTCAAGCTCAAGCCGAGCCGCGCTCGATCAGCGTGAAGCCGACGTCCACTTTTGCGCGCTTGCTCGCGCCGGTCTCGATTTTCTCCATCAGCATGGACGCCGCGAGCTTGCCGATCTTCGTGCCGTCGATGCGAATGGTTGTGAGTGGCGGGTCCGTGTCGGCGGCGAAATTCTGGTCGCCGTAGCCGATCACCTTGAGGCGCCCCGGCACGTCGAGCCCGCGCGCACGGGCTTCCATGAGCACGCCGAGCGCCATGATGTCCGCGCCGCAGAAGATCGCGTCGATCTGCGCATGCTCGTCGAGCAGCTTCGCGAGCGCGCGGCGTCCGTCGCCGAGATGGGCGGGCGAGGGCACGGCGGCCACGGGAATCTCGCGCTCGCCGCCAAAGGCGTCGATGAACGCGTTGGCGCGCAGCGTCGCCCGGCGGTCGCCCGGCGTGACGATGGCCGGGTGCCGCGCGCCGCGCTCGCGCAGGTAGCGCGCCGCCGCTTCGCCTACGCGCGTATGCGAGAAGCCAATCAACATGTCGAGCGGCGAGCGCGTGATGTCCCACGTTTCGACCACGGGAATGCCGGCCGCGCGCAGTTTCTGCCGCGACGCCTCCGAGTGAATCACGCCGGTGAGCACGATGCCTGCCGGCCGCCGGCCGATGATGGCGTCCAGCAGCGCCTCTTCGCGCGATTCGTCGTAGCCGCTCTGGCCGAGCAGCAACTGATAGCCGGCCGTCTCGAGTTCCGCGGTCAGGGCGGCGACCGTTTCCTGGAACACGCTGCCCGCCATCGCCGGGATCAGCGCAACGACGAGGTGGCTGCGATTCGAGGCAAGCGAGCCCGCGATCAGATCGGGTGTGTAGCCCGTTTGCCGCACGGCCTCGCGCACGCGTTCCAGCGTTTCAACCGAAACCAGTTCGGGATTGTTGAGGGCGCGTGAAACGGTGACCTTCGTGACCCCCGTCAGTCGGGCCAGGTCGCTGAGCGTGACCCGGCCGGTGTTCTTGCGGGCACGCCGCGACGCGGTGCCGGCGGCGGGCTGGGCGAATTCTGTCGAGGTCTTGGTCACGGGCGCGCGCGCTCCTGCGGCAAAAAGGTGTTGGCATTATCCCAAAACTGTACTACGATGGCACCTATGTTACCGGTTACATTAACCGGTAACGCTGTTCCAAACGAAAGGCGCGCGTTCCCCGGCGCAGCCAGCAACAATTTCGCATGGGACCGGAGCCGGCGCCGCTGCGCGCCCTTCGGATCGTCAGCGGAGACAGGCGAATGCTCCAATCCAACAAGTCCTATAACGGGCCGTTGATCCGGCTCAACCCCAACGACAACGTCCTGATCGCGCGCGAGTCGCTGACGATCGGGGATCAAGTCTTGATCGAAGGTGAAGTGATTCGCCTGCGCGCGCAGGTCGCGGCGGGCCACAAGGTGGCCGCGCGGCGCATGGCGTCGGGCGAGCCCATCCGCAAATACGACACCGTGATCGGCGTGGCGGCGCGCGACATCGAGCCTGGCGAGCACGTTCATACGCACAACATCACGCTCGTCGACTTCGATCGCGATCCGGGTTTCGGTCTCGACGTGAAGCCCGTCGACTACGTCGCGCCGGAGCAGCGCGCGACGTTCGACGGCATCGTGCGGCCCGACGGCCGCGTCGCCACGCGCAACTTCATCGGCATCCTGGCGTCGGTCAACTGTTCGGCCACGGTCATTCGCCATATCGCCGACTACTTCACACCCGAGCGGCTGCGCGATTATCCCAATGTCGACGGCGTGGTGGCGTTCGCGCAAACGAGTGGCTGCGGCATGTCCTCGCCGAGCGAGCACTTCGACGTGCTCCGCCGCACCATCGCGGGCTACGCGCGCCACCCCAACCTGGGCGGCGTGCTCATCGTCGGGCTGGGGTGCGAGCGCAACCAGGTCGGCGATCTGCTCGACTCGCAGGGGCTGAAGACGGGCAAGGCCGTGCACGCGCTGGTGATGCAGGACACGGGCGGCACGCGTGCAACGATCGAAGCCGGCATCCAGGCCGTGCAGGCGATGCTGCCTGCGGCAAACGACATCGTGCGTACGCCGGTGCCCGTCAGCCATCTGAAGATCGGCCTCGAATGCGGCGGCTCGGACGGTTTCTCGGGCATCACCGCGAATCCGGCGCTGGGCGCCGCGATGGACCTGCTCGTGCGTCACGGCGGCACGGCGATCCTCTCCGAAACGCCCGAGATTCACGGCGTCGAATACATGCTCACGCGCCGCGCCGTGTCGCCCGAAGTCGGCCAGAAACTGCTTGACCGGCTCGCGTGGTGGGAGCGTTATACGCGCGGCCAGAATGGCCAGTTCAACGGCGTGGTCGGGCCGGGCAACCAGCAGGGCGGTCTCGCCAACATCTTCGAAAAGTCGCTCGGTTCTGCCATGAAGGGCGGCACGACGCCGCTGCAAGCCGTCTACGAATACGCGGAGCCGATCGATCGCGCAGGCTTCGTATTCATGGATTCGCCCGGCTACGATCCCGTCGCGGTAACGGGGCAGATCGCGAGCGGCGCGAACCTGATCTGCTTCACCACGGGCCGCGGCTCCATGTTCGGCTCGAAGCCCGCGCCGACGCTCAAGCTCGCGAGCAACACGCCCATGTTCACGCGTCTCGAAGAGGACATGGACATCAACTGCGGTCTCGTGATCGACGGCGAACGCACGATCGAGGAAATGGGCCAGGACATCTTCGATCTGATCGTGCGCGCGGCTTCGGGCGAGCGCACGAAGAGCGAGTTGCTCGGACTCGGCGACAACGAGTTCGTGCCCTGGCACATGGGCATCGTGAGCTGAGGGCGCGCGACTGCGCGCCTTGAGCCGGCATTAATAGAACAGGTAGGGAGACAGCAGATGTTCGAATCTGCGCAGCGGCACGGCCGCTCGAAGATGCGCTGGTGGGTTGCCGGCCTCATGTGGGCGGCGATTGCGATCAACTATATCGATCGCACGGTGCTCTCGGCGGCGGCGCCGAAAATTCAGACCGCGTTCCATCTCGACGCGATGCAGATGGGCATCGTCATGTCGGCGTTTTTCTGGTCGTATGCGCTGCTGCAATTGCCGGCGGGCTTGCTCGCCGATCGGCTGGGCCAGAAGAAAGTGCTGGGTTTCGCGGTGCTCTGGTGGTCGCTCGCGACCGCGATGACGGGCCTCGCGACCGGCTTTCGCTCGCTCGTCGGTTTGCGCGTGGCGCTGGGCGTGGGCGAGGCGGGCGCGTACCCGAGCAACGCGGGTATTGCCACGCGGTGGTTTCCGCGCAAGGAGCGCGCGACCGTTGCGGGCATTTTCGACAGCGGCTCGAAGCTGGGTGGCGCGATCGCCTTGCCGCTGATCGCGTGGATGCTGGCCGTGTTCGACTGGAAGATGACCTTCGTGCTCACGGGCCTGCTCGGCATCGTGTGGTTCGTCGTGTGGCTCGTGAGCTTCACCGACTCACCCGCGGCGCATCCGCGCGTGAATGCGGCGGAACTCGCGCACATCGAAAGCGATAAAAGCGCGCAACGCGCGCAGCCCGTCGCGCGTCCGCCGTGGCGCAAGCTGCTTGCGCACCGCAACGTGTGGGCGATGTGCATCGGCTTTTTCATGATCAATTACAACTCGTACTTCTTCATCACGTGGCTGCCCACGTATCTGATGAAGGAGCGTGGCATGAGCGTGCTGCAGATGGGCTGGATGGCCTCGTTGCCGCTGCTCGTGTCGATCGTCGTCGAGATTTTCGCGGGGTGGGCATCGGATCGCGTATTCGCGAGTGGCAAGCTTTCGCTCACTGCCACGCGCAAGCTCTTTCTCGTGGTCGGGCTCGTGATGGCGTCGAGCATCGGCTTCGCGGCGTTTGCGCACTCGGCGCTCGTAGCGGTGCTGCTGCTGTGCATCGCGAAATCGGGCACCACGGTCGCGGCTTCGCAGGTCTGGGCGCTACCCGGCGACGTCGCGCCGCCCAATGCCGTTTCGATGATCGCGGGCCTGCAAAACTCCGTGTCGAATCTCGGCGGCGTGGTCGGCCCGATCGTCACGGGCGCCATTGTTGGCGCGACTGGCTCGTTCGTTGCCGCGCTGCTGTTCTCGGCGGCGCTGATCGGCATTGCGATCGTCAACTATCTGTTCCTCCTCGGGAAGGTGGAACCCATTCAATTCGGCGACCCTTCACAGGAGACACGCATTCATGAACCCGCAGACTTCAGCGCTTAATCCGTTCAAGGCGGCGCTCGCCGCGCGCAAGAAGCAGGTTGGCTTCTGGCTTTCCATGGCGGATCCGTATCTCGCAGAAGTGAGCGCGACGGCCGGCTTCGACTGGCTCCTCATCGACAGCGAGCACGCACCGAACGAGCTGCGCACGATCCTCGCACAACTGCAGGCCGTGGCGCCGTACCCGGGCGAGCCGGTCGTGCGCCCCGTGAACGGCGACCCGGCGCTGCTCAAGCGTCTGCTCGATATCGGCGCGCGCAATCTGCTCGTGCCGATGGTCGATACCGCCGACGAAGCGCGCGCGCTTGTCGCCGCCGTGCGCTATCCGCCGCATGGCATTCGCGGCGTGGGCAGCGCGGTGGGCCGCGCGTCGCGCTGGAGCCTGCGTACCGACTACCTCGATATTTCGGATGACGAAGTATGCTTGCTCGTGCAAGCGGAAACGGCGACGGCGCTTGGCAACCTCGAAGCGATCTGCGCCGTGGACGGCGTGGACGGCGTATTCATTGGGCCGGCTGATCTCGCGGCGTCCATGGGTTATCGCGGCCGGGCCACGCATCCCGAAGTGCAGCAGGCGATCGACGGGGCGATCCGCACGATCGTCGCGTCGGGCAAAGCAGCGGGAACACTCACGTCCGACCCGGCGCTCGCGCGTCACTACCTGGAGCTTGGCTGCACGTTCGTCGCGACGGGGGTGGACATCCTGATGTTCGCGAATGCGGCGCGCAAGCTCGCGCGTGATTTCGCGGACGTGCGCACAGCGGACTGAAGCAGCGCGCCAAAAGACCGCGCAAAGCGATGGAGGAGGAGACGCGACATGAACGATTTCGCAGTGAAAAGCGGGGCGGCTGAGCATATCCGGGCCCTGCGCGAGAACTGGCGCATCATCTTTGCCGCGACGGCGGGATGGGCGCTCGACGCATTCGATTTTACGATTCTGCTGTTTCTGATTCCCCATCTGGGCAAGGTGTTCGGCGTGGGTTTGCCCGCGATGGCGTTCGTGGTGACCGCAACCGGCTTCGCGAAAGTGGCGGGAACGATCGGCTGGGGGTTCGCCGCGGACCGCTTCGGTCGAAAGATCGTGTTCATGGCCGCCGTGCTGTGGTTTTCATGCGCCGCGGGTTTGAGCGGCCTCGCATGGAGCTACGCGTCGTTCATGGCCATGCGCGTATTGTTCGGCATTGGCTTTGGCGGCGAGTGGACCGCATCGGTCGCGCTGCTGATGGAAACCGTGCCCGCGAAAATTCGTCCGCTCGCCTCGGGCATCATGGTCGCGGGCTACGAGTTCGGTTATCTGCTCGCGGCGCTCGCATTCCACTTTCTGTTTCCCGTCACGGGCTGGCGCTGGATGTTTTTCCTTGGCGTGCTGCCCGCGCTGCTGACGCTCTTCCTGCGCCGCAACGTGGGCGAGTCGCCGGACTGGGAGCGTGAACGGCAGTCGAAGGTGCGCCGCCGCGCGCGCGAAGTGTTCATCTTCAATCCGGCCGTCTTGCAGGCGTGGCTTTTTTCGGCCGCGATCAATTTCATGCTGTGGGCCGTGCAGGTGCTGTATCCCACGTTCCTGCTCACGACGCAGCATCTCGACTCGAGCCAGATCTTTCCGTTCATCATCGCTTATTCGGTGGGCTCGGTCATCGGCAAGCCGCTTTCTGGCTATAGCGCGAGCCGCTTCGGCGAGCGCCGCACGATCTGCATGTTCCTCGGCGTCGTGATCCCGTCGACGGTGCTCTATACGATGGTGCAGAGCCACTTCCTGCTCGGCGTGGGCGCGTTCTGCATGGGCATGTTCGCGAACGGCCTGTTCGGCATCATGCCGCTCTATCAATCACGGCGTTTCCCGGTGGAAGGGCGCGCGACCGGCATTGGCATCAGCTACGCGATGACCTCGGTAAGCGTGGTCGCCCCGTATGCAATCGCGCTCGTCACGCCGTCGCTCGGGCTCAAGTTCGGGATGGCGTCGTTCATCGCGGGCGGCGCGCTGCTGCTGATCGCGATCAGCGTGTTCGATACTTCGCGCTGGATGCCGCGCGGCGAAGCGGCCGAAGGCGCGACTCAAGGCGGCACGGAGCCCGGCGAAGCCGAACCGCCGATGCTGGCGGCCGGCAGCGCCACGCGTTGAACGGGCCAACAGGAGCACACCGATGAACACAACCGCACGCCGCTGGACCCGGCGACCCGAAGATTCCACCTGGGGTGACTGGGGCGCCGACGATCAACTCGGCCGCCTGAATCTGATCACGCCCGCGAAGGTGCTCGAAGGGTTGCGTGAAGCGCGCGAAGGCCGGACGTTCTGCCTGAGCCTGCCGCTCGATTGCCCCGGCAACCGCGTGCTGAACCCGCGCCGTGCGCCGCCGCGTGTCGAAGCGACGATGCGCGGCGACAAGCCGAACATGACCTACCCGCTCTCACGCGACAACGCGGTCCTCACCGACGTGATCTGCGACGACGTGGTCACGCTCGCGCTGCAGTATTCGACGCAGTGGGACAGCCTCGCGCACATGGGCCAATGGTTCGACGCCGACGGCGACGGCAAGCCGGAAATGTGCTTCTACAACGGCTTTCGCGCGGGCGAGGACATCGTCGGACCGCTCGATTACCGCGACGAGACGTTGCCCGAGACGGGTCGCGCGAGCGGCGCCTGGCGGCTCGGCATCGACAACATGGCAGCGACCTGTGTGCAGGGGCGAGCGGTGATGGTCGATATCAAACGGCAGTTCGGCACGGGGCCGTTGCGCATTGGCTATCGCGAGTTGATGGAAGCGATGAAGGCGCAGAGCGTGGTTGTCGAACCCGGCGACATGCTCTGCCTGCGAACGGGCATGGACGAAGCGTTGCTCGATGTCTATCGCACGCAGAACGAGCAGGCGCTCGAGGGCGGTTTTGCCGGTCTCGACGGCCGCGACGAAGCGCTGCGCCGCTGGATCATCGAATCGAATGTGGCCGCTCTGATCTCCGATAACGTGGCCGTCGAATGCCTGCCCGCGGCGCCTTGCAACGACGCGCGCTATCCCTCGCATCCGTTGCACGATTTGTGTTTGTTCCGGCTTGGCGTGCATCTGGGCGAGCTTTGGCATTTGAGCGAACTCGCAGACTGGTTGCACGCGCACGGCCGCAACCGTTTTCTGTTGACCGCGCCGCCGCTGCGGCTGCCGCGCGCGGTCGGCTCGCCGGTCACACCTGTCGCGACGGTCTAGCGGCTCACGGACACATTTGCGCGCGCGTGCAGAAGTACAGCACGCGCAGGCGCTGGACATCTGACGATTTTGATACTCGAAATCCCTTGTAGAAAGGAGCATGCAGTGAGTTTGGAGTTGACGCGAGGCGAACTGCTTCGACAGGAAAATTTCATCGACGGCAAGTGGATCGCCGCCGCCGGAGGCAGCCGTTACGCGGTGACGAATCCCGCGACGCAGGACACGCTCGCGCAGGTTGCCAACAGCTCGGCCCGCGATGCCCGCGCGGCGACTGAAGCGGCGAGCCGCACCTTGCCCGCCTGGCGCGACAAGCTGCCCCGCGAGCGGGCGCAGGTGCTCAGCCGTTGGCACGCGCTCATCATCGAGAACAGCGAGGATCTGGCCCGCCTCATGTCTATGGAGCAGGGCAAGCCGCTCGCGGAGGCGCGCGGCGAAGTCGCGTATGGGGCTTCGTACGTCGCGTGGTTTGCCGGAGAGGCGACGAAGGTCTATGGCGACATCATTCCGCAGACGCAGCGCGGCAAGCGCATGAGCGCGATCAAGGAGCCGATTGGCGTGGTCGCCGCGATCACGCCGTGGAATTTCCCGCTCGCAATGATCGCGCGCAAGATCGCCCCGGCGCTCGCTGCCGGCTGCACCGTCGTGGCGAAGCCCGCCGAAGACACGCCGCTCACGGCACTCGCGCTCGCCGCGCTTGCGCAGGAGGCGGGCTTGCCCGACGGCGTACTCAACATGATCTCGGCCGCGCGTGACGAAGGTATTGCCGCTGTGGCCGACTGGCTCGCCGACGATCGCGTGCGCAAGATCACCTTCACGGGCTCGACGGCGGTGGGCAAGCATCTGGCGCGCGAGTCGGCAGGCACGCTCAAGAAGCTCTCGCTGGAACTGGGCGGCAACGCGCCGTTTATCGTGTTCGAGGACGCCGACCTCGACGCGGCCGTCAACGGCCTGATGGCGGCCAAGTTCCGCAACGGCGGCCAGACCTGCGTCTGTCCCAACCGCATCTACGTGCATGAATCGGTGTACGAACGATTTGGGCATCTGCTCGCGCAGCGTGTGGCTGCGCTTCACGTTGGACCGGCGACGGACCTGAAGGCGCAAATCGGCCCGATGATCAACGAGCGCGCGATCGACAAGATCGCAAAGCACGTCGACGACGCCGTGGCGAACGGCGCGCGCGTACTCACGGGCGGCAAGCGACTTGGCGAACTGGGACCGAATTATTACGCGCCCACCGTGCTCGCCGACGCGACCGACGCGATGGTGCTGTGCTGCGAGGAAACGTTCGGGCCTGTGGCGCCGCTATTCCGATTCACGGACGAGAACGATGTAATCAGGATTGCAAACGATACGCCATTCGGTCTCGCTGCTTACTTCTACACAAACGACGTGCGCCGAATCGATCGTGTGGCGCGAAAACTGGAAGTCGGTATCGTCGGCATCAACGAGGGCGCCGTGGCCAGCGAAGCAGCGCCTTTCGGCGGCGTGAAGGAGTCCGGCTATGGGCGCGAAGGCTCGAAGTATGGCCTCGACGATTACCTCAGCATCAAGTATCTGTGCCAGGGTGGGCTCGACTGAAACTCGCGGCGCGCTGCGGTGTACGAAGACCGGCCACGTGGCCGGTTGATTCGATCGCACTTCGGCGTATCGGGAGCAGAACAATAGGCAGCCAATTGATCAATTTGCGCTGCGTAAAAGATGCCACGTAAATATACGAACGATCGCACATATTATTCTTTTCGCTGTCTGTTCATCTCCGTGAAGCTGGCTTGACGACTGAATAATTTCTTCATTTTTCAGTAAACACTAAAGTCGATGTTTTGAGTGTCGATAATGCAATCTGGTGCTTGTCCGGTTTTCAGTTCGCGACAAACTTCAATTTCCTTGTTTACGGCAGAGCCACTCCTCGACGATGCAGCGCACCCACTTTTCAATCAATGGTCGTCTCGTTGCGGCCATGTTGTTCCTTAGCATTCTTCTGGTTGTAATTGGCGGGTTCGGGCTCGCGGGCATGGTGGCCAGCAACGATGCGAACCGCCATACCTACTCGGAACAATTGCCGAAATCAATTGCCGTTGGGGAAATGACCATCATGGTCGGGCGCCAGCGCACATCGCTCGACCGCTCCGCGATCAATCCAGGCTCGGATGACGCGCAGAACATGTACGGGAAAGAGAAGGAGGTCCGTGATGCCGCCGATGCAGCATGGCAAAAATATCTTTCCCTGCCGCGCGATGCGGAGGAGGACCGGCTGGCTGCCGGCGTGACTCAGCAGTACCAGGCGACTGAAGCGGAGCTGGCGCGTTTTCGTGAAGCCACGCAGCGCGGCAATCGCGACGAAATTCTCAAGCTGATGTTTAGCGTGGGGAAGGTCTATACGAGCATGCAGGACGCTGCGAACGCACTGAAAAAGTATCAGTTCGATCAATCGAAAGAGCAGTACGAAGCGACCGAGCGCCGCTATCAGCTATTTCTTGCGGCGAGCATTGTCGCAATCATCGCGGGACTCTGCGCAGCGGCGGCCAGCTGGTATTTCCTGCGCAAGGCGATTCTCGTGCCCGTGAACGATGCCATCACGCATTTCGGGCAGATCGCGCAGGGCAATCTCGGTCGCAAGATCGAGGTCCGCACGAACGATGAAATGGGCCGCATGCTCGGCGGGCTGGTGGAGATGCAGGCGAACCTGCGACGCACGGTGCGCACGCTGAGTGAAGGCAGCAACGCTATCGCGACCGCGACCCGCCAGATTGCTGCAGGCAACGCCGACTTGTCGGCACGCACCGAATCGCAGGCGGCATCGCTCCAGGAGACGGCAACGAGCGCGGAGCAGCTGTCGAGCACCGTGCGCCAAAACGCCGACAACGTGCAGCGCGCGAGCGAGCTGTCGTCATCGGCATCGGATATTGCGCGGCGCGGGCACGAAGTCGTTTCGCGCGTCGTGAAGACGATGGGCGACATCAGCCAAAGCTCTGCGTCGGTGGCGGAGATCACCTCGATCATCGAAGGGATCGCGTTCCAGACCAACATCCTCGCGCTCAACGCGGCAGTCGAAGCCGCACGTGCCGGCGATCAGGGGCGCGGCTTCGCGGTCGTGGCGGGCGAGGTCCGCACGCTCGCCCAACGCTCTTCCGCCGCTGCGAAGGAAATTCGCGAGCTGATCGCGCAGTCGACGACGCGTATCGACGATGGCGCGCGGCAGGTCAACGAAGCCGGCGACACCATGAGTGAACTGATCGACGCGGTCGCGCGCACGAACTCCATCATGTCGGAGATCGCGGCAGCGACACAGGAGCAGAGCCATGGGCTCAGCCAGGTCAGCATTGCCGTGAACAACATGGACAACGCCACGCAGCAGAATGCCGCCCTCGTCGAGGAGGCCGCTGCGGCGGCGAGTTCACTCGAGGACCAGGCGCGCATGCTCGCGGCGACGGCGGCGCAGTTCTCGCTCGGCGACGAGGCAGCCTGACTTGTGTTGAGCCCGGCGGTGCCGGGCTCGCTGCGCTGCGACAAAGCGCCGCATATAATTAAGTAAAAACATAATTATTCAACAGAGAAAAAATCCCATGTCCCAAGAACAGGAGCCGCGCCGCCGCTTCCTGCGGCAGGTGCTGGCCATCGTGCCCGCCGCAACGGTCGCGTCGGGTGCAACGCTCACTCAAAGTGCCTGCAGCAGCAATGCATCCCCCGCTGCGACCGCCAGCGAAAACTACCAGCCCACGTATTTCACGGCTGCGGAATGGAAATTTCTGCATGCAGCCGTGGACCGTTTGATTCCCGAAGATGAACACGGCCCAGGTGCCGTGAAGGCCGGCGTGCCCGAATACATCGATCGCCAGATGGAAATGCCTTATGGCCACGGCAAGCTCTGGTACATGCAGGGGCCGTTCCATCCCGACGCCGTGCCGGAAATGGGCTACCAGATCAACCTCGCGCCGCGTGACGTCTACCGTCACGGCATCCAGGCCTGCGATGCGTACTGCGCCAGGACCCATGGTGGCAAGACCTTCGCCGAACTCGACGTGGCGGCGCAGGAAGCGGTGCTGCACGACATGGAGCACGGCAAGCTCGCGTTCGAAACCGTGCCCTCGCGCACCTTCTTCTCGTTCCTGCTGGGCAACACCAAGGAAGGCTTCCTTGCCGATCCGATCTACGGCGGCAACAAGGACATGGCCGGCTGGAAGATGGTCGGCTTTCCGGGCGCGCGCGCGGACTTCATGGACTGGATCGATCAACCGGGCGTGAAGTACCCGTACGGTCCGGTGTCGATCAATGGCAGGCGGGGGTAAGCAGTGGCGATCAAGAAGAACAAGGTCGATTGTGTCATCGCAGGTTTTGGCTGGACCGGCGCGATTCTCGCGCAAGAACTGACCGATGCGGGTTTGAACGTAGTCGCGCTCGAACGCGGCGCGATGCGCGACACGCCGACTGATGCGAACTATCCAAAAGTTGTCGACGAACTCAAATATGGCGTGCGCGGCGCGCTTTTCCAGGATCTGTCGACCGAAACCGTGACTATCCGGCACGGCGTTGACGATCTCGCGGTGCCGTACCGTCAACACGCGTCGTTTTTGCTTGGCAATGGCGTGGGCGGCGCCGGTTTTCACTGGAACGGCATGCACTACCGGATGCTGCCCGAAGAACTGGAGTTGCGCACGCGCTATGAAGAGCGCTACGGCAAGAAGTTCATTCCCGAAGGCATGCAGGTTCAGGACTTCGGCGTCACCTATGACGAGATGGAGCCGTTCTTCGATTTCGCGGAGAAAGTGTTCGGCACGTCTGGAAAGGCGGGCAATCTCAACGGTCAGATCCAGGCGGGCGGAAACCCGCTCGAAGGGCGTCGCAGCAGCGAGTTTCCAACTCCGCCGCTAAAGAACGGCCTCGGCGCCACGCTCTTTGAAAAGGCCGCGCGCGAAGTGGGTTTTCATCCATACGATGCGCCTGCGGCGAACGCGTCGGCGCCGTATACGAACCCGTACGGCGTGCGGCTTGGCCCGTGCAACTTCTGCGGCTTCTGCGAAGACTTCGGCTGCTACATGTACTCGAAGGCGTCGCCACAGACCACTATTTTGCCAGTGCTGCTCAAGAAGCCCAATTTCGAACTGCGCACCAAATCGTACGTCACGAAGGTCATGCTTTCGCCGGACAAGAAGCGCGCGACCGGCGTCACCTACATCGACGCGCAAGGTCGCGAAGTCGAACAGCCCGCGGATATGGTCATCGTCGCCGCGTTCCAGATGCACAACGTGCGTCTGTTGCTGCTCTCGGGCATCGGCAAGCCGTACGACCCGAAAACGGGTGAAGGCGTGGTGGGGCGCAACTACGCGTATCAGATGAACGGCGGCATCAACGTGCTTCTGCCGAAGGGTACGCAGCTCAATCCTTTCATCGGCAGTGGCGCAGGCGGCGTGGGCATGGACGATCTCAACGGCGATCAGTTCGACCATGGTCCACTCGGCTTTCTCGGCGGCGCGAGCGTGCGTCACATTCGAACGGGTGGCCGTCCGATCAAGCAGGCCGCGACCGTACCCGGCACGCCGACCTGGGGCAGCGGATGGAAAGCCGGCATTTCGGATGCGTACCAGCGTTACATGACGATCGGCATTTCGGGTTCCGTGATGCCGTATCGCGATGCCTACCTCGACCTTGATCCGACCTATCGCGATGCGTACGGTTTGCCGCTGCTGCGCATGACGTTCGACTGGCACGACAACGAGTACGCGATGCTCGACTACGTCGGCACGCGCATGGAAGAAGTCGCAAAGGCGATGAATCCCGAGAAGTATTTCCGCGCGATCCGCAAGAAAGGCCAGCACTACGACACGCGCGTGTACCAGTCGACGCATACCACGGGCGGCGCTGTGATGGGCGCATCGCCCGCGACGAGCGTCGTCAACAAGTATCTGCAAAGCTGGGACGTGCCCAACGTGTTCGTGATGGGCGCCTCGGCGTTCCCGCAGAACATGGGCTATAACCCGACGGGCATTGTCGCGGCACTCTCGTATCACTCGGCCAAGGCGATTCGCGAGCAGTATCTGAAGAACCCGGCTGCGCTGGTGCAGGCATAAGGAGCGGGCAAACATCATGAAAAAGATTACGTTTGCCATGGCCTGTACGGTTGCTTTTATGACGACTGCAGCGAGTGCCGGTGTATCCGCGCAGGCCGTGGCTGCAGCCGCGCCAACCGCTGCCGACGCACAGCTGATCCAGAAGGGCCGCTACCTCGCAGCCGCAGGCGACTGTATTGCCTGCCACAGGGCGAAGGGCGGCAAGCCGTTCGCGGGCGGTCTTGGCATCGCATCGCCGATCGGCACGATCTACTCGACCAACATCACGCCCGACAAGGCTACCGGCATCGGCACCTACACGCTCGACGACTTCGATCGCGCCGTGCGCCACGGTGTCGCGAAGGATGGTTCGACGCTGTACCCAGCCATGCCGTACGTCTCGTATGCAAAGATCAAACCTTCGGATGTGAAAGCGCTGTACGCGTATTTCATGCATGGGGTCGAGCCGGTCTCGCAGGGCAATCGCGCGTCCGACATTCCGTGGCCGCTCTCGATGCGCTGGCCGTTGCGCTTCTGGCGCGGGGCATTTGCACCGGAAGTCGCGAGCGACGACAGCCCGCTGCCGAACAACCCGGTTGCGCGTGGCCGCTATCTCGTGGAAGGCCTCGCGCACTGCAGCGCGTGCCACACGCCCAGAGGGTATGGCCTGGAGGAGAAGTCGCTGACCGACGACGGCAGCCTGTTCCTGTCGGGCGGCGTGGTCGACGGCTATCTCGCGAAGAATCTGCGTGGCGACCGCAAGGACGGCCTTGGGAACTGGAGCGAAGCTGACATCGTCGCGTTCCTGAAGAGCGGACGCACGGCGCATTCGGCCGCGTTCGGCGGGATGGCGGAAGTCGTGCAGAACAGCACGCAGCATATGAGTGATCAGGACCTTGCTGCGATCGCCGCGTACCTCAAAACGCTCGCGCCGGCCAACACATCGGGTAGCACACTCGCGGCCGATCCTGCCTCGGCCAACGCGTTGCGCGCCGGCACTGACCGCAGCAACGGTGCGCTGACATTCGTCGACAACTGCGCGGCGTGCCACCGTACGAGCGGCAGCGGCTACGAGAGCACGTTCCCGACGTTGGCACTGTCGACGGTCGTGAACACGGACGATCCGACCTCGCTGATCCACATCGTGCTGCAAGGCGGAGAGATGCCGTGGACCAAGGCAGGTCCGACGCACTACGCCATGCCCGGATTCGACGCGCGACTGACGGACCGTGACGTCGCAGATGTACTGACGTTCGTCCGTGCGAGCTGGGGAAATCATGCTTCGCCAGTAACAGCCGAGCAGGTCGCCAAAGTACGCAAGTCGTCCGGGGCCGCCGCTCAACCGTCACGAGCCGAGAATCCGTAGCGCTCTGTGGTCAACCGTTGTCAACCGTTTGTTCGTAGGCGAGGAAGGCTGAGCACCGCCTCGCCGCTTGCAAGCCAGGGGGCACTGCAGACGAATAGCTTCTGCCATGGGGGGGCAGCCTGCGAAACGGATTCTCCGTGCCCTATTACTACGGCGCACCTTGATCGTTCAAGCGCAAAGCAGGATGATCTGCATCAAACGTCAGCGCGTTACCCCAAGTACCGTAGGGGATGATATTTCGTCATTGACCGCGAGGTGCGAAATGACCCAGCAATCTGCCACGAATGCTTCCGTGCCCTTCGCGAGGATCATGGTCGCCGTCGATTCCACCCCGGCCTCGGCCGCGGCAATCGGGTATCTGAGGCGGCTCCTGCATCCCGGCACAACGTTGTGCATCGTGTCCGTCGCCGAGAATCCGCGCACGCTCGTGCCACTCGGAGCGTGGGTTGGGTCGCGGCTCGAGGCTGCGCGAGAGGAGCTACGGCGTGATGCCGGGGAGGCGATTGAGGCGGCACGATCCGCGCTGGATGGCTGCGGATCTCAGCTGGAGACGCAACTGATCGACCTGTGCAAGGAAGGGGGAGACCTCGTACACGCTCTCGCCGAAGCGATGTCGCAATGGTCCCCCGACCTTGTTGTCCTCGGCACGCGGCATCACCGGGCGCTGTTGCGCTGGGTGGAGGGCGAGGTTTCCGCACCGCTTGCCCGGCTGCTTCAATGGCCAGTCCTGATCGTGCCGGTCGGCCATGAGGCCGGGTCGGACGCATTGCCGTCCCGGGTTCTTTTTGCGACCGACGGGAGCGCCGCGTCCGTGGCCGCTTTGCGTGTGGGTGCCCGGTTGGTCGCGCCGCGGGCGGATTGCCGCGTCATTTACGTTGTTGACCGGCTACTCGCATCCGGGACAGGGCCCTTCGAAAGACAACTCGAAACCGTGCTGACCGAGAGCGGGCATATTGCCGTCAAGGCGGCCGCAGACGAGCTTGCCGCGCACGGCCAGCAAAAGGAATGGGTGGTGGAGACGGCGCTCATCAAGACGAGGAATACGTATGATGACGTGCCTCACACGATCGACCGGGAGGCGCGGCACTGGAAGGCGCAGCTCGTGGTACTGGGAACGCACGGGCGCCGCGGTCTCACGCGCTGGCTGCTCGGCAGCGTCGCGGAACGGGAGGTGCGCTTGAGCGCGGTGCCGCTGCTACTCGTACCGGAATCGGCCGGTTGATCCCGCGGCAGGACGCATTTCGCCGGTCGGCGGCGCACGTCGGAGACTGTCGCAACCGCAAACGGAGTTCGGCCCCGGCGAAGTTGCCGAAGCCCGAAGCGTGCGCAAGTGCGCTCATGGAGGAGCGGCGTGAAGACCCTCGCGATCCTGTTTCTGATTGTGTTGCTCATCAATCTCATGCCGGCGTTTGCGCCGCCAACCTGGATGGCCATGTCGTGGGTCGGCTTCAATGTTCGCGAGGGCAGCCCGCTGCTCTTTGCCCTTGTAGCGGCCAGTGCGGCGACGCTCGGTCGACTCGCGCTGGCCGGCTTCTCTCGTTCACTGGTAAGAAGGCGCTGGATTCGCGAGGCGGATCGACAAAACATTGACGTGGTCAGCGCATGGCTCAAGAAGCATAAGAAGAAGACGGCCGGAGCCTTTGTGCTCTATGCGCTTAGCCCGTTTCCGTCCAACTATCTGTTCATCGCTTACGGGCTGTCGGGCTTGCCGCTCAGGTTTATCGGCGCAGCGTTTTTCGCAGGGCGCACGGTGAGCTACGTGATCTGGGCTCGTCTCGGGCGGTTTGCATCGGAGGTCGTCGATCCTGAGGCCCTGCTCGACGGGCAGTATCTTGGAATCGGCTTCGCGCTTTCGCAACTGGCACTGCTGGCGTCGGTTTACGCGTTCATGAAACTCGACTGGAAGATGCTGATAGAGCAGCGCAAGTTGAGATGGCGACGACCAGTCAAGCAGTCGGGCAGAAGAGACGAGGGTTCTGCAGATTCTTGAGCTTTCAGCTGCCGGAGCCCACCCAACAAGACCATTGCGCAAGCGGAGCATTTTGAGGCGTATGGCACGGCCATTTTTGGCCTGACTTCCTGGAGCAGTCGCAGTATTCGTCAGAGGTGCTTGCACATGCAAACGGCACTCGCCGGACAGAGCTCTGCAAACTCCCTGCTGCCTTGCACCACTGCCGGAGTCTCATCTCGGGGAACTGTCGTATATCCCGCATTCTGAAAGAAAACCTTCGCCGTGGTTGTCAAAAGCCACAGCGATGCGACACCTTTGGCTCTTGCCGTCCTTTCCATTTTCTTGATCAGTTCCTGGCCGAGTCCGCGAGAGCGATCGTCGCGGGCAACAACGAGCGACCGCAGCAACGCATGGCTCTCAAATCGCTCAAGTCCTACCACGCCCACGAGATCCGGACCAACCGCCACGAGAAAATCGTCCAGGAGCGCATCAGTCACGTCTTCGATCGGCAGTTGGTTCTCCTCAAGCAGTCTTCTGATCGAATTGAGGTCGCCTGGTTGCGCTTCACGAATATTCATCTTCATGTCCTTGTTCATTCAGGCAATCAGGAGTAACCGTTTGCCGGGAAGGCAAGCATTGCCTTTCTGCACTGGCCCCTCACGGGCAAGCCTCGCTTCAAAGCATGGGCGAATGCAGATGGTCGGGATGATCGAGCATGTCCGCCACGAGGTGCAGCGACTCTTCCATCGCGCTTGCATCGCCTGGCCCGCCCAGGCAGATGCGCACGGCATTGGGCGGATTGCCATCGGTACTGAATGCGGCGCCGGAGACCACGCCAATCTGCTTCGTGCGCAGATGCGATGCGAGTTCTGACGCGCTCCAGCCCGTTTCCGAAGGCACCGTGAGCCAAAGATGAAAGCAGTCGCTGGACGCTTCGATTTCGCGCGCGGCAAAGACCTGTGCCGCAATATGCTGGCGTACCGCGCACTCATTGCGAATGGCCCCTAGCATCTGCTGTGCAACGCCGTTCTCGATCCAGCGCGCTGCGAGATTCGACATATACGGACTCGCCATCACGGTGGTCGCGCGCAGCGCGCCGGAAAGCCGCTCCGCATGACGCGCGCCCGGCGCGACGACAAAGGCCACGCGCAAACCCGCGCCGAAGCACTTGGACATGCCCGTCACGTAGTAGGTGAGTTCGGGCGCGAGCGTGGCGAGCGCGACGGGCGGGGTTTCGCAAAGCATGCCGTAGGCGTCGTCCTCGATGATGGGCACGTTGTAGCGAAGCGCGATATCGGCAATATGCTCGCGGCGGGTTTGCGAGAGCGTGCGCGTGGTCGGATTCTGCAGCGTGGGATTGCAGTAGAGCACGCCGGGCTTGCGCGTCTTGCAGAGCGCTTCGAACGCTGTGGCGTTGAGGCCTTCGTCGTCGCGCGGCAACGGCGCGAGCGGCATGCCAAGCTGATTCGCGATCACCTTCAAACCGGGATACGCGAGGCAATCGGTACAGATCGCTTCGCCGGGCTTGACGAGCCTGAGTAGCAAAGCGACGAGCGCGTTGTGTATGCCGGGGCAGACCAGCAGCGCGTCTGTGCGATGCGAAGGCAGCGTATGACGCAGCCACTGGCTCGCCATGCTGCGCTCGTACTGCGAGCCGCCAAAATCCTGATAACGCAGCATGGACCACGGGTCGGCCGTGCCGATGATCTGCGCCGCCGATTCCGCGAGCAGCGCAGTCAATTCCGCCGGCTCGGGCGGCATGTTCATGGTCATTTCCAGCGCGGTACCTGCGCGAAGCGGGACCGCGGGCGGCCTTCCGCGCACGTATGAACCGCTGCCCGCGCGCGAATCGATCAAGCCCCGTTTGCGCGCTTCGGCATAGCCGCGCGCGAGCGTGGTGTAGTTGATCTTGAGCGCGTCGGAGAGATCGCGCAGCGCCGGCAGCCGGTCGCGCGGCCGCAGGCGGCCGCTCGCGACGTCTTCTTCGATGAGATCGGGAATGGTCTGATAAACGGGCTTGTCGCTTTCGGCAAGCCGTTTGAGCCAGTGGGCGGTGACGTTCGACATGGGGCGTTGCGCGAAAGCGCCTTCGACAATGAGCTGATTCATTCTAGTGAGAATGCGTGGTGAAAAATAAAACAATTGATCGCAGGTGATCGCATCGAATGATCCGAAATGATGCATGCATGCACCTGAATCGCATGCGTGTTGCCCAGTGCCGGGGCGAACCCGGCGCTGCGCGGATGACGGGCCACATCGTCCACGCACGCCTCGCTCGTGCTTCGCGAGAAAAAATCACCTGGATCATTCGCGGCACGCGGCATTGATTGGCAATTGATTGCATGGCGCGTGCCACTTGATGGCATATCCGTTGCGAAATGAGAGACGCCGGCCACCGGTCGGCCCCAGTCCCCAATCATTGAACGGAGTCACGCAATGCCCGCCATCACCACGCCCGCCCACAAGACCGGTGACTACCTCGTCGACTACGAAGAGAAGGTCTTCGAGGACGTCAAGGCAGAACGCGGCGAGAAAGCGCTCGTCACGTTCCATACCGTCGCGTTCGAAGGTTCCATCGGCTTCGTCAACATGCTCCAGGCCACACGCCTGCAGCGCAAAGGCTTTGAAACGTCGATCTTGCTCTACGGCCCGGGCGTGATGCTCGGCGTGCAGCGCGGCTTCCCGACGCTCGGGGCCGAAGCCTTTCCGGGCCATCTGAACTTCAACAACCAGCTGATGAAGTTCATGGCCGAAGGCGGCAAGGTCTACGCGTGCCGCTTCGCGCTGCAAGCGCTTTACGGCCAGACCGAAGCCGCGCTGATCGAAGGCGTGCGGGCCATCAATCCGCTCGACGTGCTCGACCTGAAGCTGCTGCATCGCAAGTCGAACGCGCTCGTGATCGACACCTGGACGGTTTGAGTTCGCACGGGTATCGCCATGTCGACCACATCCACGAAGCGCATCGTTCGCGCCGCCGCCGTGCAGATCGCGCCGGATCTCGAATCGTGCACGGGCACGCTCTCGCGTGTTGGCGACGCGATTGTCAGCGCCGCGCGCGAGGGCGTGCAGCTAGCCGTGTTTCCCGAAACGTTTCTGCCGTACTACCCGTACTTTTCGTTCGTGCTGCCGCCGGTGCAGTCGGGCGCGGAACATTTGCGGCTGTACGAGCAGGCGGTGACGATACCCGGCCCCGTGACGGAAACCATTGGCGCGCTCGCGCGCGAGCACGGCATGGTGATCGTGCTCGGCGTGAACGAGCGCGATCACGGCAGCCTCTACAACACACAGTTGATCTTCGATACGGACGGCCAGATCAAGGTGAAGCGGCGCAAGCTCACGCCCACGTTCCATGAACGCATGATCTGGGGGCAGGGCGACGCAGCCGGGCTGAAGGTCGCGCACACGGCCGTGGGCCGCGTGGGCGCGCTCGCTTGCTGGGAGCACTACAACCCGCTCGCGCGCTACGCGCTGATGACGCAGCACGAAGAAATTCATTGCAGCCAGTTTCCGGGTTCGCTCGTCGGGCCGATCTTCGCCGAACAGATCGAAGTGACGATCCGTCATCACGCGCTCGAATCGGGCTGTTTTGTTGTGAACGCAACGGGATGGCTGACCGACGCGCAGATCGCCTCCGTCACGAGCGACCCGAAGCTGCAAAAGGCGCTGCGCGGCGGCTGCAACGCGGCGATCGTCTCGCCCGAAGGTCAGCATCTGGCCGCGCCGCTGCGCGAAGGCGAGGGCATGGTGATCGCCGATCTCGACATGGCGCTCATCACCAAGCGCAAACGGATGATGGATTCGGTTGGCCACTACGCGCGGCCCGAACTGCTGAGTCTCGCGATCAACGAGCGGCCCGCCACGCCGGTTTTCTCTTTCGACGACACGCCCGTCACCGCTTCATGGAGTTCCCACGATGAATGCCAGCGTCAATTTCCCGGAATCGAGCCTGCAACTCTTGACTGAGCTGCAGTCGAGCGGCCTGCGCCTTGCCGCGCCCGATCACGAGGGGCTGTCGAGGCGTGGCGGCGCGGGGCCGTCCGATCACAAGGCCGTGGTCATCGACGGCGTCACGCTGATGGTGCCCGTGCATACGCACAGCGCGCATCAGTCCGCGTTCGTCGCGAATACGCCCGACGCCAATGGCGTGAGCGTGCTCACGCGCGGCAGCATTCCGATCGCGCAGATCGCGTTCGCAAAGCAGCCGCGCTTTTACAAGCTGCAAACGCTCGACGGCGTGCCGTATTCGCACATCGCCACGCTGCACGGCACGGATGTGCTTGCCACCACGGTGCTGCAAACCTGCATTCGCTACGAAAGCCGCAAGAAGGCGTGCAAGTTCTGCGCGATTGGCCAGTCGCTCGCCGCGGGGCGCACGGTCGCGCACAAGACGCCGCAACAATTGGCCGAAGTGGCGCGCGCGGCCGTGCTGCTCGACAACGTGAAGCACATGGTGCTCACGACCGGCACGCCGCCCACGCCCGATCGCGGCGCGGCCATTTTGTGCGACAGCGCGCGTGCGATCCGGCACGCAGTCGACCTGCCCATTCAGGCGCAATGCGAGCCGCCCGACGACGATGCGTGGTTCGCGCGCATGCGCGAGGTGGGCATCGATACGCTCGGCATGCATCTGGAAGTGCTGGGGGAGGCCGAGCGCGCGCGCATCATGCCAGGCAAGGCGGCGGTGCCGGTGAGCCGCTACATGTCGGCGTTCGAAGCGGCGGTCGAGGTGTTCGGGCGCGGCCAGGTGAGCACCTATATTCTCGCTGGCCTCGGCGATTCGCCTGAGCGTGTGCTCGAAATGGCGCAGCAACTGCTGCAGATCGGCGTGTATCCGTTCGTCGTGCCGTTCGTGCCCATCTCCGGCACGCCGCTCGAAGATCATGCGCCGCCCACACCGGAATTCATGCGCTCGATACTCGCGCCACTCGGCGCGATGGTGCGCGAGGCGGGCTTGCGCGCGGCCGATATCAAGGCAGGCTGCGGAAAATGTGGCGCGTGTTCTTCGCTCTCTTCATTCGAAAAGGTGGCGGCATGAACGCGATGCATCCTGGTGCCGGGGACGAACTCATGGTCGTGCGCTGGGCGCGCTACGCGTGGGAGCGCGAAGCCGCATTTGCCATTCGCCGCGCCGTGTTCTGCGAGGAGCAGGGCATCTTCGCGCACGACGATCGTGATGAGATCGACGCACACGCGCAACTGCTCGTGGCCGTTGTCAATCCGCACGGCGAGTCGCCGCAGGTGGTCGGCACCGTCCGGATTCATCGCGATCACGCGACGGAAGCGGCATGGTACGGCTCGCGCCTCGCGGTCAGCGCGCCATACCGGCGTCACGGCCGCATTGGCGCGACCTTGATCCGCCTTGCTGTGAGCAGCGCGCATGCATTCGGCTGCGAGACGTTCCTCGCGCACGTTCAGGCGCAGAATGCGCCGCTCTTTCGCCGGCTGCACTGGCACACGGTCGAAGAGGCGATGGTCTTCGGGCGCGCGCATCACGTCATGCGTGCCGATCTCGCACACTATCCGCCCTGCGCCACGCCTTTCGACGGCTTCGTCGTCGATCAGCGGAGGGCGGCATGACGCTCGACGAAATCTTGGCAAAACTGCGCGCGAGCCGCGGCGTTGCGCACAAGTCCGATATCGCGCCTGTGCTGGCCGTGCTCGACGCAGGTAGCAAGGGCAACGCAGACTCCGCGATGATGGCCGCAGGCGACGACTGCGCCGCGATACCCGACGGCGACGGGTATCTGCTCTTCGCCGCCGAAGGCATGGTGAGCGACCTGATCGAGGCGATGCCGTGGTTCGCGGGCTACTGCTCGGTGCTCGTGAACGTGAGCGACGTGTGCGCGATGGGCGGCCGGCCGACTGCTGTCGTCGATGTGATCTGGAGCGATGGCCTGGAACCCGCCGCGCCGGTGCTCGAAGGCATGGCGGCGGCGTCGCGGCAACTGGGCGTGCCGATCGTGGGCGGCCATAGCAACGCGCGCAGCGAGCGCACGCAACTCGCGGTGGCAATCGTAGGTCGTGCGAAGCATCTGCTTTCGAGCTTTGCGGCACGGGCCGGCGAGAAGCTGCTCATGGCCGTGGACCTGCGCGGCGCGTTCGTGGAGCCGTATCCGTACTGGAACGCCGCGACCGAAGCGCCCGCACACCGTCTGCGCGGTGACCTGGCGGTGCTCGCGGAACTTGCCGAAAGCGGGCTCTGCGCGGCTGCGAAGGACATCAGCATGGCGGGCATCGCGGGAACCGCGATGATGCTGGCCGAGTGCTCGCGTGTGGGCGTGCGCATCGATCTCGATCGATTGCCCAAGCCTGCGGACGTGCCGCTCGCGCGCTGGCTCGAGATTTTCCCGAGCTTCGGCTATTTGCTGAGCGTACGGGACGAGCATGTCGATGCGGTCATCGCGCGTTTTCAGGCGCGCGACATCGCATGTGCGCAGATCGGCGAAATTCACGGCGACCCGTCCATCGACCTGCAACTCGGCGGCGCAACGCGCAGCGTCTGGCGTCTCGACGCGCAGCCGTTCATCGTGCCCGCCGACCGGCGCGCGACGCGCGCGTTCGAGCAGCCAACCGTTTGCACGTCTACCTGAGCGCCCCTCCCGGAGAGCAACCATGCCTGTTACCCATTTCGTGGTGCGCTGGCCCGACGGCCACGAAGCGCGCTGTTATTCCCCCTCGACCATCGTGCGCGAGCATCTGCAACCCGGCGTCTACCCGCTCGAGCTTTTTCTCGCCAGGGCGCACGACGCGCTGTGCGCGGCGTCCGAGCGTGTGCGCGAGAAGTTCGGCTACGCGTGTTCGTCGGCGCAGGACCAGTGGACAGCGATCGAACTCGCTGCACAGCCATTCCGTTCGCAACCGGCGGCGCAGGTGACCGTCGTGAGCGTCGACTGAACCTATCAAGGAGATTCGCATGTCCACCCAGACGAACGCGGCCAACCCGCCGGTTCCCGAAGCGCATTTCAGCGTGGCGGTCATCGGCGGCGGCCAGGCCGGCCTGTCGATGAGCTACTACCTCAAGCAACGCGGCATCGATCATGTCGTGCTCGAAAAGCGCACCGTCACGCATACGTGGCGCGAACAGCGCTGGGACGCGTTCTCGCTTGTCACGCCGAACTGGCAATGCGCGCTGCCGGGCTATCCGTATCGCGGCGACGAACCGCACGGCTTCATGAAGAAGAACGAAATCATCGCGTGGCTCGACGGCTTCATACGCCATGTCGATGCCCCTGTGCGCGAAGGCGTGGCCGTCACGCGCGTGTCGAAGCGGCCCAACGGCGGCTTTCTCGTGCAGACCAGCGAGGGGTCGTTGAGCGCGGACCAGGTCGTGATCGCCTCGGGCGGCTATCACACGCCGATCGTGCCGCGCATGGCCGAGCGGCTTCCCGCTTCGATCGTGCAGATGCAATCGTCGGAGTATCGCAATCCGGCGGCGTTGCCCGAGGGCGCGGTGCTCGTGGTCGGTTCGGGTCAATCGGGCGCGCAGATCGCCGAAGACCTGCATCTCGCGGGGCGCAAGGTCGTGCTCGCCGTCGGCGAAGCGCCGCGCTGCGCACGCTTTTATCGCGGCCGCGACGTGGTCGACTGGCTCGCCGATATGAAGTACTACGACATGCCAGTCGAAGACCATCCGCTACGCGAAGGCGTGCGTGACAACACGAATCACTACGTCACGGGCCGCGACGGCGGGCGCGATATCGATCTGCGCAGGTTCGCGAGCGAAGGCATGGAACTGTACGGCGTGCTCGAGGATTTTGCCGACGGCAAGTTGCGCTTCAAAGGGAATCTGCGCGCCAATCTCGACAGCGCCGACGACACGTACAATCGCATCAACACATCGATCGATCGCTTCATCGCACAGAACGGTATCGACGCGCCGCCGGGCGAACCGTATCGTCCGGTCTGGACGCCGCAGCAGGAGCGCACGTCGCTCGATCTCGCCGCGAGCGGCATCGGCAGCATTATCTGGTGCATCGGTTTTCAGCCCGACTTCGGCTGGATCGATCTGCCGGTCTTCAATGGGCGCGGCTATCCGGGCCACGCGCGCGGCGTGACGGTGCAGGAGGGGCTCTATTTTCTGGGCCTGCCGTGGCTGCATACATGGGGCTCGGGGCGCTTCTCGGGCATCGCGCGCGACGCCGCGTATCTGGCCGACTGCATTTCAGCGCCTGCGAGGCTCGATGCGCGCGCGGCGTGACAGCGAGCGTGTGCCCGCGCAAACCCGCACGCACTACGTCGCGGGCATGCCGGAGCTGGCGTTCGCAGGGCTCTCCGAGCAGTGGCTCCTGCGCACATGCGGGCAACTGCACTGGAACGCGCTGGCGGCACAGGCGCAACTGAACACGCCGGACTTCTACGACGACGAAGGCCGCAAATCGTATGCGGCCTTCACGGCAATTCGCGTGTGCGAAGCGCGCCTCGAAGACGTGAGCGAGAACCAGCGCTTCGCGATCGAAGCGGATGTGAAACGAATTGCGGGCGCGCGCCACTTCGGCCAGTTTCGCGTTTTCACCACCGAGAGCGCGATTGCGAAAGTCGAGATGATGTCTACGTTCGTGCGGCGCGAGCAGGCCGGCGACAACCGTTCGGTATGCAAAGCGATGTTCGCCGGTGCGCCCGCGCCGGCGACGCCCGCCGCCGCGCATGAACTGATCGCGCAAGCAAAGCGGCTGCGCTCGGGCGACTGGACGCGGCATGGCCGTCTCGATCGCGCGGCGCATGCAGTCGAACATGGGGTCGACTATCTGCCTTGTCCCTCGCTCGATTTCAACGGCGCGCATCTGCTGTATTTCGCGAGCTTCCAGTCGATGGTCGAGCGCGCCGAGTGGCATTGGCGGTCCGCGCAGCATTCCGCGCCGCCCACGCTCGTCGAGCGCGACATGGCGTTCTATGGCAACGCGAATGTCGGCGACCGGCTCACGCTGTCGTTCGGCGCGCGCCATGCGGGCCACGACGGGCTCTCGCACTGGTGCGCCATTTCGCGCGCGGCGGATGGCGTGCGCATTGCCGACGTCGTCACACATAAACGGTGGTCGCATGAATGAAGCCCCTATGGCGCCGCGCAAGGCGCTTTATACGCAGACCGATCTCGCCGACGTGCCGTGGCTCGACGCGCGTCCTGGCGAGTATCCGTTCCAGCGCGGCATACACGCGACGATGTACACGCAGCGCCCATGGACTATTCGCCAGTACGCGGGCTACGCCGACGCCGCCACCTCGAATCTCGCGTACCGGGCGGCGCTCGAAAGTGGCGCGAAGGGTTTGTCAGTCGCGTTTGATTTGCCCACGCATCGCGGCTACGACTCGGACCATGAGCGCGCAGCCGCCGAGGTGGGCATGGCGGGCGTTGCGATCGACGCCGTCGAGGACATGAAGCGGCTCTTCGATGGCGTGGCGCTCGACGAAGTCTCCGTATCGATGACGATGAGCGGGGCGGTGCTGCCCGTGCTCGCCGCTTTCATTGTCGCGGCCGAGGAGTCGGGCTTCGACGTGGCGCAACTGCGCGGCACGATCCAGAACGACATTCTCAAGGAGTTCATGGCGCGCAACGCGTATATCTTTGCGCCCGAGCCCTCGTTGCGGATTGCGACCGACGTGGTGCACTACCTGCTCGCGCATTTGCCTCATTTCAACGCGATGTCGATTTCCGGGTATCACCTGCACGAAGCGGGCGCGGATGGCGTGCTCGAACTTGCGCTCACGCTCGCCAACGCGCGCGAATACGTCCGGCGGCTGGTCGAACAAGGGGCCGATGCAGAAAGCGTATGCGCGCAGCTGAGCTTTTTTTTCGCTGTGGGGCGAGACTTTTTTGGCGAAATCGCCAAGCTGCGCGCGGCGCGGGTGTTGTGGGCCGAATTCACGCAGGCACTCGGCGTGCACTTGCCGCGCGCGATGCAACTGCGCATGCATTGCCAGACCGCCGGGTCGAGCCTGCACGCGCAGCGTGCGCAGAACAACGTCGTGCGTACGACCGTGGAGGCCATGGCAGCCATGTTCGGCGGCACGCAGTCGCTGCACACGAACGCGTGGGACGAAGCGCTTTCGCTTCCGGGCGAGGCGGCTGCTACGCTCGCGCGCGACACGCAAGCGATCTTGCAGCACGAAATGGGCCTGTGCGACGTGGTGGATCCATGGGGTGGCTCGTATTTGATCGAATCACTCACGGCGCGCACGGTGGAAGCCGTGAAAGCGCTGCTCGCCGAAATCGATAGTCAAGGCGGCGTAATCGCCGCCATCGAATCGGGCTGGGTACAGGCGCGTTTGCATCGCGGCGCGGCTCGCATGCAGGCGCAGATGGACTCGGGCGAGCGCGTGGTGGTCGGCGTGAATCATAGCCGCGAGGCGCACGCCACCGGGAGCGAGCGGCTCGAAGTCGACGCCCGCATGGTGCGCGCGATGCAGGTCGAGCGCTTGCGGCAGATGAAATCGACCCGCGATGCGCTACGAGTGGCCACCGCACTCGATGCGCTGACGCAATGCGCATGCACGGGCGAGGGCAATTTGCTCGCCGCGACGATAACCGCGATTCGCGCGCGCGCGACGGTTGGCGAATGCACCGCGGCGCTCGAGCGCGTGTGGCCACGCAGGCACGCCGCGCTCGCTTGCGAGGCTCACGCCTGGTCGGGCGCACGCGAGCGCGACGCCGCGTGGCGCAAGGCGCAAGATGCTGTCGAACACTGGCGCGCAGCGTATGGACGCAAGCCGCGCATGGCGCTCGTGAAGCTAGGGCAGGACGGCCATGATCGCGGCGCGCGTGTCGTGGCGGCGGCGCTTGGCGACGCAGGTTTCGACGTCAGCCTGGGGCCGCTCTTTGCGACGCCACACGAGGCGGCTGGCTGGGCGCACGCACGCGAGCCCGATATCGTTGGGGTTTCGACGCTCGCGGGTGCGCACGCGACGCTGGTGCCCGCGCTGCTCGGCGCGTTGCGCGAGCGCGGCTGCGGCGCTCCGGTGGTGCTTGGCGGCATCGTGCCGGAGGCGCATCACGAATCGCTGTTCACCTGCGGTGTGCGGAAGATATTCGGACCGGACACGCCGCTCGATCAGATCGCACTAGATCTCATTGGAATCCTGAATGAAGTGACATCGTCTCTACAGGATTGCTGCACGTCATGACGCGTAGTTCAAGCTTCCCGGTACGGCGCTTCGCGAAGGAGATCGCCCTGATAGAACGCCGGGAAGCGTTCGAGTTGACGCTGTGCGTCTGCGAGGGCGAGGTCCGTGCACAGCACCGCGCTCGAAAAGCCCATGCGTTCCATCTGCAGCACCTGGTCGACGAGCACTTCGCCCGTCGCCCGCAGGTCCCCCTTGAAGCCGAGCCGGCGGCGCACGAGATAAGCCTGGCTATACGCACGGCCATCGGTGAATGAAGGAAAGTGCAGCTCGACCCGCGCGGCGCCTGCGATTTCGGCGGCATAGGCGAGTGGGTCCGCGTCGTTTGGCAACGCGACGACTGGCGTGGCTGCATCGGCGGCATTGTCGTGTGCGCCGAGCAGGCGAATGCGTGCAACGGTCTTCATGCTGGGTCCTCCACGGTTGCGCGAACGGTGTCCGCAGCCGCCTTGAACGGTTCGAGCCCGACCCGGCGCACGGTTTCGATGAACGTCTCGCGGCGTTCGCCGCCGTGCTCGCGCAGCGCCAGATAGCAGCCGATCACCGCTTCGACGGCGTCGGTCACCTCGTGCGCGGCAAACGACGGGCCAATGACCTTGCCGGGCCGCGCGTCGCCGCTGCGCGTGGAGCCGTCCGCGCCGCCGAGCGTAATCTGGTACCACTCCGCGCCGTCCTTGTCGACGCCGAGTATGCCGATATGGCCGCTGTGATGATGGCCGCACGAATTGATGCAGCCGCTGATGTGCAAATCGATCTCGCCGATGTCGTTCAGTTCGTCGAGGTCCTGGTAGCGCTCCATGATGCTCTGCGCGATCGGCAGCGAGCGCGCGTTGGCGAGCGCGCAGAAGTCGCCGCCGGGGCACGCGATCATGTCGGTGAGCAGATGCACGTTGGCGCTGGCGAGCTGGGTGTCGACGGCCGCGCGCCAAAGCGGCAGCAGGTCGTCGGCATGAACCCATGGCAGGACGATGTTCTGTGTGTGCGTCACACGCGCTTCACCGGCCGAGAAGCGGTCCACGAGATCCGCCACGCGCTCGAGCTGGTCTGCCGAGGCGTCTCCTGGCGCCTGCAGGACGCGCTTGAACGAGAGTGTGACGATGCGCAGCGAGGGGTCTTTGTGCGGCGCGACGTTGCGCTCGAGCCAGCGCTGGAACTGCGGCGTTTGGCGGGCCGCGTCCTCGCGTGCGGCGGCAGCGGCGGCGTTGGCGGGGCGGCAGGCGGCTGCTTGCTCCGGCACGACGAAATACGCGCGCATGCGGTCCAGTTCGGGTTGAGGGATCGTATGTGGGCCGCCGTCGAGCTCGACGATCTGCCGGAACTCCTCCTCGACTTCGTCGACGAACCGCTGACCCTCGGCTTTTGCGAGAATCTTGATGCGCGCCTTGTATTTGTTGTCGCGCCGGCCGAACTGGTTGTACACGCGAACGACCGCCTCGATGTAGTTCATGATGTGCCGCCACGGCAGGAATTCGCGCAACACGATGCCGATGACCGGCGTGCGCCCCATGCCGCCGCCCACCGTGACGCGAAAGCCCAGTTCACCGTTTGCATCGTGCACGAGGCGCAGCCCGACGTCGTGCCAGCCGGTCGCCGCGCGATCTTCCGTGGCGCCCGTCACCGCGATCTTGAACTTGCGCGGCAGGAATGCGAACTCGGGATGCAGCGTCGTCCATTGCCGCATGATTTCGGCGAAGGGTCGCGGGTCGGCGATCTCGTCGGGCGCCACGCCTGCGCGCTCGTCGCATGAAATATTGCGGATGCAGTTGCCGCTCGTCTGGATGCCGTGCATGTCGACCGTGGCGAGCAGATCCATCACATCGGCGGCTTTCGACAGCGGAATCCAGTTGAACTGAACGTTGGTGCGCGTCGTGAAGTGCGCGTGGTGGGTTGGCAGGCGCACGGTGCCAAGCTTGCGCTGGGCCTCCATGGCGCGTTGGTAGACCTCGGCTTCGGGCTGATCGTATTCGCGGGCAACCCGCGCGAGCACGCGAAGCTGCGCGCTCGATAGCTCGCCATACGGTACGGCGACACGCAGCATGGGCGCGTGACGCTGCACGTACCAGCCGTTTTGCAGGCGCAGCGGGCGAAACGCGTCCTCGCTTAGCTGGCCGCTTTGCCAGCGTTCGATCTGGTCGCGAAACTGCGCGGCGCGGTTCGCCACGAAGGCTTTGTCGAATTCGTTGTAGCGATACATAGGTAGCTGCGAATAGGCTGGGCGTGCGGTGGACGCGGAGGGAAGACGTTATCGCGCCGCGGGAGGCGCCTCAATGAGCAGATGACGCCTAAATGAGCGCAGCAGATGCAGCGCATACGCGTGGCATTCACGTCCCGGTTCCGCCGCCCGACGAACGCGGCGTGCGGTTTCACTTCGGGCGTTGCGTTTGCGACGCACCAGGCGAGCGTTCTTCCTAGACTATCGTCATGGCCCCAACCCGCGACCGCGATCCGTCGTCTCCGCCGCTTTCCCGCTATCGCAAGAAGCGGGACTTCCGTGTCACGCCCGAACCGGCGCCGTCGGCTGCCAGTCAGTCCGTCGACCACGGACATCTGAGCTTTGTCGTGCAGAAGCACTGGGCAAGCCGGCTGCATTACGATTTCCGGCTCGAACTCGATGGGGTGATGTTGTCGTGGGCCGTGCCCAAGGGCCCTTGTTACGACCCGAAGGAAAAGCGCATGGCCATTCACGTGGAGGACCATCCGGTCGAATATTCCCGCTTCGAAGGGACGATTCCCCCCAGGCACTACGGCGCCGGTGACGTCATTGTCTGGGACCGCGGCACATGGGAGCCTGTCG
Organism: Paraburkholderia sp. J7; assembly: GCF_905220155.1. Classification (NCBI taxonomy): domain Bacteria; kingdom Pseudomonadati; phylum Pseudomonadota; class Betaproteobacteria; order Burkholderiales; family Burkholderiaceae; genus Paraburkholderia; species Paraburkholderia sp. J7. The sequence continues at coordinate 175,361 of NZ_CAJMYZ010000008.1, read as the reverse complement.
GCGATCCGCAGGAGGGCATGACGGCTGGCAAGCTGGTCTTCCGGCTCCACGGCGAAAAGCTCGCAGGACTCTGGGAACTGGTTCGGATCTCGAAGCCCGACGACAAGCAGGACCCGTGGATGCTGTTCAAGAAGCGCGATGCATGGGCACAACCGCTGGCGGAATACGATGTCATCAAGGCGCTTCCCGACAGCGTGACGGCGAAACCGCTCGGGCTCATTGAAGAACGCGAGCCGAGGGAGGTGAGGCCTGCGCGCGGCGCAGCGCCCCAGGTGGACCTTTCCGCAGGGGTGACCGCGCCGCTGCCGGCCAAACTCGAGCCGCAACTCGCGACCCTGGCGGCAACGCTGCCCACGAGCGGAGACTGGCTAACCGAAGCTAAACTCGATGGCTATCGCATGCTGTCCCGTGTCGCCAAAGGGCAGGTGCGACTCATCACGCGCGGCGGACTAGACTGGACAACGAAGTTTCCCGAGCTTGCTGCAGAGGTTGGAGCGCTTCCACTCAACAGTGCATGGCTGGATGGTGAAATCGCAGTCCTCAAAAATGGCATTCCGAGTTTCGCCGCGCTGCAAGAGGCGATAGACGGGGCGGCAAGACAGGACATCGTCTACTTCCTGTTCGACCTGATGTACCTGGACGGGAAAGACCTCAGAAAGGTGCCCCTTTGGACGAGGCGCGCGCTTCTCGCGCAGGTCCTTGAAAATGCGGGCGAGCACATCCGGTTCAGCCAGCATTTCGAGGCGCCTCCTGCCCAGCTGTTCGAAGCGGCCGCAGGTCTGGGTCTTGAAGGCCTCATGCTCAAGCGCCGCGACGCGCCCTATGAACCGGGGCGCACACAAACGTGGCTCAAGGCGAAATCCCGGCTTCGCCAGGAACTGGTCATCTGTGGCTTCACCGCACGTGGCGGCAAGGACGGCGAGATTGGCAGCCTGCTGCTGGGCTATTACGTAGACGGCAAGCTTCGCGACGCCGGAAGCGTCGGCACCGGCTGGAATGCGCGGACGGCGCAAGACCTGTGGACGCGGCTGACGCCGCTCGAAGCCGATGCGGCACCATTTGATGTCGATGTCGCCAGGTCGCGCCGGTGGTCCCGGCGTTCGGCCGGCAGCGAGCGCTGGGTTCGCCCCGAACTCGTCGCGGAAGTCGAATTCGCGGACTGGACCACCGATGGCGTCATCCGCCAGGCCTCGTTCAGAGGTCTGCGAATCGACAAGCCGCCACGCGGCGTGGTCCGGGAGGGGGGGAAGACGCAGGCGCCTGAACCTTCGCCGAAGCTGAAAATCACGCATCCGGAACGTGTCGTCGACCCGACGACCGGCATCACGAAGGCAGACCTGGTGCGCTACTACGCGAGCATCGCGGAGCGGATACTGCCGCATCTGAAGGCGCGGCCCCTCGCCATGGTCCGTGCCCCCGACGGCATTGCGGAACAGCTGTTCTTCCAGAAGCATGCCGAGAGAACGAACATGCCCGGCCTGACGGCTCATGACCGCAGTCTTTGGCCGAATCATCCGCCGCTGCTAACCGTCGACACCGTCGACGCCCTGCTGTCGGCGGCCCAAATGAATGTCGTCGAGTTTCATACGTGGAATTCGACGGTCCGGCGACTCGACAAGCCCGACCGCGTCATCTTCGACCTGGACCCCGGCGAGGGCGTGAAATGGGGGCGCGTTCAGGAAGCCGCGCTCCTGGTTCAAACGCTGCTCTCGGAACTGGGGCTGGAAGCCTGGCTGAAAACGAGCGGCGGGAAAGGGCTGCATGTCGTCGTGCCGCTGGCCCCACGGCTGGGCTACGAGGCGGTCAAATCGTTCTCGCAGGCCTTCGTGCGGCATCTCGCGAAAACGATTCCCGAGCGCTTTTCGGCGACCGCGGGGGCTTCGAACCGCATCGGCAAGGTCTACGTCGATTACCTGCGCAACGGCAAGGGGCAGACGACCGCCGCGGCGTTTTCCGCGCGGGCGCGGGCCGGAATGGGCGTCTCGATGCCGGTTGCCTGGGAGCAGTTGAACGACCTGAAAAGCGGCGCGCAGTGGACGGTGCAGACCGCTCGCGATTACCTCAGCTTCCAGCAGCAGGACCCGTGGGCGGATTACGGGGCGGCGGCGCAATCATTGGCATCGGCCATAAAGCTCCTAAAATGAAACGACCGCTGCCCGGCGGCGGCACGGGCCTTGCGCCAGGCGCCGTGCCGAATGTGCCAATGCCGCGAGGAGAAGTCCATGCCCGCCCGCTCAATTGCCTCCCTGTCGCTCTCCTTCGGGCTCGTTTCGATACCGGTGAAGCTCTACACCGCGACCGAGAGTTCGTCCGATGTCCGCTTTCATATGCTCGCGCCCGACGGCTCGCGCGTGAAGCAGCAGTACGTCTCCGAGAAGACGGGCGATGTCGTCGAGCGCTCGAGCATGAACAAGGGCTACGAGTTCGAAAAGGACCGGTTCGTGGTCTTCACCAGCGATGAGCTAAAGGCGCTGGAGGACGCTGCGAGTCATGTTGTCGAGATCATGGCCTTCATCCCGGAGGAGGCGATTGACCCGGTCTTCTACGACAAGGCCTATTACATTGCACCCGACAAGCGCGGCGGAAAACCATACAGCCTGCTGCAGCAGGCGCTCGCACAAAGCGGACGCTGCGCTTTGGCGAAATGGGCGTCCAAAGGCAGGACGCGGATCGTGCAGGTGCGCCCCGAGGAAGATGGACTCGTCTTTCAGCAACTGCTTTATGCGGACGAGGTGCGCTCGCTGGCGGACCTGCATGTCGAACGCGTCGAAGTGTCCGATACCGAGATGAAACTCGCGCTGCAGATCATCGAGCAGGGCGCCGAAGACAATTACGACCCGAAGGCGTACGAGGATGAAGAGAAGAAGCGCATTCTCGCGGCTATCGACGAAAAGATTGCAGGCAAGCAGGTCGTCGTTCACGAGCCTGACGAAGAACTGGCCGGCGGCGGCCAGGTGATCGACCTGATGGATGCCTTGCGCGCCAGCCTCAAGGGCGGCGCGAAAGCAAAAGCGGCTCCGGCACCCAGGCGCAGCAAGAGCGCGGAGCCCGTTGCCGAATTGCCTGTCGCGCCTAAAACGCGCAAGCCACCGGCGCGTGCAGCGAAAGCACCCGCTGAAGCGCCTGCAAAGGTCCGGGCACGCAAGTGACGCCACAAGTCGCCACGCGCGAGATTTCGATGCGTGAGTTGCAGGCCATGCTGGGCGTCTCGCGCAGCGTGGTTTCAGGCCTCATTGCTGCGGGCTTCGTGACACCGTCGCGGGGGCCACGAAACGCATACCGCTTTACGTTCCAGGATGTCGTGCTGCTGCGCACCGCGTTGCAGTTGCGCGACGCCCGCATACCGACGCGCAAAATCATCACGGCGCTCTCGCGGCTGCGAGACGAACTGCCCGACGAGTTGCCGCTCACAGGGATTCGCGTATCGGCGGTCGGCAACAATGTGGCCGTGCGGACCGGCCCTTCGCAATGGGACGCTGCGACAGGTCAGTTCCTGCTGGATTTCGAAGTCGCGCAAATCAAGGGCGATGTCGTCTTTCTCGACTCGGCGCCTGCGCACGAGGATCTCGCGCACCAGGCCCACGAGTGGTACGACCTCGGCGAACAGTTGCGGACATCCGATGTGAACGGTGCCGAAAGGGCGTACAAGAAGGCCATCGAGTTATCTCCGCAGCCTTTTTATGCTGCCTACGTGGACCTCGGCGCGCTGCTGTGCGAACGCGAAGCGCGCTGCGAAGATGCGCTGCACGTATTCGACGAGGCGCTAGCTCACTTCCCCGACGATGCCGTGTTGCACTTCAATCGCGCGATTGCGTTCGAGGAGATGGGTCGCTTCGAGGACGCTGAGCGAAGCTATATACGTTGTCTGGAACTCGACCCGTCGTACGCGGATGCTCACCACAATCTGGCGATGCTGCTCGAGAAACGCGGCGATCCACAGGGCCTCGTTCGTCATCTAAGCGCGTATCGTCGCCTCACGAGCTGACAGGCCCCGGTATTCAATGTGGAGTTGGAAGCGACTTCAGTCCATCAAGCCAGTCGTTGAACATTCTGGATGCCTGAATAGCTAATGCCGTCGCATATCCAGCCGTTCCTCGTCTGAGATCGGCCACATTCTGTCCCGGCGTGATGCCAATCTCGACTGCGTGCCCGATGAGCCAGCGGTCGAATCCATGCTCCTTTACCTCCGGGTGAAACTGCACGCCAAGCACGTTTGAGCCTATCGAAAAAGCCTGGTGAGGATAGACATGGCTCGATGCGAGCAGCCTCGCGCCTTCTGGCAGGTCAAATGTGTCTCCATGCCAGTGGAGTACGTGACATGCCGCTTCACGCAAATGCCTGAGTGGCGAGGCCATCCCTTCCTGCGTGATAGAAATGGTTCCCCATCCGAGTTCGCGTTTGCCTCCCGGATAAACCTTCGCGCCGGCCGACGCAGCGATCAACTGCGCGCCGAGGCAGATGCCAAGCGTCGGAAGATCTCGGGCAATCCGTTCCGCCAGCACGACTTTCAGATTGCCGAGCCACGGATACCGGTCTTCCTCGTAAGCGCCGATCGGCCCTCCGAGTATGACGAGCAGATCCGGACCGTCGGGCGTGATTGCCGAGAGGTCGTCAAGACCCGCATCGAGATACTGAATCTCAGCGCCCCGAGACCTAAGCACCTCCTCGAATGTTCCGAGGTCTTCGAAGTGGACGTGTCGCACTGCGACTACGCGAAGCGGCGGGACTGGAGTGACTGGCATACGGACGAAGATATCGATGAAAGCAGGGGGCGACGGCCCGCAGCCATCCAGCCGCTGCGGGCGCTCATGAGGCGAGCAAACTGGCGACGTTCCTTACTCGAAGAAAGAGTCTTCGAGCAGCATGTCCTCGAAGAACGCGCCGTAGTTCAACTTCGGATGCCGAATGTGAATCTCCAGCACCCAAAGCAGTCGCGACGGGCAAAAATCCACGTCGGCCATCGGGCCTTCGTACGTTGCTGCGTGGGGAAAGTCCGAAACCCGGTGGCCGGAGAGGTCGAGATTCAATTCCCACCCCATCGCCTGCGCTTGCGAGACGGCGAACTCATAGAGGACCTTCCCGGTGCTTGCGTCGCTGAGCCACTTTTGGCGCACGATATGAAAAAGCTTGCGCGCATCTGCGGCGCAGCGCGCCATGTCGGCATCGTTGCCGAAGACGAACGTGTCGCCGCCGTCTCCCTCCCATTTCTCGAATACGGGGCCGATGTCGACGAACATGATGTCGGTTTCCTTGAGCACGACGCCCGGCTCGGAATCGGCGCCGAACGTTTTGGTCGTGTTCGAGCCGAAGCGGACATAGACATCGTGCCAGCCGCGAAGCATCTTGTTGGCGGCGAGAATCTCCTTCGCGATTTCCACCGCATCTTCCTCGACCATGCCGGGCTGACAACGCGCCGCGATCTCGTGGATGATCTTGCGCGTCTTGTCGCGCACCATGAGCATCGGCGCTTCGGAGAATTCGGCACCGACCTGTTCGAGTTGCACTTGTTCGAGCACTGCGTTCATACGGACGACTCCTTTTTTGTGGGGTTGACCGACGGCAGGCGCATGGCGAGGCCGTCGAGTTCAGGGGTGATGCGTAGCTGGCAGCCGAGCCGGCTTGACGGACCGGCTTCCGGAAGGCAGGCGAGAAGATTGCGCTCGGTTCGGGAGCACGGGGCGGCGCGCTCGATCCATGCGGGTTCGAGTTCCACCAGACAGGTCCCGCACGACGCCTTGCCGCCGCAGACCGACATGACGGGCAGCCCGGCAGACTTGAGCGCGCTCAGGACCGACTCGCCGACCCTGGCAGCAACGAACTGGCCGTCGACGCTCAGCCGAACGGAATCCAGCGCGCTAGGATCGTTCGCGATGGTCGCCACGTCCGACGCTGCTTCGAATGCATCCGAGGCAAACGTGGCGACCGGAACAGTGGCTTCCGCCACGAAAATTGCGTAGGCATCCTCAATCATTCGTGGGTTGCCGCAGGCGAGCACATGCGTATGCGCGGGCTCGCTCAGGGCGCCTGCCGCCACGTGCTGCACATAGCCCGCCTGGCTGCCGGACAAAACCGGCACGAACCGGAAGCCCGCATGTGTCGCCTGCCAGGCGTCGAGCACGTCGGTTGCGTAGAAGTCACCTTGCGCGCGTGCCCCCCAATAGAGCGTGACGCGACGACGCGGGTTCGTCGGCAGGAACGCTTCGAGCATGGCAAGGAACGGGGCTACGCCGGTTCCCGTGGCCAGCATCACGACAGGACCGTCGCCCTCCGGGAACGCGAAAGCCCCGAGCGGCCCCGTGATGTCGAACTCGTCTCCAATACGCGTGCGGCTGACGACCCGGTCCGAGAACGCGCCACCGGGCCAGCGGCGCACGTGCAGTGCGATCCGGTTGTCCGCCGAGGGAGCGCACGCCATGGAGTAGCAGCGGCTCGGGCCGCTGGATCGGCCAATGCCCACGTACTGGCCGGGCCGGAAGCAAAAGCGACCCTGTGGCTTGAGGACCAGTTCCCGAACGTCGTCCGAGAGCCATCGGCTCGAATGCAAGGTTGCGCGCATGTTCATTGCTCGCCGAGTTGAAACTGCGCATGCATGCGCTCCAGATCCTCGCGGATCGAAATCGACACGTGCGGCTTGCGCTTGTGGAACGACCCCACCCAGAGCGCACCGGCGGCGAGATAGGCGAGGTAGGCGTACGGGAAGTACTTGATCGGCGCAGGGGGGATCGGGTAGACCGACCCGACCGCGGGAATGAGCAGAAGCAGCAGCGAGCAGGCGCACAGGAACCAGTCACGGCCGCGTAGCTCACCCAGGCGCAGGAGATAGAACGGTGCGCTGAGCGTGATGAGCACGTAAGGCACGAGGAACCCGAACGCGGCCATGGTGCCGGCCCAGTTGAAGATATCGAGCGCCGCTTGATGACAGAGCACGAGCACGGTCGGGACAGCGAACGCGATGACCGCCATGATCGCGACGGCAACGTGCGGCGTCGCATTCTTGTGGTGAGTCCCGGCAATCGCGCCGTGGAAGATGCCGTGGCGGCCCATCGCAAAGATGACCCGCGAGCCCGCGTTGATGCACGACAGGCACAAGGCGAAGAAGCTCACCATCGCGCCGACCGACAGCGGAATTTGCAGTAGCCCGACGTGAGCCATCTGGGCCATCACGTTCAACGGTGCATCGATCTGGTCCAGCGGCTCGTGATAGCCGCGCGTGCCGATGATCATCGCGTAGGTCACGAAGACGAAGAACGCGCCCGAGATGATCAGGCTCCAGATAACCGCACGCGGAATGTTGCGCAGCGGATTCTGCGCTTCGTCGCCGAACGCCGTGGCGCACTCGAAGCCGACCAGACTGAAGATCGCGACGACGACGCCCAGCCCGACATTGGACCAGGGAAGCTTCGAGACCGTGAACTGCGCGGTGTCGACGACGAAATGGTGTTCGGCGAGCACGATGACCGACAGCACCAGAATGAGCAGCATCGAAACGCCCTCGAGCACCAGCATCAGCATGGCCGAAAGCTGCACGTTCCTGTAAGCGAGGTAGAACGCCACGCCGCCGCAAATCGCGAACAGCACGACCGAGGGCACGCTGAGACCGACCATGTCGAGCAGCTTGCCCGCGAAGATCGAAAAGCCGGTGATGCCGGCCATCGAGATGCCGAGATAGGCCCAGATCAGCGACCACCCGCCAATGCCGCCTGAGGTGAGTCCGAGGCCTCGGCAGATATAGCTGTACATGGAGCCGGACGAGGTCGAGCGCTTGGCGAACTGGTTCAGGTTCAGCGCGACGAACAGCAGCATGACGGTGCCGAGCACGTAGGAAAGCCAGCTCCACTCGCCGGTGTTGCCATACATGACGGGGATGATCAGCGCCGCCGTCATCGTGGGAGAGATCAAGGCGATGCCTTGAGCCAGAAGCTCGACAAAGCTTAGGCAGTTCGAGCGTAGTTGCGTGTGACTCATGTTCAGCCCCTTTCGATGCACAGCCTGTGTTGTGGGTAGAAAACGTCGCAATTGGCAAATAGGCATTTCGATGAGGGGATGGTATGGTCGCTACTGGGCCAGATAAAACCTCCAGTTTTTTTATTTCCATGGGTCCAGTTGGAGCGGACGATGCTGAGAACGTGGGATCTGAAAATCGTGATCCAGCGCGAGGGCGGGCCGGTGGCGCGCCAGATCGTGCAGGCCATCATTCAGGAGATACGGCGTGGGCGCCTCACGCCCGGCGCGCCGTTGCCGGGCTCCCGGGAACTGGCAAAGGCGCTGGATGTGAACCGCAAGACCGTGGTGCTCGCGTATGAAGAACTCACCGCGCAAGGCTGGCTGACCTCGGAAAAGACGCGCGGCACGTTCGTGTCCTCGGCGCTGCCGGAAAAAGGCATCGAGGCCGTGAAGCCGGCCGACTCGGGCATCGCACGCGATCTGGGTGTGAGGCTGGCGGGCAGCGGCCCGGACGTTCAATGCCTCTACGGCGAGGACGGCTATCTCACGTTCGACGACGGCGCGCCGGACACCCGCCTCGTGCCGGTGGCCGAACTGGCGGCGGCCTGGCGCAAGGCGCTGCTCGCGGCGTCACAGCGCAACCGGCTTGGCTATGGCGACCCTCGCGGCACGCTGCGCCTGCGGCGCGAAATTCTCGGCATGCTGAGCAGCGAGCGGGGGATCACGGCGAACGAAGACAACATCTGTATCGTGCGCGGCAGTCAGATGGGCATCTATGTCGCCGCGCGCGTGCTGATTCGTCCGGGGGATTGCGTCGTGGTCGAGGAGCTGACCTATCCGCCGGCGCGCGAAGCGTTCCGCGCCGCGGGCGCCGAGATCGTCACGGTGGGGTTGGACGAAGACGGCCTGAAGGTCGATGAGCTGGAAAAGCTCTGCTACCGCAAGCGCGTGCGCGCTGTCTACGTGACGCCGCATCACCAGTTTCCCACCACGGTCCTGCTGCCCGCTGCCCGGCGCATGCGGATGCTGGCGCTCGCCGAACAGTTCGACTTCGCGATCATCGAAGACGACTACAGCCACGAATTCCACTTTACGCATCGGCCGATGCTGCCGCTCGCGAGCTTCGACCGCAGAGGCAAGGTCGTCTACGTCGGGTCGATGTCGAAGCTGCTTACGCCGTCGCTGCGCATTGGCTACCTGATCGCGCCGCAGCCGTTCATCGACCGCGCGGCGGGGGAAGTCACCATCATCGACCGGCAAGGCGACCCTGCGACGGAGGCGGCGGTCTCGGATCTGCTGGCGAGCGGCGTCATTCACAGCCATACGAAAAAGGTGATGAAGATTTACGCCGAGCGACGCGACCTTCTCGCGCGCCTGCTCGCGACGCATCTCGACGAATGGCTCTCCTTCGAGCTTCCCATTGGAGGCCTCGCCCTCTGGACGGTTTGCAAGCAGGACATCGACATGGCCGCGCTTCAGGACGCTGCGGCTCGCGAGGGCGTCCGGTTTTTGGCCGCCGGTCAGTTTTCCGCGAAGCATCGCTCGTTGCCTGCTCTGCGGCTTGGTTTTGGCAGTTTAAATGCGGAGGAGCTGACGGATGGCGTGCAACGGTTGCAGCGGGCGTTTCTGACGGCTTAGCGCTTTCGTCCGCGCCGAAACGAATCGCCTTGATGACGCGATTTGATAGCAGATTGGCACGGCTCGCCAGTGCCTGGCGCGATCCGCAGTCCTATGATGACGTCAATCGAAGCACCACCGACTGAGGCATTCATGACCCGGCAATCCAACACCGCGCTGATCACCGGCGCATCCAGCGGCATCGGCCAGGAACTGGCCCGGATTCACGCAAAGAACCAAGGCGACCTCGTGCTGGTAGCGCGCTCGCGCGACAAGCTCGACGCGTTCAAGCGCGAACTGGAGGTGCAGCACGGTATCGCCGCGACCGTGATCGCCGAGGATCTGTCGAAGCCGGGCGCCGCGCAACGTATCTTCGAGCAGACGCAGGCACTTGGCATCACGATCGACGTGCTGATCAACAACGCCGGCTTTGGCGGGCATGGGCTCTTTCACGAGCAAAACCTGATAGCCGCTCAGGCGATGATGCAGGTCAATATGGTCGCGCTGACCGAACTCACGCACCTGTATCTCAAGGGCATGGTGCAACGCAATCGCGGTCGCATCCTGAATGTGTCGTCGACTGCGTCGTTCATGCCCGGCCCGCTGCAGGCGGTGTATTACGCGACCAAAGCCTATGTGACTTCATTCACGCAGGCGATTGCCGAAGAGGTGGCGGTCTCTGGCATTACGGCGACCGCGCTGTGCCCCGGGGCGGTGGCGACCGGGTTCGTCGCGGCAGGCAACCTGGAAGGTGTCGATATCTGGAAGCAGGCGAAGTCGGCGCAGTCGGTGGCGCAATGCGGCTACGCTGCCATGCAGCGCGGCGAACTCGTCGCGTTCAATGAGGGCAAGCTCAAATTCCTGCTGAACTGGGTCGTGCCGCTGCTGCCGCGCAAGACCATGCTGAAGATGTCGCGCCAGGCCATGGAAAAGGCCTGATCACCCGGTTGCATAGGGCAGTACACGATGAAACCAGCCAACCGATTCGTGATCGCCAGCAACTGGAGGGCGATGCTGAGCGACATGCAGATCGATCCTGCCGTGGTGCTGGCCCACGCGGGGCTGCCCGCCGATCTGTTCCAGCGTGGCGACATCGCGCTGTCGGCGCCTGACTACTTCCGGCTGTGGCACGGCATGGAACTGGCCGCGGGCGAGCGGGAAGTGCCGCTGCTCTTTGCCGGGCACTTCAAGGCCGAGGCCTTCGATGCCCCTATCTTCGCGAGCCTGTGCAGCCCGAACTTCAACATCGCTGCCGCGCGGCTGCGCCACTACAAGCCGTTGATTGGTCCGATGCTGCTGGACGTGGATCAGGGCCTGGAATCGACGCGCCTGAGCTTGAGCGTTTATGGCGCACAGGGCCCGCTCCCGCGTTCGCTCTGCCTGGCCGAACTGGTGTTCTTCTGCCAACTGATCCGGGTCGGTACGCGCGAGCACATCGTGCCGCAGGGGGCATGGCTACCCGAACTGCCGCGAAACCTCGCGGCTTATGAAGCGTACTTCGGGTGCCCACTGCGTCAGGGTGATCGAACCGAGGTTCGTTTCTCAGCCGCCGATGCAGCGAGGCCGTTCCTGACCTCGAATGCCGCCATGTGGGACTTCTTCGAAAGCAAGCTGAACCAGAAGCTGGCCGACATGGACGCTCGCGCCAGCACGACCGAGCGGGTTCGGGCGGTGCTCGTCGAGGCGCTGCCGAGCGGCGAGACGAGCGTCGAAGCGGTCGCCGACAGGCTGGCCATGAGCAAGCGCACGCTGCAGCGTAAGCTGAGTGCCGAAGCCGAAAATTTTCAACGCATCCTGACGTCGACCCGGGCCGAACTGGCCGACCATTACCTGAAGCAGTCGGCGCTGTCGTTGGCCGAGATCTCTTTTCTGCTGGGGTTTCAGGAACCCAACTCGTTCATCCGCGCGTATCAAGGCTGGAAAGGGATGTCGCCGGGGTCTTTTCGATTGCGGATTCATTGATCTACAGTCGGCGCCAGCCTTTTCACGACTCGTCGGCAGGTTGATTGCCGGGCGTCCGCAGCACCGTTGTTGCTCTCCATGTGGCCGGACTGGAGAGGGCGGCGATCTGGCGCTGCATCAAAAAACCGCCGGGCAGCCTCAAGAACCCTTCAGGCTTGCCGATAAGACACGAGTACGGCGTTATTCGGCGACACGTAACGTCTCAACTCACGGCGAGCAAGATCACATGCAGATTCAACCCATTAGTGCGACGACGACCGCTTACGGCAGCGGCACGAACGGCAGCGCCGCTTCGAATGCGAACACCGGCGCGCAGACGTCGACGAGCGGCGCAGGCGACGGCGCGTCCTCGGGCACGGCATCGTCGAACTCGAACGCCGACAGCGCGACGGGCTCGACGGGCTCGACGGGCTCGGCTGGCTCCTCGGCGAGCGCTTCGAGCGCGTCCGGCAGCGGCAATGCGACTTCCACGCAAAGCACGTCGGCCGGCACGCGAGCAGGCGGGGGCGGTGGGGGAGGCGGCGCTTCGTCCTCCAGCAGTTCTTCATCGAGCGAACTCGATGCACTGAATACGCTGATCGCGTCGCTTCAGGCGCAGCTCGCGCAGGTGTCGTCGCAAACGTCGGGCGCGGCGGCGCAAGGTTCGAACTCGGGCGAGATCAGCCAGCTCAAGGCGCAGATCCAGAGTGCGCAAAGCGCGCTGAGTTCGGCGTCGCAATCGGATGCGAGCCAGGTCAGCCAGATCGCGTCGCAACTGGAGAGCGTGCAGAGTTCGCTGGCGCAGTTGATGGTCGCCAGCGGCAAGACTACGGGGCTGGTTTCGAGCACGGCGTGAGCAGCACGGGCGAGGGAGATTAGCAGGACGGCGGGCGCGCTTGCTACTATCTTCGGCGCTAACCACGGAGCCCACAGTGACCCATCCAACTCTCCACCTCTACGCCGACGCTCAATACGCCAGTCCGTATGCGATGTCCGTGTTCGTCGCACTGCACGAGAAGGCGCTTGCGTTCGAGCTTTCCACGGTCGATCTCGGCAAAAGCGAGAACCAGCAGCCCGATTTCGCAGCGAAGTCGCTCACGCGGCGCGTGCCGACCCTGATCCACGACGGCTTCGCGCTCTCGGAGTCCTCGGCGATTACGGAGTATCTGGACGAAGCGTTTCCCGGCGTTGCGCTCTATCCGGTGGATCGACAACAGCGCGCCCGCGCGCGACAGGTTCAGGCGTGGCTGCGCAGCGATCTCATGCCAATTCGCCAGGAGCGCTCGACCGAGGTCGTGTTCTACGGCCCGACTGCGACGCCACTTTCCGGCGCGGCGCAACTCGCCGCAGACAAGCTCTTTGCGATGGCGGAAGCGCTGCTCGCGCAAGGCGACAAGCATCTCTTCGGTGAATGGTCGATTGCCGACGTGGACCTGGCGTTGATGCTGAACCGTCTGGTTCTGAATGGCGATCCGGTGCCGCAGCGGCTGGCGCAGTACGCCTTGAATCAGTGGCAGCGGCCTTCGGTTCAGCGCTGGCTCAGGCTCGAGAGGCCGCCGCTTTAAGGCGCGCGTCAGCCCGTCTCGAACGCCGTGTGATAGTGCACGTTCGCGGCGGGCACTTCGCCGCACAACGCGATCGCCTGAAAGTATTCAGCGGGGACGCCCGGCAGCACGAGCGTGGCTTCAGGCACGAACCCGAAGCGTGCGTAGTACGCCGGGTCCCCAAGCACGACGCAGCCCGCCGCGCCTCGTGCCCGCAGCGCATCCAGGGCGAGTTTCATCAGCATCGCGCCAATGCCCTGCTTTTGACGCGCAGGTGCGACCGAAATCGGCCCGAGCCCGAACCAGCCGGTCGATCCATCCGAAAGCGCGACGGGCGAAACCGCCACGTGCCCGACGATCTCACCGCCGTCTTCGGCAACCAGTGAAATCGCCAGCGCTCCCGCTTCTCGCAACGCATCGACGATCCGCTGCTCCGTGTGGCTCGTATGCGGCGCATGCCGGAAAGCGGCCTCGGTCAGCGCATGAATGACGGCATGATCGGCAGGGGTTTCTTCGCGGATATGGAGTGGCATGGCGTTCACCGAAGCATCAGAAAATCGAGCGCCCGGTGCGCGTCGTCAACCACTCGAGCGCCAGCGAACCCACCAGCGAATTGCCCGTCGCGTCGAGCCCCGGCGACCACACGCACACCGCGAATTCGCCGGGCAGCACCGCGATAATCCCGCCGCCCACGCCGCTCTTCGCAGGCAAGCCCACGCGGTAGACGAAGTCGCCCGCCGCGTCGTAGGTGCCGCAGGTCAGCATCAGCGCCGAAAGCCGCTTGGCCGAACTCGCGTCGAGCACAGGTTCGCCGCTTGCGGGCGAGACGCCCCCGTTCGCGAGGAACAGCGCCGCGCGCGCCAGTTCGACGCAGCTCATCGAGATCGCGCATTGGCGGCAATAGGCGTCGATCACGGCGTCGGCGGGCATTTCCAGGTTGCCGAAGCTCGCAATGAAATGCGCCATCGCGCGATTGCGCTCGGCGTGCGCGAGTTCCGACTGCGCGACGCGCAGGTCGTAGCCGATGCCAGGTTCGCCCGAGAGCCGCCGCATGAAATCGACGAGCGCGGTTTCCGCCTGCACGAAGCGGCGGCACAGCACGTCGGTCACGACGAGCGCGCCCGCGTTGATGAACGGATTGCGCGGCTTGCCGGCCTCGAATTCGAGCTGCACGAGCGAATTGAACGCCGTGCCCGAGGGCTCGCGGCCCACGCGCTGCCACAGTGCGTCGCCAAGCAGCTGGAAGGCGAGCGTGCATGCGAACAGCTTCGAAATGCTCTGGATGGAAAAGCGCACGTCGGCGTCGCCGGTGCGGTACACCTGGCCGTCCACGGTCACGATGGCCATGCCGAAGTGATCGGCGCGCACTGTGGCGAGTTCGGGAATGTAGTCGGCAACGCGCCCCGTGCCGATATACGGCTGCAGGTCGCGATGGATGGCGTCGAGGATGGGCGTGTAGTCGAACGTGTGATTCATGGGCGGCGCAGGGCAGTCGCGGCGGAGCGCCCGCCGCGGTCCCGCGATTGTAGCGGCTCGCGTTGACCGCCACGGCATCGTTGTGCGCTACTCGCCGTCTGCTTTCATTTCGCGCAGATGCTTGTAGACCGTCGCCCGCCCCATGCCCAGCACCTTCGCCACATAGTTGGCCGAACTCTTGCCCTTGAACGCGCCTTCGGCATACAGCGCCTCAACGAGTTCACGCCGGTGCTCGCGCGTGAGCGAATTGAGCGCGATCTGCCGCTCGCGCAGCCAGCCGTGCAAAAACGTGTTGATGCGCTCCTGCCAGTCGTCCTTGAAGAGTTCGTCGGGCTGCGCGATCACACCCGCGCCGCGCAGGAACAGGTCGAGTGTGGCCTGCACGTCCTGAAACGCGGCGATGTTGAAGTTGATGCACATGACGCCTGCCGCGCGCCCTTCGTCGTCGAACAGCGCCGTGCTCACGCAGCGCATGCGCCGGCCGTCCCAGTTCACCTTCTCGTAGGGGCCGATCAGCTTGTCGCGCGTGGTTTCCTCAACGTCTTCGAGTGCCGAGTCGTCGCCGATCTCGCGCTTCGAAAGATTGTTCGACAGGTAGGCCACGGTCTGGTCCGCGAGGTCGTGAATCACGACTTCCGCGAACGGGAAGAACAGCGTCGTGATGCTGTCCGCCACGTGCGCGTAGCGCGCGAGCAGCAGGTCGCGCGACGTTTGCGGGCTGGCGGTTTTTTTCACACGGATGGTGTCGCTTTCTCGTTTCGGCATCGGGCGGGGACCGGGTTGCGGCAGGAAGGACGTCGATGATACTGCCATCGCTCGACGCCGCGTATCAACGGACGTTGCGCAGATGCTCGTACAGCGCGTGCGCGACGGCCATGTCTTCGAGACCGAGGCCGATCGAGCGGAAAAACGCATGGCGCGCGTAGGCCGGCCGCGGGCACGCGTCGTTGGCGAGTTCCGCGAGATCGCCCACGATCGATTCCGGCGACCAGCCGTGCTCGCGCGCGGCCAGCACCATTTCGCCCGCGCTTTGCGGCGTGGTGTGGCGATAGTCGCAGTAGACGTCGAGCGAGGGGAGCGCTGCCGGATCGATCTCGTGGGCCTGCGCGACGTTCGTGCTGATCGACGTAATGAGCGCGGGCTTCGTGAGGGCGTCCAGCGCGAGAACCGGCTTGCCCGACGAGGTGCACAGCATCACCACGTCGGCGTCGTGCACGCATGCTTCGGTCGTCTGCGCCACGCTTGCGCGTGGGTCGAGCGCACGCAGTTCGGCCTGGCGCGCAGCGTCGCCCGCGAGCTTTGGCGAATACACGCGAATGCTCTCCCACGCGCGCAGCGGCGCAACATGGCGAATGTGCGCGAGCGCGACGGCGCCCGAGCCGATCACGGCGAGGCGCTTCGCCTCGCGCGGCGCGAGCTGGTCGACGGCGAGCGCCGTGGTGCCCGCGGTGCGTTCCGTGGTGAGCAGCGCCGAGTCGCACCACATGAGCGGCTGGCCCGTCGTCATCGACATCAGCGCGGTCCAGGCGGTGATGACAGGCGGCTGGCCTTCGGCGCCCGCGATGTACGGCGAGAGCTTGGCGCCGAACACGCCGGCTTGCGCGAGCACGCCGAGATAGGTGATGAAGTCGCCAGCCTGCTTCGGAAACAGCGTCAGGGTTTGCGGCGGCTGCACGGCGTCGCCGCGGCCCAGCGAGGCGAACAGGCGGCCGAGTTCGCCGCGCACGTCGAGGCTGGGCAGGGCGGCGCGCACCTGGGCGGCATCGACGACGAGCGGCGCGGCGGTAGGTTGGGACGTCATGGTCATGCTGGGGCTCCGGAATCACGGTGTAGACATTTTTGTCCATTCTAGACTTTCTTTTTATTTTTCGTCTATATTCCTCCTGCGGCCGCGGCCCGCGTGAAAGGGCGCCGCACGAAAGCGCACCGCGCTTGAACAGACACTTATTACGATTTGGGTGACGACGATGAACAGGAAGACGATTCGCTTCGCGGCTGCGGCCAGCCTTGCGTGCTTTGCGGGTTTGACGGCGGGCGCGGCGCACGCGCAGGACCCGAAAACGCTGCGCTTCGGCGTGGAGGCGTCCTATCCGCCGTTCGAGAGCAAGACGCCCTCGGGCGATCTGCAAGGCTTCGACATCGATATCGGCAATGCCGTGTGCCAGAAGCTGCAGGTGAAGTGCGTGTGGGTGGAGAACAGCTTCGACGGCCTGATCGCCGCGCTCGAGGCGCGCAAGTTCGACGTCATCAATTCGGCGATGAATATCACCGACAAGCGTCGTCAGCAGATTGCGTTCACGCCCGCCATTTACGTCATGCCGATCCAGATGGTCGCGAAACGCGGCTCGGGTCTCGAGCCCACGCCCGCGAGCCTGAAGGGCAAGTCGGTGGGCGTGCTGCAGGGCTCGACGCAGGAAGACTACGTGCGCAAGCACTGGGGCACGCAAGGCGTGAACGTGGTCACGTATGAGAACCAGGACCAGATTTTCGCGGACCTCGCGGCCGGCCGTCTGGACGCTGCGGTCCAGGAAGTGCAGACCGCCACCGACGGCTTCCTCTCGAAGCCCCAAGGCAAGGGCTTCGACTTTGCGGGTGCGCCGCTCAAGGACCCGTCCACGCTCGGCGAAGGCACCGGCTTCGGCATGCGCAAGGACGACGCGGCGCTCAAGGCCAAGGTGGTCGCGGCCATCGACTCGCTGCGCCAGGACGGCACGCTCACGAAGCTGTCGATGAAGTACTTCGGCCGCGATATCGTCGCGAAGTGATCGTCATGACTTCGGTGTTCAGGGCAGATTCATGACCAGGAGCGCGATCGTTCTCGGCGCGGGCATCGCGGGCGTGAGCGTCGCGCTGCATTTGCAGGCGCGCGGCGTGCAGGTCACGCTCGTCGACCGCCGCGAGCCCGGCGAGGAAACGAGCCACGGCAACGCGGGGTTGATCGAGTCGTCGTCGGTGGTGCCCTACGGGTTCCCGCGCGACTGGCGCACGCTGCTGCGCCTCGTGCGCAACGATTCGACGGTGCTGCGCTATGACGTGCGCTCGCTGCCCGCCTACGCGCGCTGGCTCGCATCGTTCTGGCGCGAGTCGTCGCCAGCGCGACTCGCGCAGGCCGCGCGGGACATGCTGCCGCTCATCGAGCGCAGCGTGGCCGAGCACGACGCGCTCGTCGCCCGTGCGGGCCTGCGCGACATCGTGCGGCCCGTCGGCTGGCTCGAAGCGTGGCGCT
The DNA here is from genome assembly GCF_905220155.1 of Paraburkholderia sp. J7. Taxonomy (NCBI): domain Bacteria; kingdom Pseudomonadati; phylum Pseudomonadota; class Betaproteobacteria; order Burkholderiales; family Burkholderiaceae; genus Paraburkholderia; species Paraburkholderia sp. J7. The sequence continues at coordinate 157,613 of NZ_CAJMYZ010000008.1, read as the reverse complement.
CGCCCGCTGGCTTCGAGCGTGAAATGCGTACGGCGCAAGGCGTGGCCGACGCACACGGCCTGCATGTGCAGATGTTCGACGCGCTCGGCTTGCGCGCGCTGGAGTCTTCGCTTGCTGACGGCTATGCGGGCGCGATCCACTGGATCGATCCCGCGAGCGTGGCGGACCCGGGCGCGTTGACGAAGGGTTACGCACAACTGTTTCTGCGCGACGGCGGCACGTTCGCGCGCGGCGATGCGCGCACGCTCGCAGCCGACGGCAAGGGCTGGCGCGTGCAGACCGCCGACGGTCCGGTGAGCGCCGAGCTTGCCGTCGTCGCGCTCGGTCCGTGGTCGGACCTCGTGACGCAGCCGCTCGGTTACCGCGTGCCGCTCATGGTCAAGCGCGGTTATCACATGCACTACGCGAGCGAGGCGCGCGCGCCGCTCGTGCGTCCGGTGGTGGATATCGAAGGCGGCTACGTGGTCGCGCCGATGCGCCGCGGCCTGCGGCTCACGACGGGCGTGGAGCTTGCCACGCGCGAGCGTCCGCCGAACTACGCGCAGCTCGACGCGGCGGAGCGCGAGGCGCGCCCCGTGTTCGGCCTGGGCGCCCGGCTCGACGAAACACCGTGGATGGGTTTGCGCCCCTGCACGCCCGACATGCGTCCGGTGCTTGGGCCCGCGCCGCGTCATAACGGGTTGTGGTTCGCGTTTGGCCACAACCACCATGGCCTCACGCTCGGGCCGGTCACGGCGCGCCTCCTTGCCGAGCAAATCGTCGGCGAAACGCCGTTTATCGATCCCGCGCCGTATTTGCCCGCGCGCTTCGGCTAAACCCGGCGGGTCAGTGTGCCCCCGCCGCGCCGCCGCCTCCGCCGCCCCTCGTCGACTTCGTGATCCAGATAAGCGGAATGATCACGAGAAAGATGACCGCCGAGATATAGAAAATGTCGTTGAGCCCCATCATGGCGGCTTGCGAAGTGAGCTGGAAGTCGAACAGCGCGCGGGCGGACGGCTCGCTCAGATTCAGCACCTTCTGGGTCTGTTCGATTGCCTGGACGAAAATCGGATTGCTGACCGAAGCCTGCTCGGTGAGCCGCGCGTGATGCAGGATCGTGCGGTTGTTCCAGGCATTCGTCGCGATCGACGTGCCCACCGCGCCGCAGAACACACGCACGAAGTTCGAGAGGCCCGCCGCCGCCGGCACGCGGCTCGGCGGCTGTCCCGAGAGAATGATGGCCGTGAGCGGCACGAAGAAGAGCGCCATGGGGATGCCTTGCAGCAGCGTGGGCAGCACGAGATGGAAGGTGTCGATTTCGAGCACGTACCGCGAGCGCATGTAGAACACCCCGGCGAACAGCACGAACGCGATCGTCGCGATGATGCGCGCGTCGGAGCGCGGCAGGAGCCGCCCCACCACGGGCGAGAGCAGCAGCGCGAAGATGCCCAGCGGCGCGGTGACGAGGCCCGCATCCACCGAGCGGTAATTCAGGTACTCCTGCATCCATTGCGGCAATAACACGAGATTGCCGAAGAACACGCCATAGGCCACAGAAATTGCGATCGTGCCGCCCAGAAAATTCCGTTGTCCGAACAAACGCAAATCGACGATCGGGTGGTCCTCGGTCAGCTCCCAGATCAGAAAGAACGCGAAGCTGATGAGCGCGACAAGGCCGAGCGTGACGATCACGGGCGAGTTGAACCAGTCGAGGTCCTTGCCTTTGTCCAGCATGATCTGGAGCGAGGCGACCCACGCAATCAAGAGGCCGAGGCCCACCACGTCGATGGGCGGCTTGCGCGTGGCCGATTCGCGGTTGCGGTAGATCGACCACGTCACGAAGGCCGCGAAAATGCCCACCGGAATGTTGATATAGAAGATCCACGCCCAGTTGTAGCTATCGGTGATCCAGCCGCCTAGCGCCGGACCCGCGATCGGGCCGACGGTCGTCGTCATGGCCCAGAACGCGAGCGCGCTCGCCGATTTGTCCTTCGGCCAGGAGCCGAGCAGGATGGCCTGCGAGAGCGGAATGAGCGGGCCGGCCACGGCGCCTTGCAGCACGCGCGCGACGAGGAGGAAGGGCAGGGTCGGCGCGATGCCGCACAGCCACGACGCCAGCACGAACGAGAGGATCGAGGTGATGAACAGGCGCACCTGGCCAAAGCGCTGCGTGAGCCAGCCGGTGAGCGGAATGGAAACGGCGTTGGCCGCCGCGAACACGGTGATGACCCACGTGCCTTCGTCCACGGAAACGCCCATGTCGCCGGAGATGGTCGGGATGGCGACGTTGGCGATCGACGTGTCGAGCACGTTCATGAAGGTCGCAAGCGACACCGCGATGGTGCCGAGGAGCAGCTTGCCTCCCTGGAGCGGCGGCGGTGGCGCGGGCGGCGGCGATGCAGCGGCGGGTTGGTTCAAGCGTGTTCTCCGCGTGTTCGGTTTGCGGCACAGGATACCTGCAATCGTCCTGGGTCATCGCCGGCCGCGGAGCATCCCCATGCGGCGCAGGGTGATCGTGCTTGCGAACGGCTTTCGCGCGCGATGGCTCGGCTTTATGTAACGCCAGGAAATGGAGTCTTTCATACACGCGGCGCGCGGCGAGCGTATCCTTGCGCCTGCTGCGCGCCGCGCAAAAAGCGTGCACTGGACACACAATACGTTCGTAAGCACTGGGGAGGTCCGACCATGAGCTGGGAAGCATTTGAAGGGGGCTGGCGTCTCGCGCCGGCCGATGGCGCCGCGCGCGCGCTCGTCGTGCTGCTCCACGGCGTAGGGAGCAACGCACAGGACCTCACGCCGCTCGCCGACGTGTGGCGCGATGCGCTGCCGGGCGTCGCATTCGTGTCGCTCGACGGCAGCGAACCGTTCGACGGCGGCTTTGGCGGACGCCAGTGGTTCAGCCTGCGCGACATCAGCGAGAGCAATCGCGAGGCGCGCGTCGTGGCCGCTTCGCAGGTGTTCGAGCGCCGGCTCGAGGCCGAACTCGCCCACTGGGGGCTCGGCCACGACGCGCTCGCGCTGGTGGGCTTCTCGCAAGGCTCGATCATGTCGCTCTACCACGTGGCCACGCAGGCGGCCGGCGCGGCGGCCGTGGTCGCCTATGCGGGCCGGCTCGTCACGCCCGTGGTCGCGAAAAGCCGCACGATGCTCACGCTCGTGCACGGCGAGGACGACGAGGTGATTCCGGCGAGCGAACTGGAGCGCGCCGCCGTCGCGTTCAGCGACGCGGGCTTTGCCGTCACCGCTTTCGCGCTGCCGGGCGTGGGCCACACGATCACGCCGCAGGGCGTCATGCTCGGGCGCGACGCGCTGGTGCGCGCGCTCGCACATGTCTGATTGCCCCGTCTACCGGATGGCTGACGGGGTACGAGGTCGGACCCCGTTAAGCCGCGAAAATATGCCTTAATGCAGGGAAATCGGTATAAAAGGGCAGCCGTATAAGCCCGCAGTGTCGTATTTCGGCCATATTTTCCGGATAACCTATGCAGTTATTTCTGGACCGGCTAAAGTTCGCGCCGGTCGCGGCCGTTAATACGGGGAGTCGCCGCGACCTTATCGGCCGCGTAGGCCCGTTCCGCCCGGCGCGCGGCTAGTTCGCGCTGCCTGGATGAGGCTGCCATCGGGAATGCCATCCGTCGGCGCATCGTCTGCCGGGTCGCCAAAGAAACCGAACATCAGACCAATATGGCCCGAGCCAAGCCGCATTCTCTCTTTTCCAAAAGGCTGTTCCGCCAGGACGTGGCGCTCGATCTCGGTACGGCCAACACGCTGATCTATACCGCCGACAAAGGCATCGTGCTGAACCAGCCCTCCGTGGTCTGCTTCGAGCGGCGCGCGGGCGCGAGCGAGACGACGGTGGCCGCGGTGGGCCGCGAGGCGAAGGATCTGCTCGGCCGCGCGCCGGCCAATCTGGAAACGGTGCGGCCGCTTTCGCACGGCGTGATCGCCAATTTTTCCGCTGCCGAACACATGATGCGCCGCTTCGTGGCGATGGCGCAGCCGCGCCGTCTGCTCGGACGCCGTGCCGCATTCACGGTGTGCGTGCCGGCGGGGGCGACGCGCGTCGAGCGCCGCGCCATTCGCGAGGCGGCCTTCGCGGCGGGCGCCGCGAGCGTGAACCTGATTGGCGAGTCGCTCGCTTCGGCGCTGGGTGCGGGGCTGCCGGTGCATGCGGCAACGGGCTCGATGGTCGTGGATATCGGCGGCGGCACCACGGAAGTGGGCATCGTCGCGCTGGGCGGCGTGGCGTGCAGCGGGTCGGTGCGCGTGGGCGGCGACCAGTTCGACCGCGCGATCGTCGACCATGTGCGCACGCTCTATGGCGTCGTGCTGGGCGACCAGACCGCCGAACACCTGAAAAAGTCGATTGGCTGCGCGCTCTACGGCGAACCCGTCGAACGCATGCGCGCGACCGGGCGCAGCATGGAAGACGGCCTGCCGCGCACGGTCGAGATCACGAGCCACGACGTGGCGGACGCGCTGGCCGCGCCGTTGCGTCTCGTGATCAACGCGGTGCGGCAGGTGCTCGAGACGGCGCCCGCCGAACTCGTCACCGATATCGCCGATAGCGGCATCGTGCTCACGGGCGGCGGCTCGCTGCTCCAGCGGCTCGATCAGTGTCTCGCCGCCGAGCTCGGCGTGACCGTGCGCGTGGCCGACGAGCCGCTTACCTGCGCGGTGCGCGGCGCGGGCGCGGCGGCCTCGCTCATGAACGAGCACGTCTTCGAATTCGTCGAATAACGGCGCCAGCCGACTGGCGACGAAGCGGCGCTGCGGGAGCGCGCCGCCGCGCCAGGTGCAAGCGGCGCGGGCGTGGGACAATACGCCACTTTGCCGGCGTGCGCCGCGAAGGGCTGCCCGCAAGCCTTCGCAGTGCGCCGCTGTCCCGTTGTCTCCACATCGTCCAGCCGTGAATCCAGCCGTTTTTCCGGCCCCCGGTACGTTCGTCGAACTGCCTGGCGGCCTGCCTATGCCCTATATCGAACGGGGCGAGGGCGAACTCCTTCTCTTCGTGCACGGCTCGCTGTGCGACTACCGTTACTGGCAGCCGCAGCTGGCCGGCCTCGCGCCGCACTATCGCTGTGTTTCGGTGAGTCTCACGCATTACTGGCCCGCCGGGGACGCCGCACGCGCTCAGCCCTTCAGCTGGCGGCAGCACGCGGATGACCTTGCCGCGTTCGTCGAGGCCATGGGTGCTGGCCCGGCACACGTGATCGGCCATTCGCGCGGCGGCCTTGTGTCGTTCCAGTTCGCGCGGCGTCATCCGCAGCACGTGCGCACGCTCACGCTCGCCGACCCGGGCGGCCCGGTGCAGCAGCCGGGCCAGACGCTCGCCACGCTGCCTGAGACCGTCAATGCGCTGCGCGCCCGCGCGGTGGCGCTGATCGAATCGGGCCAGGTGGACGCGGGGCTGGAGCTGTTCGTCGATTCGGTGAGCCGGCCCGGCTTCTGGGCGAAGAGTACGCACGCGTTTCGCCGCATGGCCACCGACAACGCCCACACGCTTGCGCCGCAGTTTCAGGATCCGCTGCCCGCGTACACGCGCGAGCACGCCGCCGAAGTGCAATGCCCCGTGCTGCTGATCGATGGCGAGTTGAGTCCCGAAGTGTTTCACCGGGCCGTGGCCGCGCTCGAAGCCTGGTTGCCCGATGCGCGCCGCGCGACGGTGGCGGGCGCATCGCATGGAATGAATCTGGCGCGGCCCGCGGCGTTCAACGAAATGATCGATCGATTCGTGAGCGGGCACGGACGCTGAGGCACACTAAGGCACACTGAGCCGCCCAGACGCGCGCTGATGCAAAAATGGCGGCCCCGCAAAGGGGCCGCCATTTTTTAACTGCGGGAAATGTCGCAGTCCGAACGACCTGTGCTTAGTCGCGGCCGTGCGCGTGTGCGTCCAGCTTGTGCTCGGCAGCCTCGCCCACGAGGCCCGCATAGTAGAGGTGCACGCCGATCGCGAGCGAATCGTTGCGGATTTCGTGGAAGGCCTTCCATGCCTTCGCGGGATCCTTGAACACCAGATAGTGCGCTTCCTGCGAAACGAGGCGGGCGACCTGGTGCAGGCCGTGGCCGTTGAGTGCGTTCACGAGATGATCGAGGCTGCGGTGCGTGCGCGCGTCGGTGCGCGGATACAGCATGTGCAGCACGGCAACGCGTTCGTTGGCGAGCGCCGCCGACAGTGCGACCACGATGTCCTGATGATTGAGTGCCGTGACGACGGCGCCCTCTGCTTGTTCGTCTTCTGCGAACAGGGTATCGACCGAGATGTTCATCTGTTGCTTCCTTACGTTTTGCTTTAAGCGCGTGTGGCGGTGAAAAGCCCGCGAGTGGTACCGGGCTAGATTACAAAATGCAAGTAATGGAAAACCCTTGCATGTCAAGCAGTATCGCAAAGATAGGGTGCGACATGTTGCGCTGCAAGAGAAAAATATTGTTGCAGGAATCGGCGTTAAGGAAGCCGCAAGCTTGGCAGTGTTGCGGTCTTGAGGAGGGATTGTTGCTGGCTGCGCTATCAATCGATGCTGCGCCGCGCCGTAGAATGCGGCATGCGGTCGCAGCACTGCCGGCCCGGACGAATGGGTACCCGGCGGCTGCGTCCTGTTGCGCGAAGTTTTGCGAAGTTTTTGCGAAGTGACAGCAATTCAAGGACACACAATGATCGACTCGAAGACACACGCCACGCTCACGATCCCCGGCCAGGCTGAAGGCGTTCAGCTGCCGGTCTACAAGGGCACCATCGGCCCGGACGTGATCGACATCCGCAAGCTGTATGGCCAGACCGGCATGTTCACGTACGACCCGGGCTTCATGTCCACGGCGGCGTGCAACTCGGCGATCACCTATATCGACGGCGACAAGGGCGAATTGCTCTACCGCGGCTACCCAATCGACAACCTCGCGCAAAACGCCGACTTCCTCGAAAGCTGCTACCTCCTGCTCAAGGGCGAGCTGCCCACGCAGCAGCAGAAAGACGAATTCGTCTCGATGGTCACGAACCACACGATGGTTCATGAGCAAATGCACTTCTTTTTCCGGGGGTTCCGCCGTGACGCACATCCGATGGCGATTCTGGTGGCGGCGGTCGGCGCACTGTCCGCGTTCTATCACGACTCGCTCGACATCAACGACCCGACGCATCGCGAGGTGTCTGCGATCCGCATGATCGCCAAGCTGCCGACGCTCGTGGCCATGGCGTACAAGTACACCATCGGCCAGCCGTTCGTGTATCCGCAGAACGATCTGTCGTACAGCGCGAACTTCATGCGCATGATGTTCTCCGCGCCGAGCGAAGAGTACAAGGTCAACGACGTGCTCGTGCGCGCGCTCGACCGCATCCTCATCCTGCACGCCGACCACGAGCAGAACGCTTCGACCTCCACGGTGCGTCTCGCGGGTTCGTCGGGCGCGAACCCGTTCGCATGTATCGCGGCGGGTATCGCTTGCCTGTGGGGCCCGGCGCACGGTGGCGCGAACGAAGCCGCGCTGAACATGCTCGAAGAAATCGGTTCGGTCGATAACATTCCGAAGTTCATCGAGCAGGTGAAGGACAAGAACTCGGGCGTGAAGCTGATGGGCTTCGGCCACCGCGTGTACAAGAACTACGACCCGCGTGCGAAGCTCATGCGCGAGACGTGCTACGAAGTGCTGAACGAACTCGGCCTGCATGATGACCCGCTCTTCAAGCTCGCCATGCAGCTCGAAAAGATCGCGCTCGAAGACGAATACTTCGTGTCGCGCAAGCTGTACCCGAACGTCGACTTCTACTCGGGCATCGTGCAGCGCGCACTGGGCATCCCGACCTCGATGTTCACGTGTATCTTCGCGATGGCGCGCACGGTGGGCTGGATTGCGCAGTGGAACGAGATGATTGCCGACCCCGAGCAGAAGATTGGCCGTCCGCGTCAGCTGTTCGTCGGCGAAACGGTGCGTGAGGCCAAGCCGATCTCGCAACGCTGATGCTTTGAGCGCGCCGCTTGCGGCGTGCGCCACGCTGTGCCTCCACGGGCGCCCGCACGTTACGTCGTGCCGGCGCCCGCAATTTTTTCCGCGCACGTTCCTTGCTCGCGCCGGGATTTGCCACCGATTTCGCGCGTATCCTTCGCATATTCTTCACGCATTGGCTGCCAACGCGTGCGCCGAAGCCACTACAATCATCCGCAAGCGAACCGTACCGTAACCATTTGCATGGGACCCAGGAGGCACGCAATGCAGGATCCTGAAACACTCGGGGGCGTCACGCGCTCAAGCGGCGTGGATCATCCCGCTCAAGAGACCGACGGCGCATTCATCGCGCCTGAAACACCCGAGGTCGCCAGCGCCGACCAGCATGTGCTGAAGTCGGGTGGCACCTTCATCGTCAACGATCCGCTTGGCGATATCACCGGCATCGACGACGGCCTCTTCGTCAACGACACGCGCGTGCTCTCGTCGCTGCGTCTCACGTTCGGCGGGCGCGTGCCGTCGCTGCTCTCGGGCAGCGTGAGCAGCGACAACGCCGTGTTCACGGCCCACCTCACCAATCGTCCGCTGCCGCCGCTTGGCGGCACCACCACGCCCGAAGGCGTGATTCACGTGCAGCGCGAGCGCGTGCTCTCCGGCACGATGATGACCGAGGCCATCGAACTCACGAACTACGGCACCGAAGACGCCGTGGTGCCGCTCTCCATCTCGTTCGCGAGCGACTTCCGCGACATGTTCGAAGTGCGTGGCCTGAAGCGGGAAAAACGCGGCACGCTCATGCCGCCGCGCGTGGAAGACGGCGAGGTGCGGCTCGAATACATCGGGCTCGACCACGTGGCGCGGCGCGTGCGGATCGAGTTCTCGCCCACGCCGAGCAAGCTCCTCGCCGACCGCGCGGACTTCACGGTCGATCTGCCCGCGCAGGCCTGCGTCTCGATCTATCTCACGGTGGCGATCGAAGTGGAGGCGCTGCCCGACGCCGCGCCCGGCACGCAAAGCGCGGGCATCTTCCAGCCGCCCCATTGCCTCGCGAACTCGCAGGAGCAGCGCGTGGGACGCGCGGCCGTGCGCGCCGCGCTGGTCGACTCGCACATCGTGATGCGCGAACGCCGCCGCGCGGCGGCGCGCCTGCGCTCGAGCAATCCGCTCTTCAATGCGTGGATCAACCGCTCGATTGCCGATCTGGGGCTGCTCACCACCGACCTGCCGACCGGCCCGTATCCGTATGCGGGCATCCCGTGGTTCTCCACGCCGTTCGGCCGCGACGCGGTCATCACGTCGCTGCAAACGCTGTGGCTCACGCCCGCGCTCGCGCGCGGCGTGCTGCGTTTTCTCGCCGAGCATCAGGCGCGCGAGAACTCCGCGTTCCGCGACGCGGCGGTCGGCAAGATCATGCACGAAATGCGCAAGAGCGAAATGGCCGCCACGGGCGAAGTGCCGTTCGCGCTCTACTACGGCGGGGTCGACACCACGCCGCTCTTCGTCGTGCTGGCGGGCGCGTACGTCGAACGCACCGGCGACGTCTCGCTAATCGACGAGTTGTGGCCGGCGCTCGAGCGCGCAGCGGCCTGGGTCGCAGGTGTGTGCGACCGCAACAAACTCGGTTTGCTCGACTACCGGCGCGAATCGGAAGGCGGGCTCGCGAACCAGGGCTGGAAAGACAGCCACGACTCGGTGTTCCATGCGGACGGCCGTTTCCCCGATGGCCCGATCGCGCTCGTCGAAGTGCAGGCGTACGCGAGCGCGGCGTTCGAGACGATGTCGCGCTTCGCCACGCATCGCGGCCAGGTGGAAGACGCGGCGCGCTACGCCGCGCGCGCCGCGAAAATCCGCCGCTGCGTGGAGGAGAAGTTCTGGATGCCGGAGTCGGAGTTCTACGGCATTGCGCTCGACGGTCACGGCGAACTGTGTCGCGTGCTCGCTTCGAATGCGGGGCATCTGCTTGCGTTTGGGCTGCCGCAGGAGGAGCGCGGCCGCGCGGTGGCGGAAGTGCTCGAATCGGCGCTGTTCCACACGGGCTGGGGCGTGCGCACGCTCGCGGCGGGGCAGGCGCGTTTCAACCCCATGGCGTACCACAACGGCTCGGTCTGGCCGCACGACAATGCGCTGTGCGCGCGCGGTCTTGCGCGCTATGGCCGCAAGGCCGCAGCGGTGCGCTTGCTGCAGGCGCTGTTCGAGGCCGCGGTGACGTTCGACATGCGTTTGCCCGAGCTTTTCTGCGGGTTCCCGCGCCGACGCGGCGAGCCGCCGACGGCGTATCCGGTGGCTTGCCTGCCGCAAGCGTGGGCCGCGGGTTCGCCGTTCATGATGCTCGAAGCGTGTCTTGGCGTGACGATCGACGCAGCGCGCAACGAGGTGCGTGTCGAGCAGCCCATGCTGCCCGAAGGCATCGACTGGCTCGAAGTGGGCGATCTGCGCGTGGGCAAGAATACGGTGACGCTGATGTTCCGCCGCGTGGACGGCAAGGTGGTGGCATCGGCCGATCGTAGCGATGTGAAGGTCGTGGCGTTGCTGTGAGGGAGTTTGGCGCGGGTTTTCAAGGCCCGCGCCTTGCTCATTTTCTTACTTGCCGAATGGGCGATCGCAGCGCTCCAGCGTGAACTGCGGCGCGACGTAGCCGGTTTCGACACCCATCGTGTTGACGATGTGCGGGGCGTCGAATTTGCTTAGTTGTGCAATCTGTTCCGCTGTGCCGATGCCCAATTGCCTCAACACTTCCACGACCGTGGCATGGAGCGCGGTCAGATCGCCGTCCTCTATCTTCACCGCGATACCCAATGCCGGGCCGCCCGTGTGCGCCGCGGTCGCCGCGCTTGCGCGCACGCCAATCGCATAACTGCCCGCTGCACCCAGCTTGCCGACGAGCGCGCCTTCGAACGCGTTCATGAGCGCCGTGCAGAAGCGACCTTCGCCCGCCACGAGTTCCGGATACGACGTCATCGCGCGATAGATGTGAGCGAGCGCCTGCGAGCGTGCGTCGGTCGCGATTGTGACGTGATCCTGCGCATCGGCGAGCTTGACAAAGAGCCGCGCGAGCCGGTCGAGCGGGAAGGCCGGCGTAGGCAGATTGCAGCCGTCGATGCCCCACTCGACGCCCGTCTCGGGTAGATCGCAAACCTCGGCCACGACGCGCTTCACATGTTGCTGCAAGGGATGCGAAGGCAGATGGTAGTCGGCCAGTGCCGCGCCGATGGAGCGCGCGCCCGCAAGCATGCCTGCGTGCTTGCCCGAGCAGTTGCTGCACACCGCGCCCGGCGAGAAGTCGCGCTTGATCCACGCCTTGTACACGGCGTCGGACAACGGCGGATGGCCGCCGCAACGCAGGTCCGACTCCGAAGCGGACACCTTGGCGAGCATCGCGCGCGTACGCTCGATATGGCGGTCCTCGCTGCTGTGCGAGGCGCACATGAGCGCGAGATCGGCGTCGTCGAAACCGAAGCGCGCGAGTGCCCCCGTCTCGGCCACGGCGAGCGCCTGCGCGGGCTTGGCTGCCGAGCGCACGAGCGTCATGCGATGCGGGTCGCCGAATGTGTAGAGCAGGCGGCCCTGGGCGTCGACCACGGCAATGTGGGCGACATGCGTGGTTTCGATGACCCCGCCGCGCAGGACTTTTACGGCGGGTTGGGGAGCGCTCGTCGTCATGGTTCGTCTGCCTTGTGCCTCGGATAGGATCGCGCTGCGCGACCGATGTGCGATTCTAATCCGGGCATCCGGCTGGCGGTCTAACGCTTGTCGCGCGCCACTCGACACGCTGCGAGATCCCACGCGCCGCTGCCGACCGTTTTGAACAGCACGGGCGTGCCGTCCTGCTTCGCGCCGTCCGCCACAGCGGAACCGATCGTGCGCACGTCCGCCCAGTCGATGCCGGCCTGCAGCAGGTCGCCGGCTTCTTCGCGCGCGGCTGCCAGATCGTCTACGAACACGCGGCTTGCGCGCACCGTTTCCTGCGCGATTTCGGCGGCGTCGGGCGTGAAGGCGCCAACGCCGATCACGAGCCGGTCGTTGCGGGCCTTGGCGTCATACACGGGCGTCTTGCTCGTGGTCGCGGCGATCACCACATCGACTGCTTCGGGCACCGCGCCGTGCGCGGGCGTTGCGTGCACGCCGGATTGCGCGAGGTGAGCGCGGAATGCCTCTTCGGACGCCTCGGTGCGGCCCTTCACGTAGAGCGTTGCCGCCGGATACAGCTGACCGATTGCCTCGGCATGAAAACGCGCTTGCTGGCCGGTGCCGATCAGCAGAAACGCACGCGGCGCGCCCGGGTGAAAGACGCGCACGCCCAGCATCGAGAGCGCCGCGGTGCGCCGCCCGGTCACGGTCGGGCCGTCGAGAATGAACTCGGGCTGGCCCGTCGCGCCGTTGCACACCGTCACCGCGCCGAAGATGGTCGGCAGGCCGAGCGCCGTGTTGGCGGGGCACACGCTCACGAGCTTGTGGATGGCGATGTCGTCGGCGCTGGCGGGCATCGAGAGCATGACGCCGTTGCCCTTGAGCGGCACACCCGTGCGCACGGGTGCGTGAATGCGGCCCGCGTCATGGTCTTGCGCGGCGGTAGCGAGGGCGTCGAGCAGCGCGCCGAAGTCGAGCAGGCGCGCCGTGGCGGTTGCGTCGTAAATCGCGATGGGCTCCATCGAAGAGTCTCTCCTGACAAATGATGCGTGGGTGGGGCGGCGTGAATGGCAGCCGCGGCCTCAAAAGCGGTCGATGCGAAACGGTGCGAGATCGACGGCGGGCGCCTCGCGCGCCATCAATTGTGCGACGAGTTCGCCGGTGAGCGGCCCGAGCGTGAGGCCAAGATGCTGATGGCCGGTCGCGACGAAGGCATTGCGCGCGCCGGAGACCGCTCCGATCATCGGCAGATAATCGGGCAGCGTGGGGCGCTCGCCATACCAGCGGCTCGCGACCTGCGGGGCTGGCTCGCCGGGAAAGAGCGTCTGGAATTGCGTGGCGAGCAGATCGGCGCGACGCCAGTCGGGTGCGCCGCGCGCGCCGAGCTCGACGGTGCCGGCAAGCCGGATGCCCTGTGCCATCGGATTGCACGTGAAGCCGCGCTCGACGAAGCTCACGGGCACGCGCAGCGTGTCTTGCGAGGGTGCGGCGAGCTGGACGTGATAGCCGCGCTCGTTGGTCAGCGGAATGCTCGCGCCGAGTTGCTGTGCGAGTTCGGCGCTGCGCGAGCCGGCTGCGATCAACACCTTCGCCGCTGAGTGCGTCTCGCCGTTCAGCGTGATGCCGACGCGGCCATCGGGCAGGACACGCAATGCGTCGACGGCGGCGCAAGTGAAACTCGCACCCGCTGCGAGCGCGGCCTCGACAATGCGCTCGACGACCTGCTGCGGATTCGTGACCGAAGCCATGCCGGGAAAGTAGCGCGCATGGCTGATATGCGGCGTGAGCGATGGCAGATAGTCGCGCCGAACCTGCGCAGCCGAGAGCGTCTCGTAGCGCACGCCGTGCCGGTCGAGCAGATCGAGTTGCGCGCGTTCCGTTGCGTGCGCAACGGGTTGCTCGAACACGTAGAGCGAGCCGATGTCGCGAAAGAGTTCGGCGGCGATATGCCGATCCAGCAAACGACGCCAGGCTTGCGCCGCGCCCGTTACGAGACTGGCGAGCGCGCGCGTGTTGCGCCGAAAGCGCGGGCGCTGCGCCTGGGCGGCGAACTCCAGCATCCACGGCGCCATGCGCGGCAGGCTGCGTTTGTGCAGACGCAGCGGGCTGTCGCGACGCAGCAGCATGCGCGACAGGCCGGCCATCGTCTCGGGGCTCGCGAGCGGCGCGACATGGTCGACCGCGATCAGCCCCGCGTTGCCGAACGAACAGCCCGAACCGGGCGGCGCGCTGTCGACGATACGCACGCGCAGGCCGCGCTGCGCCAGGTTGAGCGCGGCGCAGGCCCCGACAATGCCCGCACCGATGACGACGACGTCTTCCATGTCTGTCTCGCGACGAAGAAGTGATTTCTTCCGATGCTAACCCAACTATTTCCTATAGGAAACTTTTTTCTGATCGTATATCGTGCCCGCTGCGGCCTGCGGATCAGTCGCGGCCTTGCGAGGCGCTGTAGGCGCTTGCCTGCTCGAGCAGCCACGCGCGGAACAGTTCCAGCGGCTTGCCGTGGCTGAGTTCGGTGGGGTAGACGAAGTAGTAGCCGCCATCGGCAATCGCGGGCGCTTCGAACGGAATGACGACGCCAAAGCGCTCGAGCTGACCTTCCACGAAGAACTTCGGCACCAGCGCCACGCCGAGCCCGGCGGCGGCCGCCGCGATCAGCATCGTGTGCAGTTCGTAGCGCACGCCGTGCATGGTCGCGTTGTCTTCCACGCCGAGGTCCGAGAACCAGCGCGTCCAGCCGTCCGGGCGCGTGGTGGAGTGCAGCAGCGGGTAGGCGAGCAGTTCATGCGCCTTCTTGATGGGCCGGGCGAGCAGCGACGGCGAACACACCGGCACCACTTCCTCGCCGAACAGAAAATCGGACGACGTGCCGGGCCAGGTGGGCTTGCCGTAGTGGATGGCGGCCTCGAAATGCGATTCCTCGAACGAAAACGTCTCGGTGCGCACACCCATGTTCACACGCACGTCGGGCGTGCGATCGTAGAAGTCCTTCAGGCGCGGAATGAGCCATTCGGAAGCGAACGTCGGCAGCACGGCGAGTTCCAGATAACCGCCGCCGCTGCCGTGCGCGATGATGGAAAGCGTGTCCCGGTCCAGATTTTCGAGCGCACGGCGCACCTGGGTGCTGTAGAGCCGGCCCGCGCGCGTGAGCACGACCCGTTGCTTGGCACGCACGAAAAGGCGCACGCCGAGATTCGATTCGAGCGTGGCGATCTGGCGCGACACCGCGCTTTCGGTGAGGAACAGCTCTTTGGCGGCGTGCGTGAAGCTCTCGTGCCGCGCCGCGGCTTCGAACGCCGTGAGCGCACCGATGTTCGGGATCTTGAACTTGCGCATGTTGATTCCGGAAACTCATCAAGTGACAATTTAATCTCGCTTTACGCGGCGCGCAACCATTCGAATAATGCGTTTCACGTATAGCTGGCCGAAACCGATGGCCAGCGGCCCGTTTGATGACCGCTGCCAGTCGGTATGCGGTCGTTTCCTGTGAGATTGGTGATGCGCAATTCGAACGTAGAACGCTTGTTGTCCGCGCTGCTTGGCCGCGAGAAAACCGAAACCCTCTTTGCCACGCTGAACTTTCCTTCGATGCTCGAAGACTGGGAAAGCGGCACCGTCACGCGCGCCGAACTCGCCCAGGCCATGAACATGGCGCTGTTTGAAGACCTGCTGGAGCGTTCGCCCAACGGCCGCACGTACACCAACGATACGGTGGCGCAGGGCGGCGCGGTGTACTTCGACCATGGGGCGCTGCGCACGGTGCGCTGGGTGCACAACGGCGCGCTGCCGCCCGGCGAAGCGGCGTTCACGCGCATTCTGCGCCCGCTCGGCTTTCGCCTGAACGGCCGCTATCCGCTTGACAAGCTCGGCATGACGGGGCGCGCCTATGCCCACGAAGACGCGCCCGACGAGATCGCGCAGTTCTTCGTGAGCGAACTGCACCCCGAGCGCTTTTCGGCAGCGTTCCAGCAAGCCGTGACGAACGTGGTGGGCGCGTCGAAAGACCCGCTCACGCCGCTGGCCGTGGCGCAGCTCTCCGAGCTTGAACGTGACGGCTCGCTGCCCATTGATGCGGCGTTGCAGCTGCTGCCCTTGATCGTCGGGGCATTCGCGCGACAGCACGATGTGCCATCTGTTTCGGACTACGAGACGCTGTTGCAGGAATCGGCCGAAATGGCGTGGATCGCAACGGAAGGCAACGCCTTCAATCACGCGACCGACCGCGTGGAAGACGTCTTCAAGCTCTCGGACGACGAGAAGGCCAAGGGGCGCCCGATGAAGCCCAGCGTCGAGACTTCGCGCTCGGGCCGCGTGTTTCAAACCGCGTATCGCGCCGACACCGTGGTGCGCGAGTTCCGCGCCGCCGACGGCCAGCGCGTGACGCGCGAGGTGCCAGGTTCGTTCTACGAGTTCATCACGCGCAAGCGCACGTTCGATCAGGCCACGCGCCGCTGGCAGACCGACCTGCGCTTCGACGCGGGCAACGCCACCGGCATTTTCAAAATGACCGCGAACGCTGCGTAAAGCGCGTGTATCAAACGCCCGGCGCGCTGTCTTGCGTGTCCGGGTGCGGCTCGTTGATGAGCCAGAGGACTTCCGCGTCCTCTTCGCTCGTGGAGACGGCCGCGTGACCCGTGCGGCTGTCGAAATAAATACTGTCTCCGGCTTCGAGATGCGTCGGTGCGTAAAGCTCGGAGTAGAGGCAAACCGAGCCGCTCAATACGAAGAGAAATTCTTCGCCCTCATGCCGGCCCCATTCCGTGAACTCGTCCAGCGAGTGCGCCGTCACGCGAATGCGAAACGGGTGCATCGCCTTGTGCGCGAGTTCCGTTGCCAGCAACTCCATTTGATAGCAGCCCGCCGAATGCTGCTGCCCGCCACCCTTGCGCGTGAGCGCGCGGCGTCCGCTCGCGCGCGGCCTGGGCGCCGAGCCGAACAGTTCGCCGAGGTCGATCTTCAAACCGTGAACGATCTTCTGCAGCACGTCGAACGTCGGCGACATCACGCCGTTTTCCACCTTCGAGAGCGTGGAGCGCGACACGCCGCACACGCGGCTGGCGGCCTCGAGCGTGTAATCGTGCTTCAGCCGGGCCGCCTTGACGCGCTTGCCCAGCTCCGCCGAAGCAGGCTCGGCGGGCTTGAGGGACGAGGTTTCCATTCGGGGACTCGGGTGTTCGCTGGTTGTTCGCTAGTTGTTCGTATCGTACTCTATGTTTCCGATCATAACATTTGCGTATTGTGTGGCGTCGACTGTGTCATGCCGCCTATCAGTATGCATGACTAAGTAATGCGGTCATCTGCAAGTTGATGATTTCTGACGCAAACCCAGTTCGCGCAAGGCAGGGCGCCCGCACAATCCGCCTTTTCACAACATTCATGCACAAGCAGGCGGATCGGCGCTATCGGGTATCTCCCAATGCCTGCAAGGCGTGCGCCACGCGTTGCCGTATTCCCCGCGTGAGCGGGCTTGATGAGAAAAGCGCATTACATGGTGATTAGATTTCGTTTGATGCACGCGTAAGCGCTGCAGACAATCCGTTCACGTCCCGCCGCCCGGCATCGTGCGGCGCGAGACGAATCCTGTGCGCCGAAGGTCCGCGCGACTATTCGGACGCATCACGTGCCGGCTTCAGATACCGAAGGAATATCGCATGCACTCTCGTTTCCTCGCTTCTCGTCGTAGCTGCGCGATCGCAGCGTCGTTGATGTTGGTTGCCGGCGCGGTGAGCGCGCAGGAAATGGTCGTCAAGATCGGCGTGGCCAGCCCGCTCACGGGCGGCGGCGCGGCGTATGGCAAGGACATCGAGAACGGTGTGCGCTTGGCCGTGGACGAAGCGAATGCCTCGCATCCCACCATCGGCGGCAAGCCGGTCAAGTTCGTGATCGACTCGCAGGATGACCAGAGCGATCCGCGCATCGGCGTGCAGGTCGCGCAGCAACTCGTGGACGACAACGTGGCCGTCGTGATCGGCCACTTCAATTCGGGCACGACGCTGCCGGCCTCGAAGATCTACGCGAAGGCGGGCATTCCGATGATCACGCCGGCGGCGACCAATCCGGCCATCACGCAGGGCGGTTTCCCGACCATCTACCGCGTGATCGCAACCGACTCGCAAAACGCCGGCAACGCGGGCAACTATGCGGCGACGGTGACGAAGGCCAAGCGCATTGCCATCATCGACGACCGTACGGCCTTCGGCCAGGGCGAGGCCGACGAGTTCGAGAAAGCTGTGAAGGCGAGCGGCGGCACGATCGTCGCGCGCGAGTTCACGAACGACAAGGCCGTGGATTTCAGCGCCCAGCTCACGAGCATCAAGCGCACGAACCCGGATCTCGTGTTCTTCGGCGGACTCGACGCGCAGGCGGCCATGATCGTCAAACGCATGCGTCAGCTTGGCCTGAAGGCGCAATTCCTTGCGGGCGGCGGCGTCATGGACGCGAACTTCATCAAGCTCGCCGGCGATTCCGCCGATGGCGCTTCGGTATGGGAATACGGCCAGCCGCTCGGCACGCTGCCCAAGGGCAAAGGCTTCGAAGCGAAGTTCAAGCAGAAGTACGGCATCGACATGCTCGCCTACGCGCCGTTTGCCTACGACGCGGCGTGGGTCGCCATCTCGGCGATGGAGAAGGCGGGCTCCGCAACGCCGGCGCAGTTCAATGCCGCGCTGAAGGCCACGAACTACGATGGCATTACGGGCAAGATCGCGTTCAATGCCCAGGGCGACCTGAAGAGCCCGAGTTCGACGCTGTATCAGGTCAAGAACGTGGCGTGGGTGCCGGTCACGACGCGAACCACCGACTGACCTGACCCGCTGTTGCTTCTTCGAAGGGCGCCGCTTTTGTCGGCGCCCAATGCATTGTTTCCAATAGGAAATCAAGCACGCACCGGCGGGGCGGCCCCATGCGATCTTCGTGGCGGAAGGCCCTGCGGATGCGATGCACGCGGCATGGCGAAAATCCCTTGGTTTTTGTGTTGTCGCCAGAAAAATGCGCGTGTATAGTTTCCTAAAGTAGCAATGTTTCGTATCGGAAATTTTTAAGGGATTCTACCTATGAAAGCCTCCTCCATCCTCTCGGATCTCGGTATTTCCCATCTCGCGGAAGCGGGCGACATCGCCGTGCATTCGCCGATCAACGGCGAGCTGATCGGCCGCGTCGCGAGCCAGTCGGCAGCGGACGTCGACGCCGTGCTCGCGAAGGCACAGGAGGCGTTCAAGACCTGGCGCAACGTGCCCGCGCCGCGCCGCGGCGAACTCGTGCGCCTGCTCGGCAACAAGCTGCGCGAACAGAAGCGCGCGCTCGGCAGCCTCGTGTCGCTGGAAACCGGCAAGATTTTCCAGGAAGGCTTGGGCGAAGTGCAGGAAATGATCGACATCTGCGACTTCGCGGTCGGCCTCTCGCGTCAGCTTTATGGTCTGACGATTGCTTCGGAGCGTCCGGGCCATCGCATGGCGGAAACATGGCATCCGATGGGCGTGTGCACCGTGATTTCTGCGTTCAACTTCCCGGTCGCCGTGTGGTCGTGGAACGCCGCGCTCGCGCTCGTGTGCGGTAACGCCGTGGTCTGGAAGCCTTCGGAAAAAACGCCGCTCACGGCGGTTGCCGTCAACAAGATCATGCAGGACGTGCTGAAGGAGTTCGGCGACGCGCCCGAAGGCCTCACGAGCCTGGTCGTTGGCGGCCGCGACGTCGGCGCAAAGCTGGTGGCCGATCCGCGTTCGAACATCGTGAGCGCAACGGGCAGCACCGAAATGGGCCGCACGGTCGGCGTGGAAGTCGCGCGCCGCTTCGGCCGCTCGCTGCTCGAACTGGGCGGCAACAACGCGGGCATCGTTTCCGCTACCGCCGATCTGGAACTCGCGCTGCGCGGCATTCTGTTCTCGGCAGTCGGCACCGCGGGTCAGCGCTGCACGTCGCTGCGCCGTCTCTTCGTGCACGAAAGCGTGTACGACAAGGCCGTCGAGCGCCTGAAGACGCTGTATGGCAAGGTCGTGATCGGCAATCCGCTCGAACAGGGCACGCTGATGGGGCCGCTCATCGACGAGCAGTCGTTCGCGCGCATGCAGTCGGCGCTGGAGCAGGCAAAGCGCGAGGGCGGCAAGGTGTTCGGCGGCGAGCGCCACGCGGTGGCAGGCAACGAAAAGGGCTTCTACGTGCGCCCGGCGATCGTCGAAATGCCGTCGCAAACCGAAGTGGTCCTGAAGGAAACCTTCGCGCCGATTCTTTACGTACTCAAGTACAGCGACTTCGGCGACGCCATCGAAGCGAACAACGCCGCCCACCACGGCCTCTCGTCGTGCGTGTTCACGACGGACCTGCGCGAGAGCGAGCGCTTCACGTCGGCCTCCGGCAGCGATTGCGGCATCGCGAACGTGAACATCGGGCCGAGCGGCGCGGAGATCGGCGGCGCGTTCGGCGGCGAGAAGGAAACGGGCGGCGGCCGCGAATCGGGCTCGGACGCGTGGAAGGCCTATATGCGCCGCGCGACCAACACGGTCAACTATTCGTCGGCGCTGCCGCTCGCACAGGGCATCGACTTCAACGTCGAATAAGCGCGCTTCGCTGAGCTGAGCAGGCAAGACCGGGCGCATTGCGCGTCCGGTCGATGGATCGATTCGCGCAAAACAAATCAATGCGCGCCGCAGTTATCCGCAATCTGGAGCAAGTCGTGAGTTCTCAAGTCGTTATCGTTGGCGGCGGGGTAATCGGTAGTTCTATTGCTTATTTTCTGCGCGCGGCCGACCCAACGGTTGCCGTGACCGTGTTCGAGCGCGACCCGAGTTATGCGCGCTCGTCGTCGGCGCTTTCGGCCGCGTCGATCCGGCAGCAGTTTTCCACGCCGTTGTCGATCCAGATGTCGCTCTTCGGCATCGAGTTTCTGCGCGGCATTGGCGAGCGGCTCGAAGTGAACGGCAGCCGCCCGTCGATCGATTTGCATGAGGGCGGCTATCTTTTCCTCGCCACGGAAGCGGGCGACGCAACGCTGCGCGAGAATCACGCGCTGCAAACGAGCCTTGGCGCGGACATCGAACTCATGGCGCGCGACGCGTTGCATGCCAAGTTTCCCTGGCTCAACGTCGAGGATCTGACAAGCGGCGCGTACGGCCGCAGCGGCGAGGGCTGGTTCGACGGTTACGGCCTCGTGCAGGCGCTGCGCAAGAAGGCGCAGTCGCTCGGCGCACGCTATGTGGCGGCCGATGTGACCGGCGTCGTGCGCAGTGGCCGCAAGGTCACGCACGTGATCGCGAGCGACGGCGAACGCCATGCGTGCGACACGGTCGTGAACGCGGCCGGTGCGTGGGCGCGCAAGCTTGCGGAAATGATGGACATCGACATTCCGGTTTATGCGCGCCGCCGCAGCATTTTCAACGTGTCGTCGCCGGCGCGGCTCACTGCGTGTCCGCTGTTGATCGATCCGTCGGGCGTGTATTTCCGCCCCGAGGGCAATACGTATATCACCGGCACGTCGCCGAGCGCGGACAACGATCCCAACGATCTGCCGCTCGACGAAGTCGATCACGCGATCTTCGACGACGTGATCTGGCCCACGCTCGCGCACCGCGTGCCGGGGTTCGAGGCGCTGCGCGTGGAGAACTGCTGGTCCGGTTACTACGAGTACAACGTGCTCGACCAGAACGCCATCATTGGTTATCACCCGGCCATCGACAATTGCATATTCGCCAATGGGTTTAGCGGGCACGGTCTGCAACAGGGGCCGGCAACCGGGCGTGGCGTGAGCGAGCTGATTCTGAATGGCCGATACACGACGCTCGATCTTTCTTCGCTCGACTGGTCGCGTGTGCTGGAAAACCGGCCGATCGTCGAAAAGAATGTCGTCTGATGCTGGCCGTGAGGCCGTGCAAAAAGCCCGTGATTTCACGGGCTTTTTTTATGGCGCGAAGGCTTAATGAGCTAACCGCATGACGTGGTGATTAGATTTCGTTTGATACACCCGCGAGAGCTGACCACAATCGAAGCTTGTGCGTTGCCGCGCTTAACCGTCATCGACTCCCTCCACGCCATGTACGATTTCACCGCGCCCTTTCAGCATCCCGCCGGTTCGCCCATTCGCGAACTTTTCAAGTACCTGGGAGAGCCAGGCATGATTTCCTTCGCGGGCGGCTATCCGGCCAGCGATCTGTTCGATGCCGACGGACTGCAGGCGGCAGCGGCAAAAGCCTGGCAGTCTTCCACGCGCTGCCTTCAGTACGGCCCTACCGACGGCCTGCCCGAGTTGAAGACGCAATTGCTCGCGCTGATGGCGCACCGCGGCGTGACTTGCGCGACTGAGGAGATGCTCGTGACGACCGGCTCGCAGCAAGGCCTCGACCTCTTGCTACGCGTGCTGCTCAATCCGGGCGACACGGCCTTGACCGAGCAGCCCGCCTATCCGGCCACGCTGCAGGCGCTCAGGCTGCAGCAGGCGCATGTCGTGACGGTGCCGGTAGACGGCGACGGTATCGACGTGGACAGCCTCGCCGCGCGGCTCGCTTCGGGCGCGGTTGTCCGGCCGAAGCTGCTCTACACGGTGCCGACCTTCGCGAACCCTACCGGAGCCACACTCACGCGCGAGCGGCGCCTGGCGCTCTTGCGTCTCGCCGTTCAATACCGCTTCGTGATCGTCGAGGACGATCCGTACGGCGATCTACGCTTCGCAGGCAACGCGGTGCCGTCGATGCTGGCGCTGGCAAGCGAAGTGCAGGGCGCGCGCGACTGGATCGTGCATTTCTCGAGTCTTTCGAAGGTCGTCGCGCCTGGCTTGCGCGTAGGCTGGGCCATCGCGCCCGCCGAAATCACGCGCCGCTGCGTGATCGCCAAGCAGACCGTCGACCTGTGCAGTACGCCGTGGACCCAGGCGATCGCCGCGCACTATCTGGAGGCGGGTTCGCTCGAACGGCATCTTCCGCACATCACGCGAGCGTATCAGCGTAAATGCGCAGCGCTTTGCGATGGATTGCGCGCGCAACTCGGTGATGCGATCGCGTTTCATCAGCCCGAAGGCGGCATGTTCGTGTGGGCGCGTATTCCCGGCGTGGCAATCGACGCGCTCTTGCCGAACGCGATAGCGAACAAGATAATTTTCGTTCCGGGCAAGGCTTTCTTCGCCGATGATCCGGACACCGCTTCGCTGCGCCTTTCGTTCGCCGCGCCGAACGTGGATGAGATTCGCGAAGGCGTGGCGCGCTTGGAGCGGGCCACGCATGCCACGCGAACGGCGAGCGCGGCGTCGGCACCTGTTTGAAAAGCGCGCGACTCAAGAACGGATCAAGCGCCGCGCGTTTCCCGATGCGCAACCGACTGCGCAAGCTCGACAAAGCGCTCGACACATGTCGATGTGAACGGCTCGATCCACGAGACAGCCTGTTCGAGCACCGGTGCGCCGTTCAACGGCACATAGGCCACGCCTGAGCGTTGTAGCGCCATTGTGAAGGCCGGCACGATGGCGACGCCGCGCTCGGCCGCCACGAGCGATACGAGCGTCGCAGTCTGCGAAGCGGTGGGCCCGATACGCGGCTCCACACCTGCTTGCGCGCACAACGAATCGAGCGCTGCAGTCAGCGCTGATCCATACCCCGGCGGAAAGATCAGAAACATCTCGTCGCGAAGCTCGGCGAAGTCGAGCGACGGCTTGCGCGCATGCACGCTGCCGCTCGGCACGGCGGCAACGAGCGGCTCGCGGGCGATCACGAGCGAACGCAAGCCGTCTTCGAGCGCGTTCGCTGCCGACCAGCCAAAGCCGATATCGAGTGCGCCCTCAACGATCTGCCGATGCTGACTCGCGGTTGCGACCTCGCAAAATGTGAGCTCCACCTCGGGCAGTTCGCGGCCTGCATTGCGCACGATTTCGGCGAACGCATCGGACATCGGAATCGAACTCGTGTAGCCGATCGCAATACGGCCTGTCACGCCCTGTGCGAGCTTGCGCGCGGTGGCCTGCGCCTCGCCAACGGCGTGGAGCACGCTGCGCGCCCGTTCGAGGAACAACACGCCTTCGGGCGTGAGTTTGACCGCGCGTGTCGAACGCTCGAAAAGCCGAATGCCGAGTTCGGCTTCGAGCGCCGCGATATGGCGCGTGAGTGGCGGCTGCGCAATGTTCAGGCGCACGGCTGCGCGCCCGAAGTGCAGTTCTTCGGCAACGGTGACGAAATAGCGGAGGCGGCGCAGGTCGAGCATTCTTGTTCTGGCGGTATCAATGGCGACGAAAACGGTATTGGCGCACGCGTTGGCTGATCCTCAGACTGTCGGTTGGACCAGACAGGGCGTCAAGCGTGAAAGACCCATCCATTCGAGCCGCGTTCTTCCTGTGCGGCTTCGCGGCCTTCATCAATCTCTACGCCACGCAAGGCATTCTGCGCGAACTCGCCGTTGCGTTCGGTGTGAGTGCGGAACGCGCCGGGCAGGGTGTGAGCGCAACCACGCTGGCCGTCGCCATTATCGCGCCGTTTGTCGGCACCCTGGCGGCGCGTTTCGACCGGCGCACCGTGATTGTTGCCGCCGCGCTCGCGTCGGCACTACCCGTTGTCTGGTCCGCGCATGCGTCGGGTTTTGCGTCATTCCTCGCGGCCCGCTTTGCCGCCGGCGTGCTGATGCCGTTCATTTTCGCCATGTCGATCTCGTATATCGGCGAGCGCTATCACCATGATCGCGCCACCGAAGTGAGCGCGATCTTCGTGGCGGGCACGACGCTGGGCGGCTTCGCGGGGCGTTTTGTCACTAACCTGCTCACGTCGATGCTCGGGTGGCGCCACGCGCTCGACATCGTGGCGCTGCTGAGCTTCGCCACCGGTCTCGCGATCTACGCGAGCCTGCCCGCATCGGGGGCCGTGCGTGAGGAGGGCGGTTGCGCGACGCGGACGCAATGGAAGCCCGTGATGCGCGGCCCGGTGCTCGCCTCGTTCGCCGTGGGCGCATGCGTGCTTGCCTCTCAGGTCGCGACGTTCACCTTCGTCGGTCTGCGGCTCACGCGCGCGCCGTTCGATTTCTCGACGGCGGGCATCGGCGCGATTTATGCGGTTTTTCTCGTGGCGGTGGTCGTCACGCCCATTTCGGGCCGTATGGCGAGACACCGCGGGCCGCGCGACCTTGCGCTCGCGGCGGTTGGCCTCGCCATTGCAGGGAGCTTGCTCACGCTCTCCGAGAGTGTTGGCGCGATTCTCGCCGGGCTCGCGCTCGGTTCGACGGCGGTGTTCGTCGAGCAGGCTTGCGCCAATGCGTTCATTTCCCATGCCGCCGCCCGGGCCCGGACGACGGCGATCGGCATCTATCTGTCCTGCTATTACTTTGGCGGCAGCCTCGGCTCCGTGCTGCCCATTCCAGCCTGGCATCGTTGGGGCTGGGCGGGGTGCGTGGTGTTCGTCGTGGCCGCTCAGGCGCTGGTTGGACTGCTTGTATTCGCGTTCTGGCGGCCGGAGCGTGCCAGGTCGGAATCGATCGCCATTGTTTGATTCATGATGTCGAAGCGGCCTATACACTGTGATCTTCGTCCAGCACTTCCGAGAGGAGTGAGTAACCGTGGAATTGACTGACTTCGACACACTGACTTTTGACTGCTACGGCACGCTGATCGATTGGGAAAGCGGCATTTTCGAGGGCCTTAAACCGCTGCTCGAGCGGGCTGGCACGGCGCTCACGAAGGACCAGGTGCTGGAAGCCCACGCGCGTCACGAGTCCTCGCAGCAGCGATACACGCCAGCCAGGCGATACCAGGAACTGCTGCCCATTGTCTACAAGCGGCTGGCCGAGGAGTGGGGGCTGCCGTTCACGCACGAGGAGTGCGTGGAATACGGGCGGTCGGTGCGGAACTGGCCGGCATTCGAGGACACCGTCGCCGCGCTGCAGTACCTCAAGAAGCACTATAAGCTGGTGATTCTGTCGAACGTCGACAATGAGACGTTCACCTATAGCAACGCAAGGCTGCAGGTTGAGTTCGACGCTATTTTCACTGCGGAAGACGTGGGCTCGTATAAACCCTCGTTGCGAAACTTCGACTACATGCTCGAAAAACTCGGCGAGCGTGGCATCGAGAAGGCGAAAATCCTTCACACTGCCGAAAGTCTCTTTCACGACCACAAGCCTGCCAATGAATGCGGGTTGGCGTCGTGCTGGATCTACCGCCGTTATGCGCAGCCCGGCTTTGGCGCGACAATGAATCCCGGCTCGCAACCGAAAGTCGATTTCCGCTTCAACAGCATGGCCGACTTCGTAAAGGCGCATCAGGAAGCGCTGGCAAATAAATAAACCAGCGATTCTTCATTCCAGTTCGCGATCACGCAACCATGCCCACGCCTTCCGACAATGAGTTGTTGAAAGCCCGCCTTGCGCAGGCTCGCCGGCTATTGGCGCTTGCGCAATCGGGTTTGCACTACGCGACCAGCGCCTTCGACACGGAAAGGTATGCGGAAATCGCCGGCATCGCGCATCAGCAACTCGCGGAAATGGCATCCCTGCAATCGGGCGAAGTTGCTGCGCTCTTTGCTTCCGAAACGGGATATGCAAATCCTAAACTCGATGTGCGATGCGCCGTATTCAATCCGGCCGGCCAAATTCTTCTCGTGCGAGAAGCCGTGGACGGTTTGTGGTCTTTACCCGGCGGCTGGGCCGACGTAGGTGTCTCACCGGCTGAAAACGCGGCAAAAGAGGTGCGTGAAGAAAGCGGGTACACGGTCAACGTCGTTCGGCTGCTGGCGGTGTGGGACATGCTCAAGCACGGCCATCCGCCTTCCGTGTTTCACATCTGGAAGCTGGTTTTTCTTGGGGAGATCGTTCGAGCGGGCGAGATATCCGGAGCCGAAACTAATGCGGCTCACTTCTTCGATGTCGACGACCTTCCTGCCTTGTCGCAAGGCCGAATTCTGCCGGAACAAATTCGACGACTGGATGAACTGCGCAATAACGGTGACGTCGAATTCGATTGAAAGGCTTCAGGCCGCGCCGCTATGCTCTGTCCTTACAGTTGCCAAACGGCTGCCTGCAAACGGGTCCTGCCGCCAGTCGACCTTCGGGGGCTGGGCCGGCTGCTGTTCGGCCGTCTCGCCGATAGCAAAATGCTCGAGCGACTGCCCCGCACTTGTCGCCTGCACCACCCACCGCGGGGCGTCGCCTTTGCCGTCCCACGTGTGGCCAGCCGCATCCCGGTAACGGGCGGCTCGCAATTGCGCGGCATCCGCAGCAATTGAGGCAGCAATATCGTCCGGTTCGATTCCAAATTCGGCCATCCGACGCTGCAGATAGGCCACGATGCTTTCGCGTTTTCGTTCGTCCATTTCTAGTTGTGCTTCGCTCTGAATGCAACTCTTGAGCAGAATATAGCGCAAGTCGCGTGCCGCCACGATATCACAGCTTGAAAGGGCGGCTCTGGCGGCGGTAGCGAAAGGCCCGGCCCGGAATCAGGTAGTGAGTTTCTGGGAGCGGGCCGCTTCATGTTGTGCGGCTCGTTCTTCCGCATTCTTCTTCGCAATGTGATGCCCCACGATACACCCGCCGACGGCGCCAACCACGGCGTGGTGACCTGCATAATGTCCGGCTACGCCACCCACGACAGCGCCCTTGAGGCAGCCTGCGGCTTGTGCGGTTCCGGCTGCCGCCAGTCCGAAAGTGGCCGCCGCGGCAAACATCCTGATTCGGTTATTGACGTTCATGATAATCGCTTGTGGGAAATTTTAGCTTGAAAATTGACTCAATATCGTGCGTTTCCGGTGAGCGCGGTTCGGAGTGTAGGCGGCGGGGCCGGACACAGGTGCAACGGCGGTGCGAGTTTCGTAACGGCGCGTTATCGGGGGAAACGCTTACCGGACGAGGAAGCCGTAAGTCAGCGGGTCGCGTTCGTCCACGATCCAGGTTGCGAAGCCGCAAACAAACGCGTTGCCTTCGACTTCCGGAATCACTGCCTTGAAGTTGCCGACTGTCGTTTCGCTGAGCACGCGTCCTTTGAAAACCGTGCCGATGATGGACTCATTCACAAGCGTCTCGTCTTTGCCAAGTTCGCCACGCAGGTACAGCTGAGCGACGCGGCCGCCGGTGCCGGAGCCGGTTGGCGAGCGGTCCACTTCGCGGTCCGCGAACACGCAGCAATTGGCTTGCGTCGAACCTTCGTGCCGCGGTGCGTTGGCAATGATGGTTCCGTAAATGTGATTGATTTCCGGGATCTCGGGGTGCTCGACGGGGTACGCCTTGTTCGCGGCTTCCTTCACCTCGGCGCCGAACCGGATGAGTTCCTCGACCGACGACTCGCGCACGGTGAGTCCATGCGGCTGACCGTCGGTATAGAAGTAGAAGGCGCCGCCAAAAGCGATATCGCCCTTCACCGTACCAAAGGACGGCGTTTGAACAATCACGTCGCGCTTCCAGATGAACGACGGGACATTCACGAATCGCACGTTACCGGCGTGTTCGCCATCCCACTGAACGAATGCTTCGATAAAGCCACAGGGAGCGTCGATGCCAACACGCGTTTCCGGAACCTGGCGCTGAACCCAGCCAAGTTCGACTGCCGCGGTAGACAGCGCGATCACGCCGTGCCCGCAATGGTCGCTATAGCCCTCGTTGTGAAGAAAGATAATACCAAAGTCGGCGGTTGGGCTAACCGGCTCGGTTAGATAGCCGCCGTACATGTCGGCGTGACCACGCGGTTCGAACATCAAGGCGGTGCGGATTTCGTCGGCGTTCTCTTTTAGCCACGCGCGACGCTTCACAATGGTGTCGCCAGGCAGGCGCGGCAATCCGCTCGTGACGATACGGAAGGCTTCGCCGCCGGTATGGACCTCGACGGTCGAAATGGTACGAACAGGTTTCATGATGTTTTACGCTATAGACTCACTGACCTTGGGCTGCGTCATTGAAACGACATCTACGTAACATACACCATTCACTGTCTCAACAAACTGCTGGTCGAAACTCCAGATTTTGGCCAACACAGACGAGGTGAACGATGTCGACGAAGATCCGCAGTTATCTCTCCCCCACGTTGGTTTTGCTCGCTTTCGACTGGCCAGAAGGTGCCACACGCGCCGACTTCCTGGGTTTTGCCATCGAGCGAGCCCCCGGTTTCACGAGTCCGGACGGGAAATCTCATGCGGCAAGCAACTGGCTCCCCAATCGAATCACGTTCAAAGGACCCGTGCCGGATGGGAAGCCCGATGCGCCTTCGAACACCGCGCCGATTCAAAAATTCATGTGGTGGGACGCGCGCATCGAGGAGGCCGACAGGGGCAAGCAGTTCAAGTACACCGTTTATCCGGTAGTCGGTACGCCGGACAGTCCGAATCTGCTGAACGCAGAGGCGAGTTCGTGTGAGGTCACGCTTCCGGCGCATATCGAAGACGGCGTGGGTACGTGGTTCAACCGCGCGGTGGTTAGCTCGCAGGCCTTTGCGCGGCAGGTCAAGGCCATGGGAATCGATCCACATAGCGCGCCGCCGGCCGCAGAGGCCCTTCAACTTCGAACGTGGCTTGCTAACGATATGCAGCTTGTGTTCAAGGAAATATTCCTGGATTCGTCCCACGCTGCAGCAGCTGTCTATCATCTGACCGACCCGCTTTGGGCGATACCGGCGTTCAAGGATTTTGGAACGGCCCACGGAAAAGGGAATGTTGCCGTTGTCTACGACTCGCACCTGGTGCGCGAAAAAGGCAAATCTCCCGCGCCGTCACCCAATCAACCCACGGTCGATGCACTGAACAGCGTTGTGACTTTCTGCCCCCGCGACAAGACTCATATCATGCACGACAAGCTGATCGTGACGGATAGGGGCGATAGACAAGGTAATCCGGCGTTCGTCCTTGCGGGTTCTGCGAATTTCACAACGGAAGGCATCACGGAACAAGCCAACGTGCTCCACCTGTTCGATTCGGCCGATCTCGCGAAGCTCTATGACGACAGAACGAAAGCCATCGCCAGCAATCCGCCCATCAATCAAACCGCTGAACTCGCGGATGGTTGGTCGGATGCCGTAACGGTGGGAAGCGCAGCCGTGCGCGTTTGCTTCTCTCCGGAGGCGAAAAGCAAACGTACCCAGATCGACACGATCGTAGAAGCGATAGGCAAGGCGCAGCATTCCGTTTTGTTTTGCCTCTTCATGCCGACTGACGAGCCGCTTCGCGACGCCTGCTTTGCGGCTGGCGACAAGGGGCGAATGATGTTCGGCCTCGTCAACAATATCAGTGAAAAGTCCGCTCAGAATGCGCAAGAGGCGCAAAAAGCGGGAGAAGTGGTGAGTACCACGTCTCTGGCCAACCTCGCGCTCTATCATCGAAGCAAGGAAAACCGCGATATCATCGACGCGTCGTACTTTTCCCCGGCGACCGTGCCCGAAGGATTCGAGCCTGAGCTTCGGCTTTTTCCCGGCGAAGTCGCGCCTGGTTACGCACCAGTCATCATCCACCATAAATTCATTGTCATCGATGCCGAGGGAGGCAATCCGATTGTCTACACAGGCTCGGCAAACATGAGCAACAACTCGGAGCATTTCAATGACGAGAACCTGCTCGAAATAAAGGACACGCGAATTGCCGCCATTTACCTCGCCGAGTTCATGCGGCTATACGAGCACTATCGGGCTCGCGCCATTGGCATCGAAGCGCAGCAGCGTAGAACCGTTCAACGGCTGATGCTGCAACCCGACCGCAAGTGGGCGGACAAATACTACAAGGCGAATAGTCCGGAGGAGAAGGCACGGATTGCATTGGCAGCAAGCCCGGCCAACTGAAGTCAATGACGCATTCGCACGACGACGCTCGCCCGCGTTTCGCGGTCGATGAATCCTGCGTGGGCTCGCGCGTGTTATCTGGCGTTGCTGGGCGCATCCCTGGGGCTGCTAATCACCAGCACGGTGTCGCCGGCAGCGCTCGCTTCGTGGGGCTGGCGCATCCCGTTCGTGATCGGTCTTCTGATTGCACCAGTCGGCCTCTATGTTCGCCTGCGGCTTCGCGACGAACCGACTTTCACCAACAGCGCCAGACATGCCGGCACACCGCTTGCCCAACTGTGTCGCGCACATGGGAGGAGGACGCTGATGATCATGGGGCAAACCATACCGGTGTACGCGATCGTCTACTTCATGCCGAGCTATGCGACACGTGTGATGCACATGCCCGCGATCACCGGATTCATGGCTTCCGCGTTGTCTGCTTTGCTGCTGGTATGCGTTCAGTGTTGCGCTATTCGGCAGCACCGCTCAATTCATTGTGACCGGTTTGATCAAATGGAGCGGCAATCCCTTGTCTGCGGCTTGGCATGTCGCGCCCGCGTGTTGCGTGAGCTTTTGCGCGCTGACGTTTTTCAAGGAGCGGTGCGTCGGACCATGAACCTGGCGCACAGGGAATCGACGCCTGTCAGCGCGACTGCAGCCGCCTGCCAGCGAGCGCCCGAAAATCCTGTGGCGCCATGTCGTACGCGCGCCGGAAGGCGCGTGTGAAATCAGAGGCGCTTTTGAAGCCGAGTCCGTAGGCAATCTCGATCACCGTGACGTGCGAATACCGGACCAGTTCATCGGCTGCGCGACGTAGCCTAAGGTTTCGGATATAAGCGCCAAGGCCGCCTTCGTGCTGAAACAGGCGATAGAGGGTTGGGCGAGGAAGTGCAAGCGCATTGAGCACACTTTCAGGGGAGAGGTCGCTTTCAGTCAGGTGCGCCTGAATATAGCGCCGTACCTGAGCGAACATCGCCGCCCGGGCTGCCGCACGAGTGTCGCCGTTCAGGCCCGCTTGCCGTCCAAACGCTGCGACAAGCAGCTCCGCCGCCTCGCGTATGGCGCCGTCCGCCTCCGCGGCGCTCAGGCTTGCGATTCTCCCACTGAGCGTCGCAACGTGTTCGGTAATCAGCGGCACAAGTGGCATCGACGCGTGAAGCATACGGCCATGGATGGCTTCCGGATCAGGAAACACCTTTTGCACCAACTCGCCCGGCACGAAAAACGTGATCACCCTGCATGCCTGGCGTTGCATTCGAATCGCCTGGTTCAGATCGAGCGCAAGAATGCTGGCGGGCGAGGGAGTACTGTCGCGCTGCGAGGCGCGCGTAACCACGTTCTCAACGCCACCCTCCAGAAACACATGGAAGACGAAGTCGCGTACCCGGTCTGTCGAAATCCGTGCCTGAGAGCGTTCGAGCACAAGCAGGTCCGACCGGCAATCCGTAAATACAAGGTTATTCACCGCATAGCGGTCAATTGAGGCCTGAAACGGCCTCTCCAGGGCGGATCGCGAGGGCACCACGTCAATAAGATGACCCACTCGATCCCGCCAGGCGAGCAAGCGACGTTCTGGCGGTTCGCCCTGCACACTGAAATGATTGTGGGCAATGCCATGTTCAAATGGACGGAAGACGTCGACCGTGGGTACGCGCGAGCTCATGCGAAGAAGTCTTTGCTGAAATGTGCCTGAAAGTCTTCTGGAATAGACGCTTCGAGAATCTAACCGAAATTCTGCCCGTAGTGAATTGTTCGAAAAAGGCCTGTTTCGGATCGATCGAACGCCGGCGATCGAGCGTCAGCAATCGAAAGGCAACTCGCCCTGCGTCGGCACGGCGGCGGATGCAGTACCCGTGGCGCGCTCGAGAGAGCCAATGCGTACACCGATGAGGCGGATTCTCCGATCCAGCGACACGCGCTTCAGGCATTCGCCGACAGCTCGCCGGATAGCCACGACATCTGCCACCGGTTCGGTGAGCGAGAGGTCGCGAGTGACGATCTTGAAGTCGGCGAACTTGATTTTCAGGCCTACCGTTCGGCCGCGGTACCCTTTGCGCTGAAGATCCTCGGTGACCCGTTCGCAAAGGCGCGTCAACGCCGGCGTCAGGACCGCACGATCGCGCACGACATGCATATCACGCTCGAACGTCGTTTCCCGGCTCATGGACTTTGGCTCGGAGGAAACCACGACGGCGCGATCGTCGAGGCCTCGGGCAATTCTGGCCAGCCACGCGGCGTACGTGCGCCCGAAGTGCTCCTGCAATAGTCCGAGGTCAGCCGAGGCCAACTCACCGACCGTTCCGATCCCGAGGCTCGCCAAGCGTTCACTTGCACGCGGGCCGATGCCATTCACTTTCTTTGCCGGAAGCGGCCAGATGCGCGACTCGAGGTCGTCCATCGTGAGTATGGTGAGACCATTCGGCTTATCCAGCTCCGAGCCGATTTTTGCGAGCAGTTTGTTCGGTGCGATGGCGATAGAGCAAGTGAGGCGGGTCGCTTCGTGCACGGCCGTCTTGATCCGGTTTCCAAGTTCGCTCGATTCGCCCTCGATGCCCGTGAGGTCAATGTAGATCTCGTCGATGCCCCGGTCTTCGATCTGGTCCGTGAACGTGCGCACCACGTCTTTGAACTGGCGCGAATAGCGCCGGTACGAATCAAAGTCAGTAGGCAGCAGGATGGCATCGGGCGCGAGTTGTGCGGCCTTCATCATGCCCATCGCGGAGAAAACGCCGAGGGCGCGCGCTTCGTAGGTCGAAGTCGTGACCACGCCGCGGCCCACATAGTCGCGCAGTCGCGCAAAGCGGCGCGTGCCGTCGGGCAGGACTTCTGGTGCCGCATTGCGCCCGCCGCCGATCACGACGGGTTTGCCGCGCAATTCGGGGTAGCGCAGCAGTTCGACGGATGCATAAAAAGCGTCCATGTCGAGATGCGCAATGCGGCGTGTGCGGTGGCTTGTCACGTTGCAACTACTGTGGAATTGTCCGGGCGGTCCTTGAGCATTTGCGCCGCAATGCAGTGCCCGCACGATTGTTCATCTGTTTTCCCAGTCGAAGTTCACGGTCGGAAACTCGGCAAGCCGCGCACTCACTGCGCCATAGTACTGTATGTTTGCACAGTATTCTACCGCATGCTTCCGGCTGTACCGCTAACTTCTTTCAGTGGGAAAAAATCCTGGTTGTGTCGCGCAAAGGGGCTTCGATGATCAATTCGCGCACGCCGCCGATTCTGAATAACGCGTAAGAACAGGATGGATTGAAGTGGAGGGGGCGAAGTACGCCGGGCAGGCGTGTGTTTTATCATTGCGCAACGATTGGCGCTATCCGTTGGTATCCACCCAGGCACGTGCCCATGCGAGTCCTGCCTCCTGCGCAGCATCCTCGGAATTAAACAAATCCAGAACGCCTGAAGCGTTGATGAGTTTGTTGTCCCGGGTCACGGTGCCGCTCCCCGCATAGCGTTCAGGCGTGAGGATCTCCGATTGTTGCGCGATAGCGTGGCCCCACAAAACATATCCCTTGTATATTTCTCTTTCCATATCTTGTCCAAACGTCGGTGTCGTACCCAATTCACTCACCAGCCTGATTCGGACGCGGCGTTGCGAGCGGGTCAGAAATAGACAGTAATGTTTCTCACTGCTGAACGCAAAGTAATTCGGTACCAAATGTTGTATTCGTCGTCCGATGTGGCATAGTGGGAAAAACTATCTCATCAAAGGAAAAACCACGAATGGCCACACTCCAATCAATTCAGGCACGAATCGCAAAGTTGCAGGCTCAGGCAGAATCGTTGGCGACAACGAAATCGACGGCAGTACTCGAAAAGATTCGCGGTTTGATGGACAAGCATGCCGTGACGCTTGCCGAAATTGAGGCATTCGTCGGCAAGCGTCGCGGCCGCAAACCGGGAAAAGCGGTTACGGCGAAGCAGGGTTCGTCCGCTGCGAAGTATCTCGATCCCAAAACTGGCGCGACGTGGACTGGCCATGGTCGTGCTCCCGCGTGGATTGCAAAGGCAAAGGACCGAAGCAAGTTCCTGGTTGCCGATGCAGCACCGAAATCGGCTGCCGCTGTGAAAGCGCCTAAGGCGGGTAACTACGTGCGTGGACCGCAGCCGCCGAAATATCGTGACCCGAAAACCGGCGCGACGTGGTCCGGTCGTGGCACCGCACCGGCATGGCTCGCCGGCGCGAAGGACCGGTCGAAGTTCCTGATTGAAAAGGCCGAGCCTGCGGCGAAGCCGGCCAAGACGCCGGCAGCGAAGAAGGCGGCTGCAAAGACGAACACGGCAACCAAAAAGGTATCTACGAAGAAGGCAGCGCCGGCACGCAAGGCTGCTGCGAGGAACGCCGCAGCCGCGAAGTCACCCGTCGCGCGAAAAGTGCGTGCGCCGAAGCTCGTAGTGGCGGCGCCTGTCGAAGTTGCCGCGCCTCAGGTGGCGGCTGAAGGTGCGGGCACGGCCGCCGCAGCCTAAGTGACACACCGGGCTGCAAGCATGCTAGCAGCCCGGTTCAACGCTTGATACGCGTGGCGGGGACCGCTTGAACACATGCACGGTCGCTGGCATCGATGTAGGCGGAGACAAAAAGGGCTGCCATCTAGTCATTCTGGAGGGCGGTCGAGCGTTCCGGCCTCCGGATGCGAAAACGCCTCAACAGATGCTGCAGGCGTGTCTTGAGTACGACGTTCAGGCCGTTGGAATAGACGCTCCTTGCCGATGGGGCGTTGAAGGCGAAGGGCGGCGTGCGGAAAGGGAACTTGCGCGTCAACATATCTTTTCCTTTGCCACGCCAACTCGAAAGCGGGCAGATGAGAACCCGAGTCGCTTCTACCGGTGGATGTTCAACGGAGAGCAGATTTACGAAGTCTTCTCTTCCACCTGGCCGCTGCTGGCATCTCGCGCATTCGAAGGCGGGCGTGTGAGCTTCGAAACGTTTCCCCATGCCGTGACCTGTGCGCTCCGGGGCAAGGAGGGAACGTCCGCGAAGCAAAAGCGCTGGCAACGACCCAAAGTACTGGAAAGCGCAAAAATCGACGCCTCAGGATTGAAGTCTATTGACGACTTCGATGCCGCACTGTGTGCACTGTGCGCGAGATACCTGATCGAAGGGCAGACGTATGCGTACGGCGACACGAAAGGCGGTTATATTCATGTCCCGATTCCGCTTGCCCTAAATATGCGCCACCAATGAGTCTGGCGTGTGCATCCTCGCACCGTGCTGCGAACTCATTTCGGAAGCAGAAGGGCCGGTTTGAGATACATGGGCACCGTGTTCTTCTTGCTGAGCTGCAATTGTCACGAGGGCAATCACAGCAATGAACTCGAGCAACGAATTTTCTTATTTCGCTTACGGCTCCAATATGTCGGTACGACGCCTCGCTGCGAGGCTGCCGTCAGCGAAGGTGGTCACCACGGGGTTCGTGACGGGCTACAAACTCGCGTTCGACAAATTGAGCAAAAAGGACGGCTCCGGTAAATGCGATTGTGAGCACACAGGAAACGCTGGTGACAGAGTCTATGGTGTCATTTTCTCGGTGGTGAGTAGCGAACGAGAGGCGCTCGACACATTCGAGGGAGCGGGGAAGGGCTACGAACCATTGAGTATTCGGGTGGAGACCGCGATTGGCGGAATGTATGCACTGACCTACGTCGCCACGAAAAAGCAACCGGGTCTGCTGCCATACCACTGGTACAAGCATCATGTATTGGTAGGCGCAAAGGAGGCGAACCTGCCTGAAGATTATGTGCGGGCAATCGAAGCGGTTGTCTCCATCGACGACCCCGACCTGGTTCGAACTGAGACGGAGCTTCGGACTTACTCGGCGAGTTAATTAAGCAGCGGCCGATTCGGCAAAATTCCTTTGCCGCTCACCAATCTGTCCCGACTTGCAACAACTGGCAACACGAGTGGTAACATTTGTTGTCACCCACTGCCCGAGCGACGCATGCCAGACAGTTTCGACCAGCTCGCCGCGCTGATTCGCGCGCGTTTCTCCGACTTGAGCCCGCAGTTCCAGACCGGCGCTGCCTTTCTGCTCGACCACCCCGACGAGGTTGCCGTCTCGTCCATGCGCAAGGTGGCCGAGCGCGCCAACGTGCAGCCCGCTTCGCTCGTGCGGCTTTCCCAGCAACTGGGTTTTCCGGGCTGGAACGAGCTGCGGGACCTGTTCGTCGCGCGGGTGCGAACGCGGCCGGAGCCGCTTTCCTCGCGGGCGCGCTCACTCGTGGCGGGCAGCGCCAAGGACGGTCTCGCGCGCGACCTGCTCGTGGCGCAGCAGCACAATCTGGAGGCGAGCGCTGCGCACAACACACGCTCGATGGTCGAGGCGGCGCGTGTATTGCGCCGCGCGAAACACGTGCATGTGGCGGGTTTCCGCTCGTGCTATGCGGTGGCGTTCGGGCTCGTCTACGGTTACCGCCTGTTCCGGCCTTCCGTGTCCTTGCTGGGCGGCGAGGCGGGCACGCTGGAGATGCAGTTGCTCGGCATCGAGCGCGACAGCGCAACGATTGTTGTCAGCTTCGCACCGTACTCGGTCGAGGCGGTGCGCGTGGCCGAGGCCGCGCTTGCCAAAGGCAGCCGCCTGATCGCGATTACCGATAGTGCCGTCTCGCCTATCGCGCTGAACGCCGACAAGGCGCTGATCTTCACGCACGAAAGCCCGTCGTTTTTCCCTTCGCTCGTGGCGGCGACGGCGCTGGCCGAGTCGCTTGTCGCCCATCTGGTGGCACTCGAAGGCTCGGGTGCGATCGCGCAGCTCGAGCAGGTCGAGCGTACGTTGAACGCCCGCGGCGTTTACGTGCCCTGAGCGCGCCGCTCCGGCATTTCCGCACCCTTTCACACTCGCTTTTCCGCAGGAGGATGCCGTCGCAAAACGGCATCCGGCCTTGTTTTATCCGTTTGTATTGCATTTGTTGTTATTTGCATTTAAATTGACAACATATGTTGTTGAGGCGTATAAAGCACACTATCCGAAGACCCATCGCGGTAGCGAAGCGAGAAAACCGATGCAGGAACTAAACACCCTCCGGGGGCCGGCCATTCGGGCGGCTGGCTCGCCCGAGGCGATCGGGCGGCAGCTCGGCGCACACGTGAAGCCTATCTTTGCCGACTATATGGCGCAAAGCAGCGCCTGGCAGGCGGTGAGCCGTTGGCGCGGCAGTGCGTTCGCGCAGCAACTGCGCGCCGCAGCCACACACCATTTCCCGGCCTATGTCGCGGAAATCGACGCCATGGCACAGGCGCTGGACTGGTCCGCAGACGACCTGTTCCTCTGGAATTGCCGCGGCGAGCTGATCCACAACGCGCCGGACGGCTGCACGACGCTTGCAGCGCGCACGCCTGCCGCGGGCCTCATTGCGCACAACGAAGACGGCGACCCCTGGCTGCGCGGCCGCTGCAGTGTGGTCGAGGTCGAGCCGGAAGGAAAGCCCGGTTTCGTGAGCTTTTACTATCCGGGCTCGCTGCCGGGACATACCTTTGCGGCCACGCGTGGGGGGCTTGCGCAAGCGATCAACAACGTGCGCATTCGCGACCCGCGCGCGGGTGTGCCGCGCATGGTCCTCGCGCGCGCCGTGCTCGATTGCGCGACGCTGGCAGACGCCCTCGCGCTGCTGCGCGACACGCCGCGAGCGAGCGGCTTCCACCACACGATCGGCGGGACAGACGAGGCGGGCGAGGTGCGTGTGTATAGCGTCGAAGCCACCGCGCAGCGCACTTCGGTGCACGAAGTGAGCACGCCCTCGGGCCACGCGAATCACCTGATCCACGCGGGCTGCGAGCGTGAGTCGCAGATCATCACCGAATCGTCGCGCGATCGCCAGGTCCGTCTCGCCGAGTTGTTGCCCACGCTTGGCACGCAGCCCGACGGCGTGGCGTTCGTGCAGGCACTGCAAGACCGCGCGGGCGCTGGCCTGCCGATTTTCCGCGACGACCCGCACGACCCGGACGACGAAAACACGCTCGCCACGGCCTGCATGCACGTCGAACCGCGCGGCGTGGCGCTCGACGTCTGGCAGGGCGGCGAGCGCGTGCTCGACGTCTTTATCGATTCGAACGCGCGCCATGCCGACGGCGCGACCCGTTAATCATTCACGGACTTCATCGAGGACACATATGACCAAGGTGTTTCATCGAATGCCGAAGCAAACCCTACCCGTCGCGGTGGCGGGCGAGGGCATCGAAATCATCGATTCCACTGGCAAGCGCTATATCGACGCGAGCGGCGGTGCCGCCGTCTCGTGCCTGGGCCACAGCAACCAGCGCGTGATCGAGGCGATCAAGCGGCAAGCGCAACAACTGCCGTACGCGCACACCTCGTTCTTCACGACTGAAGCCTCGGAACAGCTGGCCGAACATCTCATTGCCGCCGCGCCCAAGGGGCTCGACCATGTGTACTTCGTGTCGGGCGGGTCGGAGGCGATCGAGGCCGCGCTCAAGCTCGCGCGTCAGTACTTCGTGGAAAGGGGAGAGCTTGCGCGCCGCCACTTCATCGCGCGCCGCCAGAGCTACCACGGCAACACGCTCGGCGCGCTCGCGATCGGCGGCAATGCATGGCGCCGCGAGCCGTTCCTGCCAATCCTGATCGAATCGCATCACGTGAGCCCGTGCTACGCGTACCGCGAACGCCACGAGGGCGAAGCCGACGAGGCCTACGCGCAGCGCCTTGCCGACGAACTCGAACAGAAGATTCTCGAACTTGGCCCGGACACGGTCGCGGCCTTCGTTGCGGAGACCGTGGTGGGTGCAACGGCCGGCGCAGTGCCGCCCGTGCGCGAGTACTTCCGCAAGATCCGCGCAGTGTGCGACCGCTACGGCGTGCTGCTGATCCTCGACGAGATCATGTCGGGCATGGGCCGCACCGGACATCTGTTTGCCTGCGAAGAAGACGGCGTCTCGCCGGATCTGCTGACGATCGCGAAGGGCCTGGGCGCGGGCTACCAGCCGATCGGAGCGACGCTCGTGAGCCAGCGGATCTACGAAACGATCGTGGGCGGCAGCGGCTACTTCCAGCACGGCCACACCTATCTTGGCCACGCCACGGCATGCGCGGCTGCGCTCGAAGTGCAGCGCGTGATCGCCGAGGAAAAGCTGCTCGACAACGTGCTCGCCCGCGGCGAGCAACTGCGCGCAGGATTGCGCGAGCGTTTTGCAGACCATCCGTATGTGGGCGACGTGCGCGGCCGCGGCCTGTTCGTGGGCGTCGAGCTGGTGAAGGACCGCGACACGAAGGCGAGCTTCGACCCGGCGCTCAAGCTGCATGCGGCGATCAAGCGCGATGCGTTCGCGCGCGGCCTGATGGTCTACCCGATGGGCGGCACCGTGGACGGCCGCAACGGCGATCATGTGCTGCTCGCGCCGCCGTTTATTTGCACCGAACAGAACATCGACACGATCGTCGAGCGGCTTGCCGCCGCGGTCGACGGTGCGCTCGACACGACGGGTGCGGCGCGCCCGGCGTAAGCTTTGCCGTCACTGAATGATGTGCAACTAACTGTCCGCCGCTCACGCCCACCGCAAGCGCTGCGACCGCAAGCGGTCGCGCGCGGCAGGCCATGACCTCCAACGGAGTCCATCGATGACGCAAAACCCGCTTTCACGGCTTCCCGCCTTCGACGCCGCACAGGCATCGCCAGAGCAGAAGGCCGTGCTGGACGAGATCCTTTCCGGTCCGCGCGGCAACCTGAACGGCCCGTTCCTCGGCTGGATCCACAGCCCGGAACTGGCGCAGCATGCGCAACGCCTGGGTGCGTTCTGCCGCTATCAGACGGGCCTCTCGCTACGCCTCTCTGAACTGGCGATTCTCGTCACGGCCGCACGCTGGCAGGCGCAGGCCGAGTGGTACATCCACTATCCCATCGCGCTGGGGGCGGGCGTGCCCGAGGCGCTGGCCGAGCAAATCCGCACGGGCGCGACACCGCAGTTCGACGAGCCCGATGACGCGCTGATCCACGCCTTCACGACCGAGCTGTACGACGCGAAGCGCGTTTCCGACGCAACGTACGCGCGCGCGGTGGAGCGCTTTGGCCACGAAACCACGATTAACCTGGTCGGGCTGCTTGGCTACTACGCGCTCGTCGCGATGACGCTCAACGTCTTCGGCATGCGCGCCGAGGGCCAGACTACACTGCCGTTCGTGGAATAAGCGCGGCCCGACCGCGCCCTGCACACGCGCCGCCCCATCCGGTTTCTCGGATGGGGCTTTTTTTTGCACTGCACTGCAATTCCAGTTAAGTGACAGCCGTATTTCAGCCGCATAATTTTCGGTATCCATCGGCTAAAACATGAGGATTCACTCTCGAGCGCCAAGGTTTGCTTGCACAGCAGGGGGATTAATCGAACGGACGGTTTATTGATGCAGAAAACGTTTCCACTCGCGCCACCCGGGCGTTCATTTTTTGGACGTAATCGTTAATCCAGTTGCTGGCTTGCCATATTTATTGCGGTTGCGACGCGGCATTTTCCAGTGGCGAATGCGAAATAATATGACTGTTTGAAGGGGAAGCCCTGCCCGGTAGCTTTTGCCAGACATGGCCGGCTTTCCGTGTAAATTGTGCGAAGCAGGATTGGGCGGTGTTTTGCCATGCAGCGAATAACAGGGTTTTCAGCAGGTGTTATGAAAATCGCTTGCACGCATTAATTCGAGTTGTTAGTCTTGCGAAACTCATTAATGACCGCCCCATACTCATTATCGAAAGGGCGGTAGGGAGCCGGGGGCGCTAACCCACCGGTTTTTTTCTCTGTGCGACTTTTTTAACGGGGAACATCATGCTTGATACGACCATCGACGTAGCCGAAAAGCCGCTCGCTGCCATGGCCGGAATTGGCGACGTTGTCACCCTGAAATCGGGCGGTCCGCGCATGACCGTCATGTATGCCGGTCCGGTTGGCTTTGCCAGCGGTCACTGGCTGATCTGCCAGTGGTTCGACGAGCACGGCGAACTGCGCCAGGATATGTTCGCCCAGGACATGGTGCAAATCGAACCCCGCTCGATTCCCGCGGCATTCGTCAAAATGCGCAGCCCGGCTGGCGGAAGGGCCCTCGGCGGGATTTGAAGCGCCAGACCCAGGCAGACCTGCAGGCGCGCAAACGCGCGGCAGACGTGCCAGACAGGTACGAAATTGCGGCCGGGCCAGAGGCGCCCGGCCGTTTGCTTTATCGCTGGCCTTCGGCGGCGATACGCACGGCGAGCCCGGCCAGCACTGTGCCCATGAGCCAGCGCTGAAGCTTGAGCCAGCCCGGGCGGTCGCCGAGAAACGTTGCAATCGTTCCAGCTGTCATGGCAACGGCTGCATTCACGCTGATCGAAAGCGCGATCTGCACACTGCCGAGCACGATGGACTGCGCGAGTACGCTGCCGTGATGCGGTTCGATGAACTGCGGCAGCAGCGACAAATAAAGAATGGCGATTTTCGGGTTCAGCAGATTCGTGACGAAGCCCATCAGAAAGAGCTTGCGTGGGCGGTCGGCAGGCAGCTCGCGCACCTGGAACGGCGACCGGCCGCCCGGTTTGAGCGCCTGCCATGCGAGCCAGAACAGATAGAGCGCGCCGCCCAGGCGCAGGGCGTCATAGGCAAAGGGCACCGCCATCAGCAACGCGGTAATGCCGAATGCGGCGCACAGCATGTAGAACACGAAACCGAGCGCGACCCCGCCCAGCGAGATCAGGCCTGCCTTGCGGCCCTGGCAGATCGAGCGCGAGATCAGATAGATCATGTTGGGTCCGGGCGTGAGCGCCATGCCGAGTGCGACGGCGGCAAAGGCGAACAGCGGGGCGGCGTGTGGCATGACGGGGCTCCGTGTTGGGTGTGGCTGATAGGTGTCAGGGTGAATCGAGCGACGGGTATTGGCTTTGCGCTTCAGCCTCATATCGCGTGGTCAAAACCGCGCGGCCAAAGCAGCTCGATCCCCCGGTGATTATTCCATGCGAGGGCGGCGTGTGCTCGCCATGGCTTGTAACGTTGGCCGGACGGATAAGCTTCAATGCGGCGAGCGCTTTTGCTCGGCGGTTCGCGTTTCGCGTGCGTGGACTCGATCGTCGAGCCGGCGCGAGAAGAGCAGCATGCCCAGCCGGCGGCTGCGGATCTTGGTCTGGCCGCCGAGATCCTTCGGCGGATTCGGCTGAAGCGCCCAGAAGAGCGCCAGCAGCCAGCCAAGCAATGTCCAGCCGAGTACGGCGTTGAAGACGGCGAGGATCAGCAGGTCGTGACGCTGGCGCCTGTCAGCGATCAGCGCGGGGAGAAAGTAGAGCGCAACCACCGCTGCGAGAACGACGATCTCGAAGACGGAACGGCTCACCATATTTCATTCTCCAGAAAAAAGGGCGGAATATATCTGACAGCTCATTGTCGCGCGGATTGGACCTAAGCGCACGCCATGCCTTGACCGAATGGCCAACACTGGTTGCAGGGGGTGTCGGCGGGCGGGGGTTCGGGTCTATCATCGGGTTTTTCATTGCTGGGAACCCACACCATGATCTCCGACCCGTCCGAGGCAACCCGCCAACTCGACCACGACGAATTGCGCGCCTTCGTAGAACGTAAATGGCATGACGAGATCGTGCCGGCGTTGACCGACTACATCGCGGTGCCCGCAAAGAGCCCGGCGTTCGACCCGCAGTGGGCGCAGCACGGCTATCTCGAGCGCGTCGTGCAGGAGGCAGCGAAGTGGGCGGAGCAGCAGCCGGTGCGCGGGCTGAGGCTGGAGATCGTGCGCCTGCCGGGTCGCACGCCGGTGATTTTCTTCGAGGCGCCCGCCACGCGCTCGGGCAGCAGCGAGACGGTCGTGCTCTACGGTCACCTCGACAAACAGCCGGAATTTGCCGGCTGGCGCAACGACCTCGGCCCCTGGACGCCGAAGCTCGAAGACGGCCGCCTCTATGGCCGCGGCGGTGCTGACGACGGCTACGCGATCTACGCGAGCGTCACGGCGCTCGCCGCGCTCGACGCGCAAGGCGTGGAGCGTCCGCGCTGCGTGGGTCTTATCGAGACCTGCGAGGAGTCGGGCAGCTACGACCTGTTGCCCTATGTCGATGCGCTGCGCGATCG
The DNA here is from genome assembly GCF_905220155.1 of Paraburkholderia sp. J7. Classification (NCBI taxonomy): domain Bacteria; kingdom Pseudomonadati; phylum Pseudomonadota; class Betaproteobacteria; order Burkholderiales; family Burkholderiaceae; genus Paraburkholderia; species Paraburkholderia sp. J7. The sequence goes on along the minus strand of NZ_CAJMYZ010000008.1, from coordinate 114,336 downwards.
GCTCGGCGATGTCGGCCTCGTCGTTTGTCTCGATTCGGGCGCGGGCAACTACGATCAGCTATGGCTCACCACGTCGCTGCGCGGGCTCGTGTCGGGCGACCTCGAAGTCGAAGTGCTCGAGGAGGGCATTCACTCGGGCTCTTACGGCGGCATTGCGCCTTCCAGCTTCCGCGTGATGCGGCAACTCTTCGAGCGTCTCGAAGATGCCGCGAGCGGCACGTTGCTGCCCAAGGGCTTCCATTGCGCGATCCCTTCGCAGCGCTTGAGCGAAGCCGAGGTTACGGCGAAGATCCTGGGCGAAAGTGTCTGGAAGACCATGCCTTGGGCGTGCGGCCAGGACGGCCGGCGCGTGCTGCCTACCACCACGGACCCGCAGCAGGCGCTGCTCGATTCCACGTGGCGGCCCTCGCTTTCGGTCACGGGCGCGGCAGGTCTGCCCGCACTCGCCGACGCCGGCAACGTGCTGCGGCCGCGCACGGCGTTCAAGCTCTCGCTGCGTTTGCCTCCGCTCATCGAGGCGTCCAAGGCCGTGGCCGAACTGAAGGCGTTACTCGAACTCGATCCGCCGTATAACGCAAAAGTCACCTTCAAGCCGGACGCGGGCGCGGCCAACGGCTGGAGCGCGCCGGAACTCGCCCCGTGGCTTACCGAAGCGCTCAACGGCGCCTCTCGCACCCATTTCGGCGCGGACTGTGCGTATCTCGGCCAGGGCGGCACGATTCCGCTCATGAACGTGCTGCAAGCAGGGTTTCCCAAGTCGCAGTTCATGGTGTGCGGCGTACTCGGTCCGAAGTCCAACGCGCACGGGCCGAACGAGTTCCTGCATGTGCCTTACGCGAAGAAGCTCACGGCCACGGTGGCCGAAGTGATCGCCGCGGCACCTTGAGTCTTTAATGGCGGTGAAGAGAGGGCGCGCCGTCGGCAGGCGGGGCGCCTTCCGTAGCGTGCCCGTCGCCATGGCATGAGCAGCTCTCGTCGTCCATGGGCTGCTCGAGACTCTTCATGATCCCGCACTCGGCGCTGCTGCTCTGGTGCGCATGGCAGCTCTCGCGCAGCGTGCGCAATTGCTGCTCGAGTACACGCATCGATTCGATTTGCTGATGAATGCGCTCGATCTGGCTGTCAATCAACTCGTTGACTTCGTCGCACGGCTGGCTCGGGTCGGCCTGAAAGCGACGCAACATGCGGATGTCCGAGAGCCCGATGCCCAGTGACCGGCAATGGCGGATGAAGTTGAGTTGCGCGGCGTGCACGGCCGTGTAGCTGCGGTATCCGTTGGTTTCACGCGCGGGCTCATCTAGCAGGCCTTCGCGCTCGTAAAAGCGCACTGTTTCGACGTCGCAGTGCGCACAGCGCGCCAGTTCACCAATTCGCATGGTCGCGGCTCTCCCAAATGACTTGACCCTGTAGTGGCTACAGGCTGTTCAATGATTGTGTCACTTTTGGGAGAAACCGGCTATGAACCAGAGCTACTTGTCGCAGCCCGGCATTGCGCAGCGCCTGCGCGCGCGTGATGAGGAACGGGCTGCGGGCGGCGCTCACGGGAATGGCGGCGTGGCGGCCGTGTGCGGCGGCCACGAGCACAAACACGACCACGGTCTGGATCAAGGGCAAGATCATGATCACGGCCACGGCCACGGCCACGGCCACGGCCACGGCCACGGCCACGGCCATGACCATGACCATGACCATGACCATGACCATGGCGAAGAGCACAAGCACGACCACGGCGAAGAGCACAAGCACGACCACAGCGAGGCGCATCTGCACGACCAGGCCTGCTGCCATGACAGCGCGCCGCGACAAAGCCCCCGCCAGACAGCCCCGGCGCCCGAAGGCACGCGCCGCGCGCGCTGGCGTATCGAAAACATGGATTGCCCGACCGAGGAGCGCCTGATCCGCAACCGGCTCGAGCCGATGCCGGGTGTCGTGCGCCTCGACTTCGACCTGCTCGCGCGCGAACTGACCGTGCATCACCAACTCGACGATACGCAGCCTGTCGTCGCCGCGCTGCGCGCCCTCGACATGGCGCCGCGCGAACTCGGCGAGACCGCCTCCGCGCAAGCTGCCCCGCCTGCGTCGCTTGGCCTTGCGCTGCGTCAGAAGTTGTTGCTGGCGGTAAGCGGCGTGGCAGCCGCAGGCGCTGAGGTGCTCGCCTGGAGCACCGGCAAGGAGACCAGCCTGCTCGTACTCGCCTGCGCGGTCATCTCCATCCTCTGCGCGGGTTTGCCCACGCTGCGCAAGGGCTGGATCGCGCTGCGCAACTTCACGATCAACATCTACTTCCTGATGTCGCTTGCCTTGATCGGCGCCATTGCGATCGGCAAATGGCCCGAAGCGGCGATGGTCGTTTTCCTGTTCGCCCTCGCGGAGGAAATCGAGGCGCTTTCGCTCGAACGCGCCCGTCAGGCCATCCGCGCGCTCACCGCGCTCGCACCCGAAACCGCCGAGGTCTGGCAAGCCGGCGACGGCGCAGCCGGGCAAGGCGAATGGCGCGAGTACGCGGTGGGCGACGTGGCTGTCGGCAGCCGCATTCGCGTGCGCACCGGCCAGCGCGTGCCGCTCGACGCGCGCGTGGCCGCCGGCCGCGCCGCGCTCGATCAGGCGCCGATCACGGGCGAGAGCCTGCCGGTCGACAAGGAGACCGGCGCGGCGCTCTACGCGGGCAGTATCGTCGTCGATGGCATGGTCGAGGCGGTCGTCACCGCGGCTGCGCAGGACAGCACGCTCGCGCGCATCGCTGCGGCAGTGCAGGAGGCGCAGGCGCAACGCGCGCCCACGCAGCGTTTCGTCGACCAGTTCGCGCGCTATTACACGCCGGCCGTAGTCGTGCTCGCCGTGGTCATCGCACTTGCCGGGCCGCTCGTGTTCGGCGGCGCGTGGAGCGCGTGGCTCTACAAGGCGCTCGTGCTGCTCGTGATTGCCTGCCCGTGCGCGCTCGTCGTCTCGACGCCGGTGACGGTCGTGAGCGGCCTCGCCGCCGCCGCGCGCCACGGCATGCTCGTGAAGGGCGGCGTGTGGCTCGAACGCGGCCGGCTGCTCAAAGCCGTCGCGCTCGACAAGACCGGCACCCTCACGCGCGGCGAGCCTGTCCTGACCGATGCGCTCGCGGCGCCGGTCCGCGTGCCGGTTCCCGCTGAGGCGTCCGGCGAAGCCCAGCTTTCTGCCGAAGAAGCGCTGCGCATTGCCGCGAGCCTGGACGACGCGAGCACGCACCCGGTCGCCCGTGCGGTGGTCGAAGGCTGGCGGGCACGTCAGCCGGATGCGCGCCTGCTGGCGGTCGATCAGTTCGCGGTGCTAAACGGTCGCGGCGTGCAGGGCCGCATCGACGGCACGCTCTGGAGCCTCGGCAATCACCGTCTGGTGGAAGAGCTTGGTTTGTGCTCGCCCGAACTCGAAGCGCAACTGGCAACGCTCGAGCAGGCCGGCAAGACGGCGATCGTGTTGTGCGCGCCGCAGGAGGCGGTTGCCGTGTTCGCCGTGGCCGACGCGCTGCGTGCAGAAAGCGCCCCGGCCGTACAGGCCTTGCGCCAGCTTGGCGTGACGCCCGTCATGCTCACCGGCGACAACGCGTCGACCGCGCGCGCGATTGCCGATCAGCTCGGCATTGACGACGCGCGCGGCAATCTGCTGCCGCAGGACAAGCAGGACGCGATCGCCGCGCTCTCGCAACAGTACGGCATGGCGGCGATGGTCGGCGACGGCGTGAACGATGCGCCCGCGCTCGCGCGCGCCGACATCGGCTTTGCAATGGGCGCGGCTGGCACCGCGACTGCGCTCGAAACCGCCGACGTCGCGATCATGGACGACGATCCGCGCAAGATCGCGGCGTTCATCGGCCTTTCGCGCAAGACCGCGGCCGTGCTCACGCAGAACATCACACTCGCGCTCGGCATCAAGGCGGTGTTTCTCGTGCTCGCGATGGCAGGCGAAGCCACGCTCTGGATGGCCGTGTTCGCCGACGTGGGCGCGAGCCTGCTCGTCGTCGCGAACGGACTGCGCGTGCGCCGGCATTTCGACGCCACGCGCAACGTGGCGAAGCCTGCCGCATCGACGGTGCAACGCAACTAACTGCCGATCCCGCCCGCGCCCGCCCGGCGCGCCTCACCAAGGCCTGGCGAGGCGCGAGCGAAGTTCGGTGCGCGTGCTCTCGTCGAACTCGCCGAGAAAGCCAAAACGGCCGGCAATCAGGGTCGCGGCCGGCACGCCGTTGCGGAACACGATGCGGTTGCCGGCGAGCGCCGGCACCTTCTCGCCGGGCAGCACCGTGCCGAGGAGATTGAGCGGATCGGCGGCGCTCACGCAGACGAGCGCGCCGCCTTCTCCTTGCGTCGGTCCGCGCCGCCGCACGTCGCGCAGCAGCGCCACGGCTTCAGGCAGCGCGAACTGTTCGCCCGAAATCCCGGTGACGAAGCGCCCGCCACGCACCTCGCCGCGCGCCTCCATGCGATGCAACACGCGCAGCAGGTCGCGCCAGGGCGGCAGCCACGCTGCCTCGCGTCCGAGCAGATGCCAGCTGACCACGCCATAGCGGCGCAGCAGCACATTGGCGACGTGCTCCAGCAGTTCAGGTGCGGCCGGCGGGCGGCGTGACGGGCTGGCGCCCGTTTGCCTTGCGCGCGCAAGCGCCTGCGATCGCGTACCGGCTACGACGCGCGCATCCAACGCAGTCGGTTCCGCCATGGCGAGCGCCTGCGTATCGTTCGTCTCCACCAGGGGCTCAGTCGATGCATCGGCCGCATTGCCCAACCGAACGCGCCGCAACGTCGCCCAGCGCCCCGCATCGGCCATGCCGCCCGCGAGCGGCCCGAAGCCGCGCGGCCGACGTCTGCCGTGATGCGCGCTGCGCTGCGCCGCTGGTTTCACGAGCGCGCGCAGTCCCGCAAAGCTGTCCGCATTCACAAGACCAGCCGCCACCAGTTCGCCAAGCGCGTTTTCCAGTTCGACGCCGAGCAGATGCGCGTCGGCGGCGAGTTCGTCGAAGAACATCGCGCCGTGGCGCAGCAGCGCCTCGTACACACGCTGCGCGCGCGCCGACAGTCCCGCAGTGTCGGGCGCTTCGACGAGCGCCATCCAGCGCGTGAGTTCGCGGCGTGCGAGCAGCACGACCGGCGTGCTGCGCACGGTCGATGCGGACGCCGCGCGCGCGGGCAGCCTGGCCCAGGCGAGACGTCCCGAGCGGCATAGCTCGTCGAGCAGCATGGGCGTGTAATCGTCGATGCGCGCCGGCAGGATTTCGTCTTCCCACGCGAGCGCCGAGGCTTCCCAGCCTTCGAGCTGATCGAGCACGGCGGCCAGCGCGTCTCGGCCCGAGCCGCGCGTACCGGGCGCCACGCGTTGCCATTCGAACAGGAAGCGCATGAAGTCGTGGCGCTCGACCGGCTCGATTTCGCGCCGGAGTTTGCGCACCGTGTAGCGATGGATGCGCGCAAGCAGATGGCGCTCGCACCATTCCTCGTGGCCGCCGCTCATGGCTTGCTGCGTGAAGCGTCCGCGCATGACGGTGCCTTCGGCTTCGAGGCGCGTGAGCGCGAGCGCCGCTACGCTCGCCTCCAGCGCGAGCGGCCGCGCGACCTGCGCGACCGTAAGCGGCCCGAAGCCCGACAGGCGCGCACGCACGATCTCGACGAGCGCAGCGTCCTCGGTCCACGCATCCGCGTATTCAGGCGGCGGCGTGAGCGGCGGCTCGCAATGCGCCTGGGGATAAATGGCTTGCACGCACGCGAGCCGCTCGATGCCCACCCACAGCGCGTCGTGCTCCGCGACCGGCAGCCGCGTGGCGCGGCCCGCCGCCGCCAGGTCGGCGAGCCATGCGAGCCACTGCGGCGCCTGCTGCGCTTCGCTCTCAGTCAGCGCGCCGAGGCTTGTGAGGGCGTCGTGCATTTCGTCGGCGTCGCGCACTTGCGGCCAGGCTTCTTCGCGCACGCTCGCAATGGCTTCGGGGTCCAGCGCGCCAAGATCGTCGGTGGATTCGGGGTCGCTCCAGCGGCGCGAGAGCACCGCTTGGGTGCGGCGTTCCTCGATCGGGGCGTCGTCGAGGAACGCATAGGGGCGCGCGGTGAGGATCTCGGCCGCGAGCGGCGAGGGCGCGGGCAATTCGCGCACCACGAGCTTCACCTCGCTTGCCTCGATGCGGCGCAGGAGGGCAAGCCATGCTTCGGTATCCATAGCATCGTGCAGGCAGTCGTCGAGCGTCTGGTCCACGAGCGGATGGCGCGGCACTTCGCGCTCGCCCGCGATGTTCTCGACGCACGCCACCTGGTCGGGGAACACGGCGGCGAGCAGGTCTTCGCTGCGCATGCGCTGGATCTGCGGCGGCGTCTTGCGGCCGCTGGTCTGGCGCGGCAGCGCGAGCGACGTGGTCGCGTTCCAGCGCCAGCGCACGCCGAACAGCGGCGCGTCGAGCAGCGCCTGCACGAGCAGATGCTCCGCGGAATTCGAATGGAGGTAGCGCCACACCTCGTCCAGCGCGAAGCTGTGCGCGCCGGTGAGCGAAAGGATGATGGCGTCTTCGGTCGCGGCGGCCTGCAGTTCAAAGTTGAACTGGCGGCAAAAACGCTTGCGCAGTGCGAGGCCCCACGCGCGATTGAGGCGGCTGCCGAACGGCGTGTGGATCACGAGCTGGGTGCCGCCCGCCTCGTCGAAGAAGCGCTCCATGACGAGTGTGTCCTGCGTGGGCAGCACCGTGAGCGCCGCCCGGGCGCGCGCGAGATATTCGACGATCTGGCGCGCCGCGGCGTCGTCGATCTCGAGCGATGCGGCGAGCGCAGCCGTGGCGCGATCGACTATGGCGGACGACGCGGCATCGCCCGCCGCATGCTCGCTGGCGATTGCAGTCCCATTCACACCCGCACCCGCACCCGCACCCGCACCCGCACCCGCATTCACATTCGCATCGATCAGCGCCGCTTCCACTTGCTTGCGCAGCCGCGAAATCGCGAACGAAAGCTCGTCGCTGCGGCCCGGCGCCTCGCCCAGCCAGAACGGGATGTTGGGCGGCTGCCCTTGGGCATCTTCCACGCGTACGCGGCCCGCTTCGATGCGCAGAATGCGGTACGAGGCGTTGCCGAGCTGGAACACGTCGCCCGCCAGACTTTCGACGGCGAAGTCCTCATTGACGGTGCCGATCTGCACGCCCTGCGGTTCCAGCAGCACCGAGTAGTCGGCGTTGTCGGGGATCGTGCCGCCCGACGTGAGCGCGACGAGCCGAGCGCCGCGCCGTGCGCGCAGCGTGTGGCTCACCACGTCGCGATGAAGATAAGCGGCGCGCGGCCCGTGACGGCTCGTGTAGCCCTCGGCGAGCATGCGCAGCACGGCGTCGAACTGTGCGCGCTCGAGCGCGGCCCACGGCGCGGCGCGGCGCACGAGCGCATAGAGCGCGTCTTCTTCCCAGGGTTCGCCGGCCACTTCCGCGACGATTTGCTGCGCGAGCACGTCGAGCGGCGCGTGCGGCGGCACGAGGCGATCGAGTTCGCCGCGCCGCACGCTGTCGAGCAGCGCCGCGCATTCGATCAGGTCGTCGCGCGAAGTGGGGAAAAGCCGTCCTTTCGGCACGCCGCCGACCTGGTGTCCCGAGCGCCCCACGCGTTGCAGGAAGGCCGCGATCGAGCGCGGCGAGCCGATCTGGCACACGAGATCGACGTCGCCGATATCGATGCCCAGTTCCAGCGACGCCGTCGCCACGAGCACGCGCAAGTCGCCGCTCTTTAACCGCTGCTCGGCGAGAAAACGATGCTCGCGCGCGAGGCTGCCGTGGTGCGCGGCGACGACTTCGGCACCCAGACGATCGGTGAGATGGCGCGCTACGCGCTCGGCCATGCGGCGCGTGTTGACGAACACGAGCGTGGTGCGGTGCAAGGCGACGAGTTCGGCCATGCGGTCGTACACGCGCTCCCACACGTCGTTCGCCATCACGGCTTCGAGCGGCACGGGCGGCACTTCGATCGCGAGGTCGCGCTTGCGCGTATGGCCCACGTCGACGATCTCGCAGGCGGGCGGGCTTGCGCCCGGGTCTTGCGCCGCCTCGCCCATGCCCACCAGAAAGCGCGCAACGGTTTCGATCGGCTTTTGCGTGGCGGAAAGACCGATGCGCAGCAGGCGCGAGCCGCACAACGCGTCGAGCCGCTCGAGACTCAGCGCGAGATGGCCGCCGCGCTTGTTGCCCGCGAGCGCGTGAATTTCGTCGACGATCACGCTGCGCGTGCTAGCCAGCATGCGGCGGCCTGATTCGGAGCCGAGCAGCACGTAAAGCGACTCAGGCGTCGTCACGAGAATATGCGGCGCGCGCTTTCTGAGCGCCGCGCGCTCGGGCTGCGGCGTGTCGCCGGTGCGCACGGCGGTGCGGATGTCGACCGGCGGCAAGCCGAGGCGCGCGAGTTCCGTTGCGATACCTTCAAGCGGCCTCTCGAGATTGAGCCGGATGTCATTGGAAAGCGCCTTGAGCGGCGAAACATAGACGACGAGCGTCCTATCGGGCAGCGCGCCGCCGTTCGCGAGACCTTCGCGCACGAGTTCGTCGAGCGCGGCGAGAAAGGCGGTGAGCGTCTTGCCCGAGCCCGTTGGGGCGGCCACCAGCGTCGCGCGCCGGCTCGCGATGAGCGGCCAGGCGGCGCGTTGCGCGGCGGTGGGCGCGTCGAAGCTGCGCCGGAACCAGTTGGCCACGGCCGGATGAAAGCGCGCGAGCACGTCGCTTTCTGCGCCGTCGTGACTGGCGGCGGCTCCAGGCGCGTGCGAATCGGATACGGGCGAAGACGTTGTCATGCGGATGTCAGACGGCGGAGAAGTCAGCATTGCACGTCCGTCAGTCTCGCAGCTTTCGTGTGCGCCTGCCTGGCGGGAGAGATGCGGGAGAGAAGCGGGAGAGAAGCGGGAGAGGCGGGAGAGAGGCGGTCGGGGCCGGGCCGGCGTTCGGCAAGCGTCGCGCGAACGCAGTATCCTCGCCGCGTTGGCTTTTCCCTCGAACCACGACGGAGTCACACCATGCGTTACAACCCACTGGGCCGCACGGGCCTGTTCGTTTCAGAACTCTGCCTCGGCACGATGACCTTCGGCGGCGGCGCCGGCATCTGGAACCAGATCGGCGATCTCCAGCAGTCCGATGCCGAACGTCTCGTTGGCCGCGCGCTGGACGCGGGCATCAATTTCATCGATACCGCCGACGTCTACTCGCAGGGCGTTTCCGAACAGATCACCGGTCAGGCGCTCAAGAACCTCAAGGTCCCGCGCGAGCAGGTCGTGATCGCGACCAAAGTGTTCGGCGAAATGGGCTCGTCGCCGAACGAGCGCGGCGCCACGCGCTATCACATCATGGATGGCGTGAAGGCGAGCCTGAAGCGCCTGCAGCTCGATCACATCGACCTCTACCAGATTCACGCGTTCGATCCTGTGACGCCCATCGAGGAGACGGTGCGCGCGCTCGATACGCTCGTGCAGCAGGGGTACGTGCGCTACGCCGGCGTGTCGAACTGGGCGGCCTGGCAAATCGTGAAGGCGCTCGGCATTGCGCAGCGCGAAGGGCTCGCGCGCTTCGAGTCGCTGCAGGCCTACTACACGATCGCGGGACGGGATCTCGAGCGCGAACTCGTGCCGATGCTGGAAAGCGAGGGCCTCGGGCTGATGGTCTGGAGTCCGCTCGCGGGCGGACTCTTGAGCGGCAAGTACGGGCGTGACCAGCCAGGCGAGGCGGGCAGCCGGCGCACGACCTTCGATTTTCCGCCCGTGAACCGCGAGCGCGCATGGGACTGCGTGGACGCGATGCGGCCGATCGCGCAAGCCAAAGGCGTGTCAGTCGCGCAGATCGCGCTCGCGTGGCTGCTACATCAGAAGGCGGTGACATCGGTGATCATCGGCGCGAAACGTGTCGATCAACTCGACGACAACATCGCCGCGACGAAAGTGAAGCTCAGCGTCGAAGAGCTAGGCGTGCTGGGTGAGGCGAGCGGATTGCCCGCCGAGTATCCGGGCTGGATGCTCGCGCGCCAGGGCGAGCAACGGCGCGCGCAGCTCAGGCAATCGCGCGAGGAGGAGTGAGTCAGGCATGAGGAGCGCCGGCGGTGGCGGCCGCCGGCGCGATCCGGTCTGGAATTGGCTCGTTGTTGCGGTCTGGCGGGGTGTGTTAGACCTCTTAGCTCGCCACCGAGACCTTCAGATGGTTCTTCACTGAGGTCACACCCGAGACGCCTTCCACGACCTGTTTGGCGTTGTCGCGGTCTTCGGCGCTCGGCACCGTGCCGGTGAGCGAGACCACGCCCTTACGCGTCTTCACGTGGATGTGCTCGGACTTCACGTTCTTCGCGCCGAGCAGTTCGGCCTTGACCTTGGTCGTGATGGTTGCGTCGTCAACGTGTTGGCCCACGGATTCCGAACTGCCCGAAGGCGCGGTGCTGTTCGTCGTGGTCTGCGCACCGGCCAGCAGTGCGAACGTCATGCAGGCGGCGCCAGCCGCGGTCTTGAGGATCAGGATGCGCTTCATGGCTACTCCCTTTCTGGTTGTGGTCATGGCCTGCCTCCGCAAGGTGCGTGCCTCGCCGCGTTCGTGCTCGCGCTGCTTGTTATTGGAAAGCCCCCGGAAGCGACCGGAGCCGTCTTCAATGCGGGCTCGCGGTTCGTCCATGCGGCCACGATTTTCCCAACTGGCATGCGCCACATTTTTTCCGCACCTTTGTAAAAATCTCCACTGTGGGGTCGGAAACGAGGCTCGCTTAGCCGCTGTTGCAAGCGTCGATCCCGTTTCAAAACAGGGTGTTGTAAAAACTGGCATGGCTGTTGCATCAGAGGGCTATCACTCAATTCAACAAAACGGGATTGCCATGCCTTCCATCGCGTTACACGCGCGCCAGCATCTGGCGCTCACGCCGCGTCTTCAGCAGGCGGTGAGGCTGCTGCAACTGTCGTCGCTCGAGTTCCAGCAGGAGCTGCGCGAAGCGCTCGACACCAATCCGTTCCTCGAATACGTTCCGCCCGCCTCGGACACCGGCGAGGCCGCCGAAGCGGCCAATGGCGCAGCGGGCATTGGCTCCGCGGCGGCGCCCGCGGCCGAAGCCCCCGCCATGGCGACAGAAGGCGCGGGTGAATCGAGCTTCGAAGGCGGCCTCGACGCCGGCATGGGTCAGGACGCCTCCCCATACGGCGAGACGTCATACGCCGAGAGCAGCTACAGCGACGAAGGCTCGGGCTACACCGCCGAGATGCCTGTGCCGGGCGCTTTGCGCACGTCGAGCTATCGCGGCGGCGAGGACAGCGATTCCGAAGCCTCCGACTGGGTGCGTGTGCCGGTTACGCTGCGCGAGCAGCTGCATGAGGCCTTGCGCCTCGCGCCGCTCGAGGACCTCGACCGTATCGCTGTGCAGGTCGTGATCGAGGCGCTCGACGACGACGGCTATCTACGCCAGGATCTCGCCGATCTTGCCGATGAAGAGGGCGGCGTTGACACGCTCGACGAAGACCGCTTGCGGGTGGCGCTGCGCGTGGTGCAGACGCTCGATCGCCCCGGCATCGGCGCGCGTTCGCTCTCCGAATGCCTTGCGCTGCAGCTCGATGCGATGCCTTCCGACACGCCGCATCGCGAACTGGCGCTGCAGATCGTCACGCAGCATCTCGAGCGCCTCGCGCGCCGCGAACACGGCGAGCTGCAGCGCCAGCTCGGCTGCGACGCCGCTTCGCTGCAGGCCGCGAGCGCACTCGTGCGCCGCCTCGATCCGAAGCCGGGCAACCACTATGGCCGCGCAGACGGCGGCTATGTCGTTCCCGACGTGATCGTGCGCCAAGTGCGCGGCAAGTGGGTGGTGAGCGTGAACCCGGCCATCGAGCCGCGCGCGCGCATCCACAAGCTGTACGCGGAGATGTTCGCGCGCTCGGACCAGACGAGCCGCTCGCCGCTCGCGCAACAGCTGCAGGAAGCGCGCTGGCTGATCCGCAACGCGCATAAGCGCTGCGAGACGATCCTGCGTGTGGGCGAGTGCATCGTCGCGCGCCAGAAGGCATTTTTCCAGTATGGCGAGATTGCGCTGCGGCCCATGCTGCTGCGCGACGTCGCCGACGAACTGGGCCTGCACGAATCGACCGTCTCGCGCGCCACGGGCAACAAGTACATGGCCACGCCGCGCGGCATCTTCGAGTTCAAGCGCTTCTTCCCGCGCGAACTCGAAACGCGCACGGGCGGCACGTGCTCGGCCGCCGCGGTGCGCGCGCTCATCAAGGAAATGATCGACGCCGAAGATCCGCGCGACCCGCTTTCCGACGTGATCCTCACGCAGGAACTCGAAAAGCAGGGTGTGCAGGTGGCGCGCCGCACGGTCACGAAGTATCGGCAGATGATGAAGCTGCCGGCGGCTGAGATGCGCCGGCAGATTTGAGGCGCGCGGTTTCATCTGCGTGCGAAATGACGGGGGGAGGTCAGCGGCGCGTGACCGGCGTGACGATACGTATAGCAACACGTATCGTCACGCGCGCCGCTTCAACGCATCTCGGGCGGGTATGCCGGGTCATCGGTAGAATACGAGCCATTGCTCATATTCGACGTCCTTTCCCTTTCCCGCCATGACTCAAACGCCACGCGGCAAAAGCCGCGCCGCGGCACTAGAGGCGCGCAAGCGGCCCGTGCAGCGACGTTCCGCCGCCACTGTCGACGCGATACTCGAAGCCGCCGCGCGCATTCTCGAAAGCGCCGGCCTGGCCGGCTACACCACGAACGCCATCGCGGCGCGCGCGGGTGTGAGTGTCGGCTCGCTCTATCAATATTTTCCGAACCGCGACGCGCTCACCGCCGCCTTGATCGACCGTGAGAGCGCGCCGCTCCTTGCCGAGGTCGAGGCCGCCGCTGCGGCGTCGAGCTGCGAGGCGGCGTTGCTCAGGCTGATTCGCGCGGCGGTCGCGCATCAGATGCGACGCCCGGAACTGGCGCGTCTGCTCGATTTCGAGGAGCGGCGACTGCCGCTTGGCGAGCGCGACGCACGCGTGAGCGAGCGCATTCACGCGGTGCTCGTCGGCGCGTTCGAACTCGCCGACGCGCCACGAATCGACGACCGGCAGACCACCGCACTCGACGTGATCGCCATCGTGCGCGGCATGGTCGACGCAGCGGGCGAGCGCGGCGAAACCGATGCTCAGGCGCTGGAGGCGCGCGTCACGCGTGCAGCGATCGGCTATTTGTGGCGCACCGAGCGCGGCGAGTAGCGTAAGCGGCCCCGTTTGCCTGCGTTGGCGCTCAGGGTGCGGCGCGTTCGCTCGAAGTGCGTGGTGCGATGCCCAGCCATCGCGCGACACGCCCTAACGTGAGGCCGTTGCACAGCAGATTCAGCAGCACGAAGGCGGCGGCCATGGCGGCAGCGAATGCGCGGGTACCGGGCGAAAGCGCATCGTTGCGCGCGACGCAAACGGCGAGCGTGAGCGTGACGGGGCCGCGCACGCCGCCCCATGCGATCAGCCATTGGTGCGCGCGCGGCAGCGGCTCACAGATGCCAAGGCGGCTCAGCAGCGGTACGAAGATCGTAAGGATGCCGAATCGGCTCAGAATGGCGGCTACCAGCGCGAGCGCGAGCGGGAGGGTGTCGCGCATATTCAGCTTGTCCAACAGACCGGGCACGCGCGCCGACGCGAGCAGAAAGACAGCGGCGGAGGCGATGCCGGCCTGGTACGCCCATAGCTGGCGAAACAGGGTTTGGCTCGCGGCAGGGCGGCGTGTTTGCATGAGCCGGTTGGCCGCGAGACCCGCGCACACGACAGCGGCCACGCCGGAAACGTGAAGCCAGCGCTCCGCGGCGGGATAGAGCAGCGTGGGCAGCGCGAGCGAGAGCGCGTACTCGGAAAAGGGCAGACTGCGCAACGCGCTCGAAACGGTGACGAAAAGCGCGCCCGCGAGCGCGCCGAACGCGCAGCCGCCGACGAGGGAAACGACGAAGGATGCGAGCGGATGCCCGTGCGTGTGCGCGGCGGACGGCGCGAGCGCCAGCGCGCTGGTGAGGAGTGTGGAGATGGCGATGGCGGCGGCGTCGTTGAGCAGGCTTTCACCCTCGATCAGCCGAATCAGGCGCTCGGGCGCGCCGCTGTTGCGAAAGAGCCCGATGACGGTGGAAGGATCCGTCGTGCTGACGATTGCGCCGAGCAGCAGGCACACGATCAGGCTCTCGCCGCTGCTGATCCACGTGGCGACGCCAACGCCTGCCGCGGCGGCCGCCACCGCGCCAATCGCGAGCAAGAGGATAGGCGCGAGATCGGCGAGAAGACCGCGCGTATCGACCTGCAACGCCGCTTCGAAGAGGATGGGCGGCAGGAATATCCAGAGATAGGCCTCGGGAGGAAGCGACGGCGTGAGGAATGGGATGACGCTCGAAGCCGTGAAGCCCGGGGCGAAATGAAGCAGGGCGAGGTATCCGGTGCCGAGCAGCACGCCGGCGCTGGTCAGGCCGAACGAATCGGAGAGGCGAAAGCGCTGTGCGGCGGCATGGCAGAGCGCGATGCTGAGCAGCAGGACGCCGGTGCGGATGGTGAATTCGATTGCGGTTTGCAAAGGCGGGAAACTCCGAGGTGCGGCGGGGCGGCGGGAGGGCCCGTACCGCATCGATGCAGTATCTCGCTGCGATGCAGCATTGCAGGTTGACGTATATCAATTTGCCGCTGACAGAGTCATTACGACACCATTACGGGTTTTTACGAACCGGATCAGAGGCAATGCCGGACCCCGCCGGCCCCCAAAAGGCGCTCGCAAACGGTGACGGTGTTTTTTTGGGGTGCGATGGCCGAAGCTGGGCTCGATGCGCCGTGCGCAGCTAGTTCGCGGCGAGGCGCTCGATTAGCCCCATGGCCGCCGCCGGGTTGCGTTCCTTGAAGCCGCTGATGACGTAGAGATACACGTCCCGACCGGTCTTCGCGGCGAGCGGCTTTGCGTAGGTGGCGAGGTCGCCCGGCGATTCGCCGCGCGACCAGGCGAGCGCGCGGCCGGCCCACAGGTCGAGATCAGCGGGGGCGTAGCCCTGCGGGTGATCCTGTGCGGTCCCCATGATGCGGGCATAAACGAACGGCGCACTGGTGTCGCCGATCAGCGGGTAGCTGGAGTCGCCGGAGACGACGATCGCCGCCTTGTGCTTGCGCGCGAGCGCGACGAATTCCGGCGTGCAAAAGCTTTCGTCGCGCACTTCAAGCGCATGGCGCAACGGACGGCCTTCGGCCTCGCCCGGCAGCAGTTCCAGGAATCGTGCGTAGTCCTCTGGATCGAATCGTTTGCCTGGCGTGAGCTGCCAGTTGATCGGTCCAAGCTTGTCGCGCAGGTTCAAGACACCGCCGCTCAGGAAGCGCTCGATCGTGGCCCCGGCCTCGGCCAGCACGCGGCGATTCATCGCAAAGCGCGGAGCTTTCAGCGAGAACACGAAGTCTTCGGGCGTTTCGTCGTACCAGCGCGTGAAGCTTTCCGGGCGCTGCGCGCCGTAGTAGGTGCTGTTGATTTCCAGCGTAGAGAGATGGCGGCTCGCATATTCCAGCTCGCGGCGTTGTGCCAGGCCGCTGGGGTAGAACGCGCCCCGCCAGGGCGCATAGATCCAGCCGCCCACACCCACGCGTATCCGGCCGTGCCGGGCTTTTGAACTGGATGAGGGCGCCATCGGAAATCCGCCGTCGAAGCTTCGAAGCGAGCAGTGTAGCGCGGCACTGGCCACGGCCGCCGGTTAGCGTGCCGGGTCGCGACTTGCGAATTCATCTCGATTTTTAGGCATAGTCCGATATTTTCTTGTGGGCTGTGAGGCTACTTTAGTCGTGTTGTGTCAGATAACCTCACAGGGACCATCAGATGTCTTCCCGCATATCTCCGGAACTCACCGATGCGCAGTGGCGCAGCATCGAGCCTATGTTTCACGAAATCCGCGTTGACGGTCGTCGTCGCGGGCGCCCAGCACATAATCCTCGTCTCGTTTTTGCCGGCATCCTCTGGGTTCTGGCCACCGGCTCGGTCTGGTCGAAGTTGCCCGAGCAGTATCCCGATTTCCGCACCTGCCATCGCCGCTTCAAGCTGTGGTTCGACGCCGGACTCGTGCATCACGCCATGGAGCGCCTGCACGGCCAGGAAGGCCTTGCCCTGTGCACGGCAATGGCCGCGCGCATGCAGCCGTGGCGCGCACCGGTTGGCCGCAAGCCGCGCTATCCGGTGGCGTCCACGCTGCGCTGGCCGCTCGTGCGGCCTTTCGTCGAGCGATAAGCAAGCAGGGCGCAGGGCTGTGGCGGCGGATAATGAGTCCGCCGCAGAATCAAATCTCCCCATCCTCCGCATGCAAACGCGCGAACAGCGGTGCCCACCACGGCTCGTGCGAGAAGGCCTCGATTTCCACGTCGGTGTTGAGATCAACGGTGCGCTGCCGCTCGCGCGCATCGAGTGGGTCCGCTTGCGCGAACTGTTTGGCAAGCACTTCGGCGCCCGCGTCGGACGCGTCGCGCGGCCCGCGCGCGCGGGCGTTGACGCGCTCGGCGAGCCGCACTTGCGGCGCGTGAAAGTTCAGGATCAGCATTGGCCGGTTCAACTCACGCGCGAGCGCCGCGAAGCGCGCGCGATGTGCAGCCTTGAGAAACGTCGCATCGACGATCGCGGTGTAGCCCGCGTTCAGCACGTCTCGCACATGAGCGACCAGGCGTTCGTAGTGCGCGTCGAGTGCAGCTTGTGTGTACGCGCTTGCCGGCAGCGCGTCGAGCGAGGGCGGCGCAAAGGGTTCGAGGCGCTTGCGTTCGAGATCGCTCGACACACGGATCGCCCCGGTCAATTCGGCGAGCGCACGGCTCGCCACTGACTTACCCGACCCCGAAAAGCCGTGGCACAGCATCAGCCAGGGCGCGGGTTCGCGCATGATGCGCGCTTCGCTTGCCGCGAACGTGAGGTAGCGCGCGACGTCGCCGCCGAGCGCTGGCGCATGGTGTGGCGCAGGCGATCCTGCCTTGAGCTTCGCCACGAGTGCGCGCACCAGCGCGCGATAGACGACATAAAGCCGCAGCGCAGCGAGCCCCGCGAAATCGCCCGTGGCTTCCAGGTAGCGATTGAGCAGGCGGTGCGCGTACACCGCCTGGCCGTGCGCGCGCAGATCCATCAGCATGAACGCGAGGTCGCAGGTCACGTCGATCCAGCGCAGCGTGTCGCTGAATTCGATGCAATCGAACATCAACGCGTGCCGCCCGTGCCGCACGATATTGTCGAGATGCAGATCGCCGTGGCAGGCGCGCACGAATCCGTTCGCGCGCCGTGCATCGACGTGCCGCGCCAGACGCGTGATTTCGCTTTCGCAGATCGCGCGCAAGCCAGCGTGCTCCACAGCGTGCGCCGTGCGCGGATCCGCTTCGAGGGGCGCGAGCGCCGCGAGCACCTGTTCACGCAGCAGCGCCGCCGAGCCGAAGCGCGCCGCGCTCGCCAGCGGCCCGTGGCCGGCCCGGCGTGCATGGCGATGGACCGTGGCGAGCCTGGTTGCGGCTGCATCGATATCGGTGGTGCTCAGGTCGCCGTTCGAGAGCAGGTTCGAAAACAGCAGGCGCTGGGCGAAGCGGCGCATACGAACCGCGTACTCGACCACTTTTACGTTGCCGCGCATGCCGCGCTTGAGCTTGCAACGCCGACCGTCAAAAAATAGCGCAACGGTGTCGCAATAAATCGGTCCCGCGAACGGCGCATTCAGACGAATCTCAGCTTCGCAGCAGCGGAGTCGGGCATCAAGCCGCACAAAATTGACGAACCCGAAATCGACGGGCTTCATGATCTTGTACGCGTACCGCCCAGCGAGATACACCACGGAAATATGCGTTTCGATGCGGACGATCCGCCCGGCCGGGTGCGCGTAGGTCGAGGCGCGCGAGAGCGCGGCGTTCACGAGGCGGCTGTGGCGCCGTGCCGCGCGCAGACGGTTGGCGGCATGGCGTGAGATCGGCGTGTCGGACATCGGCGTGGCGATTGTGGGAATGAAGGTCTACGGGGCGCAAATCGTCGCAACCAGCATACACGCGAGCAAACGCGGGACGCCCGCTGCACGGCATCTTACGGGCTTGATCGAAACGGCCTGCACGGGCATCGGCATATTGCACCTTTTGTGCAATCCGGCGAGGCTGCGCGATACTGTCGAGTTCAACCTAACGGGATTTCGGAGACATGGCGCATTTCGACGTATTCAACGGCGACGCAGACGGCATCTGCGCGCTGCATCAACTTCGGCTCGCAAGGCCGCGCGAAGCGACGCTCATCACCGGCGCGAAGCGAGACATCGCACTCGTCGAGCGCGTGCCCGCGCAGCCCGGCGACTCGCTCACCGTGCTCGACATTTCGTTCGACGTGAACCGCAAGGCGCTCACCGCGCTGCTCGCGAAGGACGTCGCGGTCGAATATTTCGACCATCACCACGTAGGCGACCTGCCTATGTCCAGGAATCTGGTCGCGCATATCGACACCACGGCGCATGTCTGTACGAGCGTGCTCGTCGACCGGCACCTCGCCGGCCGCTACCGGCCCTGGGCGATCGCGGCGGCCTGGGGCGACAACCTGCCCGGCACGGCGCAAGCGCTTGCGCAACAGGCCGGGCTCGACGCCGCGCAGACCGAACAGCTGCGCGAGCTTGGCGAGTCGATCAACTACAACGCTTATGGCGACTGCGTCGAAGATCTCGTGATCGCGCCGCTCGATCTGTATGCGGCGATGAAACCTTATGACAACCCGTTCGATTTCATTGCCTCGGAGCCGATCGTCGGTCAACTCGCCCGTTGCCGCCAGGACGATCTCGAACTGGCCCAGGCCATCGCGCCGCTCATCGCGTTGCAGTACGGCAGCGTCTGCGTGCTGCCCGACGAGCCGTGGGCGCGCCGGGTGCGCGGCGTGTTCGCCAACGTGCTTGCGAACGAAGAACCCTCGCGCGCGCACGCGGTGCTGAGCGTGAACGCCGACGGCAACTATGCGGTGAGCGTGCGCGCGCCGCTCACCGAACCGCGCGGCGCGGACGAACTCTGCCGCGCGTTCCCCGGCGGAAACGGCCGGGTGGGCGCGGCGGGCATCGACTGCCTCGAATCGAACCGGCTCGACGCGTTCGTTACCGCGTTCGCGCGCGTGTTCGGGCGCACGAAGCCGGCTTCGGTCTGAGCAACCCAACGCGTCAATGCACCGCCACTAAGCTTTTTCACCGCCGCCCTGCGTGTTGCGCGCCGCGGGCCAACGCCAGTCGCGAATTTCAGGCATGTCGTCGCCGTACTCGTCCACGTAGCGGCGGTGTGCGGCCAGCTTGTCGTGCAGCGTCTGGCGCAGGTGCGCCGCGCGCTGCGCGAGCCCGTCCACATGGTCGATCACGGCTTCGCACAGGTGGTAGCGGTCAAGCCGGTTGAGCACGGTCATGTCGAACGGCGTAGTCGTCGTGCCTTCCTCGATAAAGCCGTGCACGTGAATGTTCGCGTGATTCGCGCGCCGGTACGTGAGCTTGTGGATCAACGTGGGATAGCTGTGGTGCGCGAAGATCACCGGCTTGTCGGTGGTGAAGAGCGCGTTGAAATCGGCGTCGGGCAGGCCGTGTGGATGGCGGTCGGCGGGTTCGAGCGTCATCAGGTCCACCACGTTCACCACGCGGACCTTCAGGTCGGGCAGGCAGGTGCGCAGCAGGTCCACGGCGGCCAGCGTTTCCATGGTGGGCACGTCGCCGGCGCAGGCCATGACCACGTCGGGCTCGCCGCCGTCGTCGTTGCTCGCCCATTGCCAGATGCCGATGCCGTCCGCGCAGTGGCGAATGGCGGCGTCCATGTCGAGCCATTGCGCCTGCGGCTGCTTGCCCGCCACGATGATGTTGATGCGGTTCCAGGTGCGCAGCACGTGGTCGGTCACGGCAAGCAGCGTGTTGGCGTCTGGCGGCAGATACACGCGCACCGTGTCCGACTTCTTGTTCACCGCATAGTCGATGAAGCCCGGGTCCTGATGGCTGAAGCCGTTATGGTCCTGGCGCCACACGTGCGAGGTGAGCAGATAGTTGAGCGAGGGCAGCGGCCGCCGCCACGGAATTTCGCGGATCACCTTCAACCACTTCGCGTGCTGGTTGAACATCGAATCGATGATGTGGATGAATGCCTCGTAACACGACATGAAGCCGTGTCGCCCGGTGAGCAGATAGCCTTCCAGCCAGCCTTGGCAGGTATGCTCGGAGAGCATTTCCATCACGCGGCCGTTGGTGGCCAGCTGGATGTCGTCGGGCGTGACCTCCGCGAGCCAGGTGCGCGACGTCACGTCGAATACGTCGCCCCAGCGGTTCGACGCGGTTTCGTCGGGCCCGAAGATGCGGAAGTTGCGCGTGGGGTCGTTCACGCGCATGACTTCGCGCAGGAACGCGCCCATGACGCGCGTGGCTTCGGCATCCACCTGGCCGGGTGCGGGCACGTCCACGGCGTGGTGCTCGAATGGCGGCACGCGCAGTTCGCGCACACGGCCGCCGCCGTTCGAACGCGGGTTCGCGCTCATGCGTTTTTCGCCTTGCGGCGCGAGCGCGGCGATTTCGGGCACGAGGCGGCCTTGCGCGTCGAAGAGTTCTTCGGGCTTGTAGCTGCGCATCCAGCTTTCGAGTAGCGCGAGATGTCCCGGCTTCGAGATGTTTGCAAGCGGCACCTGATGCGAGCGCCACGAGCCTTCGGTCTTCTGGCCATCCACTGTCTTCGGGCCGGTCCAGCCCTTGGGCGTGCGCATGACGATCATCGGCCAGCGCGGACGTTCGTAGCCGGGCGGCAGGTTGCCGTGTTCGTCGGCGAGTTCGCGCGCGGCCTTCTGGATGCGTGCGATCTCGTCGAACGCCGTATCGAACGCGGTGGCCATCAGACGATGCGCAACGGCGGGCTCCTCGGCCTCCACGAAGATCGGCGCGTGGCCGTAGCCCTTCATGAGCGAGGCGAGTTCGTCGTCGCCGATGCGCGCGAGCACCGTCGGCCCCGCGATCTTGAAGCCGTTCAAATGGAGAATGGGCAGCACGGCGCCGTCGGTGGCCGGATTGACGAACTTGTTCGAGTGCCAGGACGTGGCGAGCGGGCCCGTTTCGGCTTCGCCGTCGCCCACCACGCAGGCGACGATCAGATCCGGGTTGTCGAACACCGCGCCGTAGGCGTGCGAGAGCGCGTAGCCCAGTTCGCCGCCTTCGTGGATCGAGCCCGGCGTTTGCGGCGCGACGTGGCTCGGAATGCCGCCCGGAAAGCTGAACTGCTTGAAGAGCGCCGCCATGCCTTCCTCGTCGTGCGGCACGTTCGGCCAGGTCTCGCTGTAGGTGCCTTCCAGCCAGGTGTTCGCGACGACGGCCGGGCCGCCATGACCAGGCCCCGCGAGAAACAGCACGTCGAGATCGCGCGCGTTGATGATGCGGTTCAGATGCGTGTAGAGGAAATTCAGGCCCGGCGTCGTGCCCCAGTGGCCGAGCAGGCGCGGCTTCACGTGCGCGAGCTGCAGCGGCTCGCGCAGGAGCGGATTGGCGAGCAGATAGATCTGGCCGACCGAAAGATAGTTGGCGGCGCGCCACCAGGCGTCCATGCGGCGCAGCAGGTCGTCGGAAAGCGGCGGGTGGGCAGGGGTGTCGGTAGCGTTCATGCGGGGCTCCGGTTGCGCGGCGGCGGAAGACGGACCGAGGCGGACTGCGTGTGCGGCGCGACGGCGCGCGTGGCGATTGGCGGCTGACGCTGGCCGAAGGTGCGCGGTGGCGTATGCCGGGCGCATGGCCGGGCGGCGGTGCCTCGTGGTCCTGCGGGATTCGTCTTATGTTGCCACGATCGCGCGCTGCGCCACGCCTGAATGTCCCGCGGCTGTGCGTCGCATCGCGTCGTGAAGTTGCGATGCAGCGCGCGATGCACGACAGCCCGCGGCCCGATTGCATAACATGGTTTTATGGTGATCGATGCGGCGCGTCAGCCGCGTTCCGGCGAGGAGGATGGCGATGCGGGCGATGGTGTTCGACGGCGAGAATCCGTGGCTGCGTGAAGCCGATTTACCCGACCCGGCGCCGCGCGCCGGCGAACTGCTGATCGACGTGCGCGCGTGCGGCGTGTGCCGCACCGATCTGCATGTCGTCGACGGCGATCTCGAGCACCCGAAAAAGCCCGTCATTCCCGGTCATGAAATCGTCGGCACGGTCGCGGCGCTCGGGGCCGGCGTGACGGGTTTCGCGCTGGGCGACCGCGTGGGCGTGCCGTGGCTCGGCCACACCTGCGGCCACTGCCGCTTCTGCGCCGACGGGCGCGAGAATCTTTGCGACGCACCCGGCTTCACGGGCTACACGATCGACGGCGGCTACGCCACGCGCACCGTCGCCGACGCTCGCTACTGCTTCCATCTGCCGCGCCAGTACAGCGACGTCGAAGCCGCGCCGCTGCTCTGCGCGGGACTCATCGGCTATCGCTCGCTCGCGATGGCGGGCGAGGCGCGGCGCATCGGCATTTACGGCTTCGGCGCGGCGGCGCATATCGTCGCGCAGGTCGCGCGTCATCAGGGGCGCACGGTCTACGCGTTCACGCGTCCCGGCGATACTGCGGCGCAGCAGTTCGCGCGGCGCCTGGGCGCAGCGTGGGCCGGCGGCAGCGAAGAGCGCGCGCCCGAGGAACTCGACGCGGCGCTGCTGTTCGCGCCGGTCGGCGCGCTCGTGCCCGCCGCGCTGCGAGCGCTGACGAAGGGCGGCACGGTCGTGTGCGGCGGCATCCACATGAGCGACATTCCCTCGTTTCCTTACGCATGGCTGTGGGAGGAGCGGCGCATTGTTTCGGTGGCGAATCTCACGCGCGAGGACGGGACGACCTTCATGGCCATCGCCGCGCGTCACAAGCTCGAAATCGAGACCACGCCGTACCCGCTCGCGCGTGCGAACGAGGCGCTGGCC
Source organism: Paraburkholderia sp. J7 (assembly GCF_905220155.1). Lineage (NCBI taxonomy): Bacteria > Pseudomonadati > Pseudomonadota > Betaproteobacteria > Burkholderiales > Burkholderiaceae > Paraburkholderia > Paraburkholderia sp. J7. Next base: position 91,510 of record NZ_CAJMYZ010000008.1, on the reverse strand, counting down.
GACTTGCGCGAGGGGCGGCTCACGGGCGCGGCCGTGTTGACGATGCGGTGAGTGTGCCTGCGCTCAGGAGGACGGAGATTCTGACGGAATGGAGACAACGGGTCGCACCGCCTGCGGCGCGCATCCGTACCCAAATGCGCTACAACATATTTAGATAGCGCGTGCCGGGAACCCGGCGCGCAATTTGGGCAAGACCCGGGAGGTCAACGATGTACAAGCAGATTCTGGTAGCGGTCGATGGCAGCCGCAGCGGCCGGCGCGCGCTCGACGAGGCCGTGAAGATTGCGAAGGCGACCGGCGGCGCCGTCCAGGCGCTGTGTGTCGTGCGGCATCCTGCGCGGCTCGTGGACGTGAGTTCGGGCTTCGCCGAGGAGCAGGCGCCCCACTCGGCGGAGAACGACGCCGCAACGGCGGCGCTCGAAGAAGCGAAACTGGTGTTCGCGCAGGCCCAGGTGCCGGGCAGCACGCGCGCAGCGGACGCTAGCGGCGAGGAGATTGCCGCCGTCATCTCGCGCATTGCCGCCGAGGAAGACGCGGACCTCGTGGTGATGGGCACACGTGGCTTGTCGGGCATGAAGCGCTTGTTGCTTGGCAGCGTGGCCGAATCGTTCCTGCGTATGGCAGACCGGCCGGTCATGCTGGTACGCGACGAAGAGGCGCCAGTGGCCTGAGCGGGGCACCCGGTTCCGCCGGCCGGTGCGCCGCGAAGGCGAGATCGGCCGGGCAGCCTTTGCGCGGGTTGTTCGGTCACCCCAACGATTCGCTGATCCGTCTCGAAATATCCGCAACAACAAACCCGGTTTTGAATCACCGCGCATCAGATGTCTCGATTTGTGACATTTATCAAGCGGCAAAACGCCCATTCGTTACGCGGGAGCCCGCGTTCCTGCCTATGATGTTGGCTTGAGCCAACTGTATTGCGAAAGCACGGCACTCCGAAGCATCTCGACGCTCATCGTCGCGCGTGAAGCGCTTACATTTCGCTCGCCGCAGAGCGCGTTCAATCGCGCTCGACGCTGTCACCCTGGCAGCAAACGCCCCAGCCGCACCGGCACGCGCCGGGCGAAAGCTACATACGGAGGAGATTGATCATGGCTACCGCTTCTCATCCCCCATTCGACGCCTCGCTCGGCAACGCCCTGGGCGCCTCATTCGAAACGTATCGCACCAATACATCGGCCGCGCTGCGCCTGCTCCTCGGGCAGCAGCAATGGCGCGAGCAGCTGGTGAAGCTAGAGCAGCGCCGCATCGCGCGCGACCGCGAGGCGGTCGAAGGCTTGCTCGAATCGCTGCGCACCGCGCGCGACTGGACCGATTTTGCGGTCGCCACGCAATCGGTCTGGCGCGACTATCTCGGCGCGAGCACCACGCTCTGGCAAGAGGGCATGGCGGCGGCGATGCAGAGCACGAGCACATGGTCCGAAAGCGCGCGCGAATTCACGCAGCAGTGGCAGGAGGCTTGCGCGGGTGCGCAAGCGGGCGCGTCCAAGGTGCCCGGCGCGTTGCCGATGCGCGAGTGGATGAATGCTTTCGAGCGTGCGATGAGCAGCGCTGCCAATGGCGCCGCGCATCCGGCGAAGGCTGCGGGTTCAGGGCACGCGCAGCGCGCGAGCGCGGGCGGAGGCCAGCATGGCCACTAAGCGCGTTGCCTTCGTCACCGGTGGCATGGGCGGACTCGGCGAAGCGATCAGCCGGCGCTTGCACGACGCGGGCATGACCGTCGCGGTCTCATGCTCGGCGGCGAGCACGCGAGCCGATGCGTGGCTTGCCGCTGAACGCGCGGCGGGCCGCGATTTCGGCTGCCATGAAATGAACGTTGCCGATTGCGATGCCTGCGAGCGCGCGGCGCAGCAAGCGCTCGACGATCTCGGCCAGGTGGACGTGCTCATCAACAATGCGGGCATCACGTGCGACCGCAGCTTCGTCAAGATGTCGAAAGCCGACTGGGACTCGGTGCTGCGCACCGATCTCGACGCGCTCTTCAATGTGACGAAGCCGTTCTTGCCCGGCATGATCGAGCGCGGCTTCGGGCGCATCATCAATATCGGCTCGGTCAACGGCTCGCGCGGCGCTTTCGGGCAGACCAACTATTCGGCGGCGAAAGCGGGCATGCATGGTTTCACGAAGGCGCTCGCACTCGAAGTGGCGAAGAGAGGCGTGACGGTGAACACCGTGTCGCCGGGCTACCTCGCCACGCAAATGGTGGAAGCCGTGCCGAAGGACGTGCTGGACGCGCGCATCCTGCCGCAAATTCCGGTTGGCCGCCTCGGCCAGCCGAATGAGGTCGCCGCACTGGTGGCGTTCCTCTGCTCGGACGACGCGGCGTTCATCACCGGCGCCGATATTGCGATCAACGGCGGCATGCACATGCAATGACGCGCCGCGCGGCGATGCAAAATTTTCTCGCCCGGCGGAAAAAGGGTCTTGCAAACGCGCGAGGTGCCTTCATGTTGGAACGGTAAGCGGCAGCGACCGCACCGCGCAAGCGGTGCGATGCGTTGCGGCGGTTCCCTGTGGTCGACCGCAGAGGCATCATGCGCCTGCGGTAACTGACAGGGAATTCAGGAGTCCGATGAAATGTGGATCATTGCATCGACAAGGAAAACGTTCATCCCATGGAGGCATCAATGAGCAATATCTCGCGTTACGATCCGTTTTCGATGGAAAGTGTGCCCGATCTGTTTCACGGGCTGTTCCGGCCGTTGCGTGCCACGAGTGGCGTGGAAGGGCAGGCGGCCAGCATCCGGATCGACGTGGCGGAAGACGAAGCTGGCTTCACGGTAAAGGCCGAAATGCCCGGCGTCGAGCGCAAGGACATCGACGTGAAAATCGATGGCAATCTCGTGTCGATTGCAGCGAAGGTCGAGCGGGGCAGCGAGCTGAAGGAAGGCGAGCGCGTTGTGCGTCGCGAGCGGTATTCGGGCAGCGTGAGCCGCGCATTTACGCTCGCAGCGGAAATCGACGACGAAAAGGCGAGCGCGCAATACAAAGATGGTGTGCTGACGCTGGCGCTGCCGAAGCGGGCCGCGGCCGCGAGCAAGCGCCTGGAAATCAACTAAGGTTGAGGAAGCTTTGAGCGGGCGGCGCGCAGACTGCATATCGTGCAGATGCGCGCCGTTTTTATGGGGCAGGACGTTGCCGATTCATCGACACGTAACACAGCGAAACACGACTGTAGCGAAACTGTACGATTGACTCGCTATGCTGGGGAGACTTAAGCCCACGGCCCTTCGGTCGGACGCTTTTCGGGCTTGTGGCGGGAACTGGCGCGCAAACGCCGACTCCGGCCAACCACTGGAGAGACCCGATGCTCAGTCACCACGAACTAGCGACCTTGCTGCTGATCCGTGATGCGGACGCGCCGATTCAGACGCTCGATTCCGATTTCCTCGCGCTGCAGCGCTACCGTCTCGTCGAGATGGACGAAGCGGGCGGCGACCCCACGCTGCGCCTCACGACACGCGGTCGTGAACTGTTGCGGCGTCTCACGCATGAAGAGGGCGACGAGCGCAGTATTTGACCGGCCTCCGCGACTTGGTGTTGTGCAGCAAGACGTGTCAAGAGCGTTTCATCGAGCGCTACGCCCGTTACATTCGTGTAATACGCCACTGACCACTCTGCGATACAGTGCTGGCTTTTGGTTCCAACCCACGCTGTTTTCACACGCAAGAGCCGAGTCATGAACGCCGTTTTCAAGCCTGCTGTCCGCCTGTTCGCCCTGATTTCCTGCGCCGCGCTGTTCGCGCCGCTCGCGGCTGTCGCCGCACCGTATCACCACGAGGTGTGCCACGTCGAACACGTTCACCATCACGCTGAGCGCGTCTGCCATCACGTGCGCTGATAGTGGGCCTACTGCGAAGCTGACTGCCGGGCAGAACGCCGCACTTTCGTGCGGCGTTTCTTTTTTCATCATGTAATGAGGATTACGAAATAAAAACCGGGAATTTGTACTGCGGCATTTCGTAATGAATTGAAAGACCGGGGTCACACAAGAAATATTACGCCGCGGTATGCTCCGCGTTTCGTTGCATACATTCTGCTTGCGGCGAGTCTCACACCCGAACCGCAAGGCAACAACGCACGCAATGAAAAACATCACGTCGCTAGCCGCATCCGGTGTTGCCGCCAGCGCGCTCGCTATTGCTTCCGGGTCGGTTTGCGCGCAGGAATTCACGCTCTACACCGGGCCGCTCAAAAGCGGCGACGATCATACCTATTCGTGGCAGATGGATTACACGGAAGGTTTTGGCCAGTATTTTGCCGGCAGCATCGCGTGGTTGAACGAAGGCCATATTCCGAATCATCACCGCGACGGCCAGACCATCCAGGCGTGGGCGCGCCTGCCGCTTGCGCAGCGCCGCTTTGTGTTCGCGGTAGGCGTCGGGCCGTATCGCTATTTCGACACCGAAGCCGCGTCCCAGGGGCAAGGCTGGTCCGACACGCACGGTTGGGGCGTGCTCTATAGCGCGCGTGCCACGTGGTACGCCGCGAATCGCTGGACGGCGAACCTGCAGCTCAATCGCATCCAGGTGTCGCGCGGCCCATCGACAACCTCGCTCATGCTGGGCATCGGTTACCAGCTCGACGCGCCCGACACGCCGGGCCCGCGCGATTTCGCACTGCCGCGCACGCAGAAAGTGACGAACAACGAAATCACGCTGATGGCGGGCGAGACGATCCTCAACAGCCTCGAATCGCAGACATCGGCGGCGGAGGCGATCGAGTACCGGCGCGGCATCAACTCCTTTCTCGACGCTACCGTGGGCTATCTGCACGAGGGCAACGGCATCTCGGCGCGGCGCGATGGCGCGACGGCGCAGCTCTGGCTCACACGCGCGTTCTTCGACGAGCGCCTCACGCTGGGGTTCGGTGCGGGCCTCTACGCTGCGATTCATCACGGCGAGCATCCCGACGAACGCGATACCGGCGACGGCATTCTGTCGGGGCTCGTTTCTGTCTCGGCTTCATACCGCTTGACGCAGCATTGGGCCGCACGCGTTACGTGGAATCGCGTGGTCACGCGCTATAGCCGCGATACGGATGTGATCCTCGGTGGTATCGGCTATCGGTTCTAAACGGTGGTGAAGTCGCCGGCGCGAGCGTGCCGTGCTTCGGCACGGACTTGCCCGCGCGCTCGTCTCGGGGTCAACCGCCCGGAGGGGGACGACCGCCACCACCGCCTCCGCCTCCGCCACCACCGCCACCGCCACCACCGCCACCGCCACCGCCGCCGCCGCCAGGGCCGCCACCGCCAGGGCCGCCACCGCCGCCGCTGCCGCTGCCGCCCGGTCCACCACCGCCTCCGCTTGCGCCACCACCCGGCGGTCGATTATTTCCCCCACCGGGTGGTCGCCCGCCGCCTTGTCCCGGCGGCCGTCCGCCGCCCTGGCCAGGAGGCCGGGCGTTCCCTTGCCCCGGTGGCCGCGCGTTGTTATTGCCGGAGCCCGCGCCGGGCGGCCGGTTTCCCGGTCCTGCGTTGTTGTGGGGCGGACGATTCCCGCCGCCCTGGTTGGGCGGCCGGGCGCCGCCAGGCGGACGGCTACTCGGCGGACGCGGGCGCACGGGCGGCGGCGCTACGGGCCGCGGGCCCGGATGGCGCGCCCAGCGCGATTGATTCGAGTACCACGGACGGTCGCGGTAGTGGGAGCCCCAGTACGCGCCGAGCGAGAACGTCACGATGGGAAGCCCGATTCGCGGGCCATAGCTCATCACCGGCACGCGCTGCCCTTGCCACGGATAGCTGATGAAGGTGCCGTAGACCCAGCCGCGCAGGCCCGGAAAGCCGATATCGCACCAGCTGAAGCCGGCGACGCAGCCCCACACCGTCACGGCCACGCCACCCGGAATCTGGGCGACGATAGGAAAGTCGGCTGCGGGTCCTGCGTAGATATTGACGGTCTGATTCGTGAATGCCTGCGACTGGGCGTGCGCGGGCGGTGAGGCCACGAATATGCCGGCTAGCGCGGCGAGCACGACACCAAGAAACTGCTTGCGCATTCCTGCCTCCCGCTGGGTGGAGCCACCCGGACGTTTATTGAGATAGCGACGTTAACGGTAGCAGATAAGACTTTTAGGGCGCGTTTGAGCATGTAACGGCTTATTTCGTGCGGACGCACAATCACGGGCCAGGCAGGACGTAGCGCGCGCGTAGAGCGATTTGCCGGCGACGCGCACGCATTGTGCCGCGCTGTGCAAAAATCGCGGCCTCGGTTCGCATCCAAGAAAACAGGCGGCCGATTCCGCATCAGCAGACGAGGAGCAGACCAACGTGATTCAGCGTATTTCCCATTTCTTTACCGGCGTGGTGCATCGGATCTTGCCGGACCCGCTCATCTTCGCCATTCTCCTCACCGTCGTGACCTTCGTGCTGGCGTTCGCGCTCACGCCGCAGCCGCCCGAAGCGCTCGTCATGATGTGGGGTTCGGGCTTCTGGAACCTGCTCGCGTTCGCGATGCAGATGGTCCTGATTCTCGTGACCGGCCACGCGCTCGCCAGTTCCGGCCCGGTCAAGCGCATGCTGGTTGCGCTGGCAAGTTGCGCGCGCACGCCGGGCCAGGGCGTGATGCTGGTGGCGTTCGTGGGCGCGATTGCTTGCGCGATCAACTGGGGCTTCGGCCTCGTGCTCGGCGCGATGTTCTCGCGCGAAGTGGCGCGGCGGGTGCGCGGCGCGGACTACCGGCTGCTCGTTGCCGCCGCGTACATGGGCTTTCTCACGTGGCACGGCGGCCTTTCCGGCTCGGTGCCGCTCGTGGCGGCCACAAAGGGCAATCCCATGGAAAAGGCCGTGGGCCTGATCCCGGTCTCGCAAACCATCTTCACGGGCTATAACGCGTTCATCACGCTCGGACTGATCGTGCTGCTGCCGATTCTCGTGCGTCTCATGATGCCGAAGCCCGAAGACGTCGTCTCGGTCGACCCCGCGCTGCTCGAAGATCCGCCGAGCGTCGAGCGCAAGCTCGGCCCGGACGCGACCTTCGCCGAGCGCATCGAGGAAAGCCGCGCGCTCTCGCTGCTGGTGGCGGCACTGTGTTTCGTGTTCCTCGGTATCCGCTTTCACACGAAAGGCTTCGCGCTCGACATCGACACGGTCAATCTCGTGTTTCTCGCGGCGGGTCTGGTGCTGCATAAAACGCCGATGGCCTACGCGCGTGCCGTAGCCGGCGCGGCGAGGGGCGCCTCGGGCATCATGATCCAGTTTCCGTTCTACGCGGGCATTCAGGCGCTGATGGACCACTCGGGTCTCGCGGGCGTCATCACGAAGTGGTTCGTCGATATTGCGAACGTGCATACGTTCCCGCTGCTCGTGTTTCTCAGCTCGGCGGTGATCAACTTCGCGGTGCCTTCGGGCGGCGGTCACTGGGTCGTGCAGGGGCCGTTCGTGATGCCGGCGGCGCAGGCGCTCGGCGCGGACCTCGGCAAGTCGGCGATGGCGATTGCCTATGGCGAGGCGTGGACCAACATGGCGCAGCCGTTCTGGGCGCTGCCCGCGCTCGCGATCGCAGGCCTTGGCGTGCGAGACATCATGGGTTACTGCGTGACCACGCTGCTGTTCTCGGGTGTGGTGTTCGTCGCGGGGATGTATCTCTTTTGAGCGTGACAAGGGCGGCGCCTGGGCGCCGCCCGCTTATTTGATCGCGTGCTTCGCCAGATAGTCGCGCAGCACGATTGCATGATTGCGCTGCGTGTCGTGAGAGCCGTAGAGCAGGGTGATGTGCCCCTTCCCGGCCGCTTCGGCGAGCGGATGCCAGGCTTCAGGATTGGCGTTCAGCTCGGCCAGATAGCGCTTCTTGAATTCGTCCCATTGTTCCGGGTCCTTGTGGAACCATTGGCGCAGTTCGGTGCTCGGCGCCGCCTCCTTCGCCCATTCCACATTCGCGAGTTTTTCCTTACTCATACCGCGCGGCCACAGCCGGTCCACCAGAAAGCAGTGGTGCCCGCCCTCGGGCAGCGGCTCGTAGACGCGCTGGATATCGATTGCCGGTTTCGTCATTGTCGGTTCTCCGGTTGCGGATGGAGGGTGGCGGCGCCCAGGCGCCAGCAACGCCTGCACGCGTGCTTGCAGCGCCGGCAGGACATCGTGTTCGAACCACGGGTGGCGCTTGAACCAGGCCTGATTACGTGGCGACGGGTGCGGGAGCGGCACGAAATTGGGTGCGTAGTCGCGCCAGGCCGCCACGGTTTCGGTGAGCGAGCCGCGGCGCTCGCTGCCCAGAAAATAGCGCTGGGCATACTGGCCGACAAGCAGCGTGAGCCGCACGCCGCGCAGCTGCTTGACGAGGCGCGCGTGCCATAGCGGGGCGCATTCCGGGCGCGGCGGGTTGTCTCCGCCGCTGCCGCGGCCGGGGTAGCAAAAGCCCATCGGCACGAGCGCGACCTGGGAGGCGTCGTAGAACGTTTCGCTGTCGATGCCAAGCCACGCGCGCAGGCGTTTGCCGCTCGCGTCGTCCCACGGCACGCCCGAGGCATGGACCTTCGCGCCGGGCGCCTGGCCAACGATCAGCAGGCTTGCCGTTTCGCTCGCCTGCAGCACGGGGCGCGGGCCGAGCGGCAGCGCGTCGGCGCAGGCATGGCAGGCGCGGATTTCGGCGAGCAGGGCGGGAAGCGGACCCGACAGCGAAAGCGGCCCATGAAGCGGATGGGCATTCGGCACGGCAAGGCTGGAAAGCGTGACAGAAGATCCAGTCTACCAAACGCCCCCGCGACGCGCCGGCGCGCCCAGCACGATTCGAGCCCGCGCAAGCGCGCCTGAAACGCGTGCCTGAAACCCGCTTCTGAAACCTCATTGCGCGCTGCGTCATTCTCGCGCGGCCATTTGAACTTTTCCTGTAATCTCGCCCGTGGTCGATCTGGAACGGAGCCGCAATGCCCGCCGAAGCCGAGACGTCAACCCGCACGACCCGCGCCGAGCCCTTGCTCGTCGATCTCGCACTGCAAGGCGGCGGCTCCCATGGCGCCTACACATGGGGCGTGCTCGACCGCCTGCTCGAGGAGCCGTGGCTGCAGATCGAAGGCATTTCGGGCACCTCGGCGGGCGCGATGAACGCCGCAGTGCTCGCGAGCGGCCATGCGCGCGGCGGCGCGGCCGGCGCGCGCGAGGCGCTCGAGCGCTTCTGGCGCCGCGTGTCCGACGCCGCGCGCTTCAGCCCGTTCCGGCGCGGCCCCGTCGACATCCTGCTCGGCCGCTGGACGCTCGATCATTCGCCCATGTTCGTCGCGCTCGACATGATGGCGCGCGTCGTCTCCCCGTACGATCTGAATCCGGGGAGCGTGAACCCTTTGCGCACGATCCTTGCCGACACCATCGACTTCGAGGCATTGCGCCAGTCGCGCATCAAGCTCTTCGTCACGGCCACGCGCGTGTCCAACGGCCAGGCGCGCGTGTTCCGCAATGCCGATGTCACGCCCGACGCGCTGCTCGCCTCGGCTTGCCTGCCCACGCTCTTCCAGGCTGTCGAGATCGACGGCGAAGCTTACTGGGACGGCGGTTACGCGGGCAATCCCACCATGACGCCGCTGATTCGCGAAACCGATTCGATCGACACGATCCTCGTGCAGGTGAACCCCGTGGAGCGCGCGGGCACGCCGCGCTCGGCGCGCGACATCATCAACCGCGTGAACGAGATCGCGTTCAATTCGCCGCTAATCAAGGAGCTGCGCATGATGGCGCTGCTGCACAAGGTTGCCGACGCGGGCAGCGAGGAGGGCCGCCGTTGGGCGCATATGCGCCTGCATCGCGTGCATAGCGCGAAGCTCGTCACGCTGGGCTCGTCGTCGAAACTGAACGCCGAATGGTCGTTCATCACGATGCTGCGCGACGAAGGCCGCCGCACCGCCGACGAATTCCTCGCGCAGCACGGCGCGCAGCTCGGTGAGGCGTCGACGTTCGATTTCGAGGCGCTGCTCGAAGGGGTGCTGCAATGAGCGCGGGCACGCTGGTTATCGGCCTCGCGGGCATGCTCGCGAGCCTCTCGCTGCTGATCTGGCTCGCATATCGAGGCTGGAGCGTGCTGCTGCTCGCGCCGCTGTGCGCCATGCTGGCCGCGCTCATTTCGGGCGAGCCGGTGCTCGCGCATTGGACGCAAACATTCATGGCGAGCACGGGCCGCTTTCTTGCCCAGTTCTTTCCGCTCTTCCTGCTCGGCTCGCTGTTCGGCAAGCTGATGGAGGACAGCGGCTCGGTGGACGCCGTGGCGCGCCTCATGATCGACAAACTCGGCACGCGTCACGCGCTCGTGGCCGTGGTGCTGGGCGGCGCGCTCGTGACCTATGGCGGCGTGAGCCTCTTCGTTGCGTTCTTTGTGCTCGCGCCGATGGCGCAGGCGCTCTTTCGCTCCGCCGATATCCCGCGCCGCCTGATGCCCGCCGCGATCATGCTCGGCACGGCAACCTTCACGATGTCGGCGCTGCCCGGTACGCCCGCGCTTCAAAACGCCATTCCCATGCCGTTTTTCGGTACGACGCCGTTCGCGGCGCCGGGGCTTGGCGTGATCGCGAGCGTCGTGATGGCGGGCTTCGGCCTCTGGTGGCTCGGGCGCGCGGCGGCCGCGGCGCGGCGCAACGGCGAGGGCTTCGTCGAGCCCGACAACGGCGGCGCCGATGACGAAGAACGCGGCAAGTCCTCGCTCGTGCGTGAGCGCGCGAGCCTCGCGCAAGCCTTCGACCCCGCCGAGATCGGCAATGGCGCAGCGGCACCGGGCCATGCCGGGCCGCCGTCGGCCTTTGCCGCGCTCGCGCCGCTCGTGGTCGTCGTGGCGATGAACTTCGTGATGAACGTCGTGGTGTTCCCGCGCATCGACGCGTCTTATCTCGCCGAACCGCGCTGGGGCTCGACCACGCTTTCGGCGGTGGCGGGCGTATGGGGCGTGTGCGTTGCGCTCACGCTCGGCATTATCGTGCTGGTGGCGTTGAATCGCGGGCGGCTCGCCGCGCTGCGCGAAAGCGTCGATGCGGGCGCCAACGCCTCGGTGCTGCCGGTGCTGAGCGTGGGCAGTCTCGTGGGCTACGGCGCCGTGATTGCCGCCTTGCCAGCGTTCGAGGCGGTGCGCGACTGGGTGCTCGGCATCGGCGGCGGCCCGCTCGTTTCGCTCGCCGTGGCCACGAACCTGCTCGCCGGGCTCACGGGCTCGGCCTCGGGCGGCTTGACCATCGCGCTCGACGCGCTCGGTGGCACCTACATGCAGCTCGCCGCGCAGCACGGTATCGATCCCGCTTTGCTGCATCGCGTTGCCGTGATGTCGTCGGGCACGCTCGACAGCCTGCCGCACAACGGCGCCGTGGTCACACTGCTGGCCGTGTGCGGTTCGACGCATCGCGAAAGCTACCGCGACCTCGTGGTGGTGAGCATCGTCGGCGCGATCATTGCGCTCGCCGTGGTGATCGTGCTCGGCTCGCTGTTCGGCAGTTTCTGAGCGTTGTTCCTGCGGGCGACACGCCGCGCGGCAGCGATCCGCCAACGCGCGTAGACTCTCGCGAAGCAGCGGTCCTTCGCAAGGAGGCTTCATGAAATTGCTTGCGGTCCACCCGAGCGGACTGATGTACACGCGCGTGTTCCTGCGGCTCGAGCCGCTGGGCCTCGAATCCGTGGCCGGCACGGCGCGCGACGCGGGCCACGATGTGCGGCTTCTCGACCTGCAGGTTCAGACGCACCGCGACCTCATGCGCATGGTGCGTAACTGGCAGCCCGAGGCGCTGTGCTTCTCGGGCAACTATCTGGCCAACATTCCCGAGATCATCGACCTGTCGAAGGCCGTGAAAGCCGCGCTGCCCTCGTGCTTCGTGTTCGTGGGCGGGCACAGCGTGTCGTTTACCGCGCCCGATCTGCTGCGCCATGCCGAAGGCGCAATCGACTGCGTGCTGCGCGGCGAGGGCGAAGCTTCGGTCAACGAACTGCTCGAAGCCGTGTCGCGCGGCACTGATCTGCTCGCCGTGCCCGGCGTCTTGACGAGCCACGGGTCGGGGCCGCCGCCACGTTTCGTCGAGAATCTCGATCCTGTGCGACCCGCGCGCGACTTGCTGCGCCATCGCCGCAAGTACTTTATCGGCACGCTCGATCCTTGCGCCTCCATCGAATTCGCACGTGGCTGCCCATGGGACTGCACGTTCTGCAGCGCGTGGACGTTCTATGGGCGCAGCTATCGCACGCGCAGCCCCGACGTCGTCGTGGACGAACTGGCCGCGCTGCGCGAACCGGGCGTGTTCATCGTCGACGACGTGGCGTTCGTGCATGCCGAACACGGCATGGCGATCGGCGAGGCGATCAAGCGGCGCGGCATCAAGAAGCGCTACTACCTGGAAACGCGCGGCGACGTGCTTCTGCGCAACAAGGATGTGTTCCGCCTGTGGGAGTCCATTGGGCTGAAGTACATGTTCCTCGGCCTGGAGGCGATCGACGAGGAGGGGCTCAAGGCGTTTCGCAAACGGATCAGCCTCGACCGGAATTTCGAGGCGCTCGAGTTTGCGCGTTCGCTGGGGATTACCGTGGCGATCAACCTGATTGCCGATCCCGACTGGGACCGCGAACGCTTCGAGACGATCCGCCAGTGGTGTCTGGAAATTCCCGAGATCGTCAATATCAGCGTGAATACGCCGTATCCGGGCACGGAGAACTGGCAGCGCGAAGCGCGGCGCCTCACGAGCCTCGATTACCGGCTCTATGACATCCAGCACGCCGTGGTACCGACGAAGCTGCCGCTGCCCGAGTTCTACGCGGAACTCGTGAAAACGCAGCAGGTGCTCAATCGCAAGCACATGGGCTGGACCGCGCTGCGCGGCGCGGCCGGGCAGGCCATGCATCTGCTGTTGCGCGGCCAGACCAATTTCGTGCGCATGCTGTGGCGCTTCAACTCGGTGTTCGATCCGCGCCTGCAAATGGCCGATCATGCGCGCGAAGTCCGCTACGAGATGACGCCGCCACCCGGCATGACTGGCGCGCCGCAGGCCGACATGAAGACCGTCTACATTCATGGGCCCGCCGGCCGTCGGGGCCGCAAGATCGACGATGCCACGGAGAAGTTTGTCGACGAGACGCGCATGGGGCTTGGGTGAGACCTGGGTGTACGCGCCGTCTTGATGCATACCGGTAGCCGGTTCACAATCCACCGGTTGCATCAAGACGAAAAAGATATGGAATTCCGGCAACTACGCTACTTTCTCGCCGTCGCGGAGCATCTGCATTTCAGTGAGGCTGCCGCCTCTCTCGGCATTGCGCAGCCGCCGCTCAGCCAGCAGATCCTCAAGCTCGAAAAGGAAATCGGCACGCGGCTCTTTATCCGCCACTCCCGGCGCGTGGAACTGACCGAGGCCGGGCGGCTCTTTCGCGAGCGCGCGCAACGCATTGTCGACGACGCCGATCTGGCGCTCGCGGAGGCGCAAAACGCGGGGCGTGGCGAGTCCGGGAGGCTCGTGCTCGGCTTCGCGGGTTCCACGGTGTTTCATCCGCTCGTCGCGACCGTGCTGCAACGCTTTCGCAGCGCGTATCCGGGTGTCGCGATCGGGTGCGAGGAGAGCAATAGCTCGGTGCTGCTGGAACGCGTGAGCGAGGCGAAGGTCGATGCCGCGTTCGTGCGCCTGCCGCTCGATTGCCGCGGCCTCGCCACCCAGGCGCTCGTGGAAGAGGACGTGCTCGCCGTGCTGCCGCCGCGCCATCGTCTCGCGCGCCGCCGCAGCCTCGACCTCGGCGACCTGGCGGGCGATCCGCTCATCCTGTTTCCACGCCCGATCGGCCCCGATCTCTACGACTCGATCATCAGCGCGTGCCACGCGGCGGGCTTCAATCCGGTGATCAGCATGGAGTCGCCGCAGATTTCCTCGACGGTCAACATGGCGGCCGCGGGCTTCGGCGTCACGCTCATTCCTGCTTCGATGCGCCAGATCCAGGCCAAGGGCGTGACGTATCACGATCTCAAGGGCGGCACCCTGCACACGACTATCGCACTCGTGCACCGTCCGCGCGAAAAGGCGCCCACGGTGCAGAACTTCGTGCGCATCGTGCGCGAAGCGTCGCGGCACGTGCCGCAGGGTTGATCCTGCCTGGCACCGAAGACGATCGATATCTTTTTCGTCTTGATCGAGCGTGGTTGCGATATTGGACGCCGTGGTTCGCGGGTTTTATCCTTGCGCGATCATCGTTCTCTGCAGGAGCCGCTCGCATGTCCACCACGAACCGGAGCGCGGGGCGCGAGCCGCTTGTCGCGTCGTTGCGCGCCGTCGTCGGCCGCCAGCACGTACTGACCGGCGACGAAGCCACGCGGCGTTACCGCAAGGGCTTTCGCTTCGGCGAGGGGAGCGTGGCGGCGGTCGTGCGGCCCGGCACGCTCATCGAACAGTGGCGGGTGCTGGAGGCTTGCGTGGCCGCGAATGCGATCGTCATCTCGCAGGCTTCGAATACGGGCCTCACGGGCGGCTCCACGCCCGACGGCGACGACTACGACCGCGAGGTCGTGATCGTGAGCATGACGCGCATGCGCAAGGTCTATGTGATCGACGGCGGCAAGCAGGTGGTCTGTCTGCCGGGCTCGACGCTCGATCAGCTGGAGCAGACGCTCAAGCCGCTCGGGCGCGAGCCGCATTCGGTCATTGGCTCCTCATGCCTCGGCGCTTCGGTCGTCGGTGGCGTGTGCAACAACTCGGGCGGCTCGCTCGTGCGGCGCGGCCCGGCCTATACGGAAATGACCGTGTTCGCGCGAGTGGATGCGGCAGGGCGTCTCGCGCTCGTGAATCATCTCGGCATCCGGCTTGGCGAGACGCCGGAAGACGTGCTCGGCCGCCTCGATCGCGGCGAGCTGCCCGAAGCCGATATCCTGCACGACGCGGGCGCGGCTTCCGACCACGATTACGCGGATCACGTGCGCGACATCGACGCTCACACGCCCGCGCGCTATAACGCCGACCCGCTGCGACTGCACGAAGCGGCGGGGTCGGCTGGCAAGGTGATGGTGTTCGCGGTGCGGCTCGACACGTTTCCCATCGAGCGGGGCGCGAAAGTGTTCTACATCGGCACGAACGAAGCGGCGGAACTGACCGACCTGCGCCGCGACATACTCGGCAAGTTCTCGAAGCTGCCTGTCGCGGGCGAATACCTGCATCGAGACGCTTTCGATATTGCCGAACGCTACGGCAAGGACATGTTCCTCCTGATCCAGCATCTCGGCACGCGGCGCCTGCCCGCGCTGTTTGCGTTCAAGAGCCGCTGCGACGCGTTTTTCGAACGGCTGCCGTTCTTGCCTGCGCATTTCACCGACCGCGTGGCGCAGGCGGTGAGCCAGTGCTTTCCAGGCCATCTGCCCGCTCGGCTCAAGGACTACCGACAGCGCTACGAGCATCATTTGATGCTCAAGGTATCGGCCGATATGGTGGACGAAACGCGTGCTTACCTGAGCACGTTTTTCGGCACGGCGAGCGGCGATTATTTCGAGTGTACCGATGAAGAGGGCAGCAAGGCGTTTCTCCATCGCTTCGCGGCGGCGGGCGCGGCGGTGCGCTATCGCGCGGTGCATGCCGACGAAGTGGAGGACATCGTCGCGCTCGATATCGCGCTTCGGCGCAACGATCGCGACTGGTTCGAGCATTTGCCCGAGGCGGTGGAAACGCCCATTGCGATCAAGCTGTATTACGGGCATTTCTTTTGCCATGTGTTTCATCAGGACTACATCGTTCGCAAGGGCAATGATTGCCTCGCGCTCGAACACGAGATGTGGAAGCTGCTCGACGCGCGTGGCGCAGAATATCCCGCCGAACACAATGTGGGCCATCTCTACGAGGCGAAGCCTGCGCTGAAGTCGTTCTACGAAACGCTCGATCCGTGCAACTGCTTCAATCCGGGAATCGGACACACGTCGAAGTTCGCGCATTATCGTGAGCCGCAGGCACAGGGCGAGCCGCTCGCGCAGTAAACAAAAAACGGCGGCGGTATCGAACCGCCGCCTTAAAGGGCGTGAGCCCTCGCGCTACGTTGCTCTGCGCGCTTCCCCCGTATCAGCTCTTCGTCGTCGTTGCCATCCAGCCGTTCTGCGTGCTGATCTGTGTGACTGCTTTCGCGATCGAGCGGGCCAGCTTGCCGGCATCCGACGAGAGCGTGTCGCGCTTCGCCTCCGATGCGCCGTGCAGGCCGCCGCCCACCACCGCCGCCGTCGCGACGTGGCCCGCCGCCGCGCCCACGCCCGCCGTTTCGGCCATGCCGGGCATATAACCGCTATTCGCCGTCGTCTGGAAGCTCAGGAGCGGCTGCGGCTCGCCACCGTTGGCCGGCTGGAAGAGTACCGCAATCGTCGCGCCCACTTCGCTCTTGCCGGCGCCGAGACCGATCAGCATGCGGCGGCGGCTGCTGCCCGCGTCCATCGTGTCGATGCGGCCTTGCACGATCAGCGCGTTGCGGCCGGCGGGTGCGGGGCCATCCATGCGTACGGCGGGCAGGCCCATTTTCTGGAGTTCGCTCACGAGTTGATCGGCGAGATGCTCGCGCGTTTGCAGCGCGGCCTGCTGTTGCTGCTGCGTCGACGACTCGCCGCTCGCCATCGTCTTGAGCTTGTGCAGCATGCCGGTGTTGTCCAGTTGCACCTGGTCGGCGGCGGCGTCGAACGTGTAGACGTAGACGACGTCGGCGTGCAGTTGCGGGAGCGGCCCGTTCGTTTGCACGACAGGCGCGGCCGATGCGCAGCCGCTAGCGAAGAGCGAACCCGCGAGGAACGTGGCGCCCACGATGCGCTTGGCCTTGTTGACGAGGAAGTTGATGAGCGATTGCATGTCGATGTCCTTTGCGTGAAAGCGTGTCTCGTGTCTGCCGATACTCGCAAATCATTCAGGATGGCGAACTATCGACCTTGGTGCTTCGGCGTCTGGGCTCCGGTTTGCTTCGTTCCGTTGCTCAGGCTCAGGCGCAAGTATGGGGGGAAGGGCGCGCGAAATCCACGCGCAAATTATGTCGAGTCATGTCATGCGCGCGTGGCGTGCGGCGCGCCGTTCTGACCCGCTGAGGGACGGTTCAGCGGCAGGCGCACGACGGCTTCGAGGCCGCCGCCTTCGCGGTCGCGGAAGGTGAGCGAACCGCCGTGCAGCCGTGCGATCCGCTCGACGATGGCAAGGCCCAGGCCCGAGCCGCCCGAATGCGTACGGGCGTTCGCGCCGCGGCTGAAGGGGGATTTGAGGCGCTCCAGTTCTTCGGCGCGGATGCCGTTGCCGCGATCGGCAACGATTACACAGGCGGCGTCGCCGTCGCGCCAGGTGCGAATCGTCAGACCTGTGCGCCCATAGTTCACGGCGTTCTGCATGAGATTCATCAGCAGACGCATAACGGCGATGGGCCGAAACGCGAACACCGGCAGTTCGCCTTCGTCGAAATCGAACTCATGGCCGAGCCCGGCGAAGTCGGCAACGAGCTGCCCGGCGAGCGCATTGAGGTCGCCCGGCTGCGGCGTTTCGCGCTCGCCGCTGCCCGCGTAGTCCATGAACTGCTGGAGGATCGTGTCGATCTGGTCCAGATAGCTCTCGGACGAGGCCACGAGCGCGTCGTTGCTGCCACGCGGCAGTGCCATCGCAATCGCGAGGCGCAGTTTCGTGAGCGGCGTGCGGATGTCGTGCGACACGCCGGCCAGCATCAGCGCGCGCGTGGCTTCGGCCTGCTTCAGCGCTTCGGTCATTTGATTGAAGGCGCGGCTCACTTGGGCGATTTCGGTGGGGCCGTTGGTTGGCAGCGGCGGCGGCGTTTCGCCCGCGCTCACGCGCCTCGCCGCGCGCGCGAGCTTGCGCAGCGGCCGGTTGATGTGGCGCTGCAACAGATAGCCCGTGAGTACCGCGAGCAGCGCGAGCGCGGCGGAGAGGACCAGCGCCGTGGTAATGCCGCTCGCGCGCGCGTCTGCCGTCATGGGAAGCGCGACCCATACCGGCTCGCCCGCCGCGTGAAGGCGGATCCACAGCCGTTCCTGCGCGCCTTTGCCATCCGCCGCGGGTTCGGTGTCGTCGTCGCTCGCCTCCCAGCGCACCAGCAGGTCGGGCGGCAGATGGCGTTGCAGCGCTTCGACGAACACATCGCGCTGCCAGGTGCGGAAAAAGTCGACGAGACTCGGGTGCGTTTCGGCGGGCGCCTGCGGCGGCGCGGTGTTGCGCGTCTCGAGCCGCGCGGCTGCCGCGCGCCCCTCAACGGGCGGCATGGCGGCGAGCGTGGTGTCGAGCAGCTTCACGTAATCGGCGAAGATGATCGAGGCGCGCTCGATGCGCGGGCGCTGCACGAAGTGCAGAAGCACGGCGAGCGAGCAGACTTGCGACAGCGCGACGAGCGCCACCAGCAGCGCGATGTTGCGCGAGAGCAGGGAGCGCGGCAGCCGCAGGCGCATTACGATTCGACGCCGGCCACCAGCATGTAGCCGATGCCCCAGACGGTCTTGATGAAGCGCGGCTTGGCGGGATCGTCCTCGACGATCTGGCGCAGGCGCAGGATCTGCACGTCCACGCTGCGGTCGAGCGCGTTGTGGTCGCGCCCGCGTGCGCGCGCGAGCAGAATCTCGCGGCTCACGGCGCGGTTCGGCGACGAGCCGAGCGCGTGAAGCAGCAGCATCTGCGCGGAGTGGACTTCGACCGGCGCGCCGCTGCGGTAGAGCGTTTGTTTGCCAACGTCGAACTGAAAGTCGCCGAAGCGCAGCAGCTGCGAGGTGACCGTGGGCTCGCCTGCGGCCATCTTCTGGCGGCGCAGCAGGGCGCGAATGCGCGCGACCAGTTCGTCGGGAAGGAAGGGCTTCGCGAGGTAGTCGTCGGCGCCCGTTTCGAGGCCGATCACCTTGTCGGCGGCGTCGCCCTTTGCCGTGAGCATGAGGATCGGTAACGTCTGGCCTTCGGCGCGCAGGCGGCGGCAGACCGTGAGGCCGTCTTCTGGCTCCATCATGAGATCGAGCACGAGCAGGTCATAGGGCTCGCGCTGGAGCAGGCGGTCGAGGCGCTTGCCGTCGGCAACGGCGCGTACCTCGAAACCCTGGCTCGTGAGAAAGCGCTGCAGCATGTTGCGCAGTTCGGCTTCGTCGTCGAGCACGATGATCCTGTTTGCCTGCTCCATCTGACGCCTCCGGCGTTCATCGGGCTGCTGCGCGCGCTCGCATGAAGTCCTCGATCTGCGCGAGGGTGACGAAGCCGGCCTTTTGCGCGTCGATTTCGTCGAAGTGCTGCGCGACCATCGGCATGCCCGCCTGCGCCTGTTCGCGCGTGAGCTTGCCGTCGTGCGTCGTGTTCGCGGCGGCGAAGCGCCCTTGCAACTGCGCCATCATGCGTTCGACTCGCGCGCTGTTTGCCGCACTGGTCGGCGCGCCTGTACCGCCTGGCAAGGCCTGAGCCGATGCCGGCACGCAAACCGCTGCTGAAACGATACACAAAACGAGGGCAGCGATCATCTTCTTCATGGTGTTCTCCGTGAGGTGGCCGACGTAGCTTGCCGGCCGGTTGATAAAGCGAATGAAACCGGTGAAACGAGTAGCGGCTGCCGGTCAAGCGAGCGCGCAGCCGCCCGTGGCGATTCAGGCCCAGTGGCCGGGAATCCACACGCGACCGACCCAGTGGCCGGGAATCCACACGGCGGGGCGCGGCGCGATGTACACGGCGCGCGGCAGCGGCTGGCCCACGTACACGACCTTGGGTGCCGGCGGAGCCACGTACACGACCTTCGGAGCGGGCGGCGCGACATAGACGGTCTTCGGTGCGGGCGGTGCGACATAAACCGTCTGCGGCGCAGGTGCCGGCGCGGGTGCGACAACCACCGTCTTGGGCGCGGGCGGCGGCGGAGCGACGTACACCGTGGTGCTGGGCGGCGGCGGCGTCACGACCACCGGCGCGGGGGCGGGAGCCGGGGCGCCCACGACGGCGACCGTCGTGCCGGTTGTAGCGACCGTGCCATGCACCACCGTCGTGCCGCTCGTGGTCACCGTGCCGCCGTGGACGACGGTCGTGCCGCCGCCCGTCGTGACGACGCCGGTGCCGACGCCCGTGGCGCTGCCCGAGTGGTAGACGCTGCCGCCCTGCGTGCCCGTTACAGTGCCCGAGCGATTGCACGTGCTGCCCGCGCAGGAGGTGGACGCCGTGTGCCCGTAGGTGTTGCCGTTGCCGGTCGTAACCGTGCCCGTCGATGAGTACTGGCCCGGCGCCGTGCGTGTGACGCTGCCCGAGGTGCTCGCGCTGCGGCCGTCCGAGCCGTCGAGCGAGCCGTTGTGCGAGCAGGTGCCGCTCGCGCAGCTCGTATCGCCCGAATGCTGGACCGAGCGGCCGTTCGGACCGTAGGCCGTGCCGCTGTTGCTGAACTGGCCGGGCGCGGTGCGGGTCACGGAGCCGCTGTTGGTGGCGACGCCGCCCCAGGGACCGGCCACGCCGCCCGCATGCGAGCAGGTGCCGCCGCCGCAGGACCCGTAGTGCGCGCCGTTGTACGTACCGTGGGGCGTGTACGCCGTGCCGTGGCCGGACCATCCGGCGAAAGCGGGGGCGCTGGCGAAGCCGATGATTGCGGCGACGACGAGAGGGAGCGTTTTCATCAGAGGTCCTTGCGGTTCGTTTCGTAGGGCACGCTGTGGCGTGTCAGCGGAACGAACTATAGGGCTGCGCTCTTTTGAAGTCGCGTCATAAACCATGTCGCGGTGTTACACGTCGCGAGGCTCTCGCCGGCGTCATCCCGCGCACGCGGGGCGGCGGGCGTGCCGGCGGGTTTCGCGCGCCGCGCGCGTGACATATCCCGACATACTTTGCGCGTGGTCTTTCCCCGCGAGCGCCACTACAGTGCCCTTCATCCGACGCGCTGCAGGTGCTGTTTCCCGTGCAAAACGCGTCTTTCTTCACCGCGCAAGACGCGCCTTTTGCACACGATCCATCATGCTCACCACAGGAAAACTCGCGTTCTATGTCACGCTGTTCGTCGTCGCTGTCTCGCTGATCGAGGCATGCGTGCTCACCTTCAGGAAGCGCCGCGAAACCAAAGGAGAGGCCCCCTTCGATTGGTCTGAAGTTTGGCTCTCGCTCGCCGATCTAGCGGGCCGCAAGCTCTTCGCGCTCTTGCCGCTCTCGCTCGCCACGCCCATCTTCGACTTCGCCTGGGAGCACCGCCTCTTCACGCTGAATATCGACACCGTTGCGCTTGCGCTGCTCGTTTTCATCGGTCAGGAGTTCTGCTATTACTGGTATCACCGCGCGTCGCACCGCATCCGCTTCTTCTGGGCGACGCACGCCGTGCACCATTCGCCGAACCAGCTGACGCTTTCTTCGGCGTACCGGCTCGGGTGGACCGGCAAGCTCACCGGGCCGGCCATGTTCTTCACGCCGCTCGTATGGCTCGGCGTGCGGCCCGAAGTCGTGCTCGCCATCCTCTCGTTGAACCTGCTCTATCAGTTCTGGCTGCACAACACGTGGATTCCGAAGCTCGGCTGGCTCGAGTACGTGTTCAACACGCCGTCGAACCATCGCGTGCATCATGCTTCGAACGTCGACTACCTCGATGCGAACTATGGCGGAGTCCTGATCGTTTTCGACCGGCTGTTCGGCACATATGTGCAAGAGCGCGCCGAAGAGCCGTGCCGCTACGGCCTCGTGACGCCCGTGCGCTCGCGCAATCCGTTCGTCGTCGAACTCGAACACTGGGCGACGCTCGCACGCGATGTCGTGACGGCGAAGACCCTCTGGACCGCCGTGCGCTACGTGTTCCTGCCGCCGGGCTGGCGCGCGGACGGCGGCGGCGACACCACGGAGAACCTGCGCAAGCAGCGTGCGCTCGCCCCGGTGCGCACGGATGCGCGCCACGGATGAATGCGCGCGGGTTGATGGAAGGCCGCGCCTCGCGTAACGTGGCGCGAGCGGCGCCCGCACGGATCGCGCGGACGGCATCGAATTCAGGTTAGTGAAGCAACGAAAGGAACAAGCACATGGAAAACGGTTTGAACGGCAAGGTGGTCGCGGTAACGGGCGGTTTTGGCAGCCTGGGTCTGGCGACGGCGCAATCGCTGGCCGAACGCGGCGCGCGCGTGGCGCTGATCGGCCGCGGCGCAGCGCCCGACGCGGCAGCGCTGCCCGCCGCGCTCGCGGGCGCGCTGTGCATGGGCGGCGTCGATCTCGTCGACGCGCAGGCGGCACAGGCGGCGTTCGGCACGCTGCATGACAAACTCGGCGGCCTCGACGCGCTCGTCAATGTGGCGGGCGCGTTCCGATGGGAAACCATCGGCGACGGCGACCCGCGCACGTGGGATCTGATGTTCGATCTGAACGTAAAGACGGCGCTCAATGCCTCGAAGGCCGCGCTGCCTGATCTCATGAAGAGCGGCGCTGGGCGGGTGGTCAACATCGGCGCGGGCGCGGGGCTCAAGGCAGGGCTCGGGATGGGCGCGTATTCGGCGTCGAAGGCGGGTGTGGCGCGCCTGACGGAAGCGCTTGCGGAAGAGCTGAAGGACAAGGGCGTGACGGTCAATGCGATTTTGCCTAGCATCATCGACACGCCGCAAAACCGCGCCGACATGCCGGACGCCGATTTCACGCGCTGGGTGCAGCCGCGCGAGATCGCGACGGTGATTGCGTTTTTGCTGGGCGCCGACGCGCAGGCAGTGACGGGAGCGCTGATTCCCGTGAACGGGCGCGTGTAGGCGCTACGGCCGCGCGTGGGGCGCAGGGGCCGGTTGAAGAGGCCGGTCGCGGTATGAGCGGTTAGTGGCCGTGGCCGCCGCCCGCTCCCATGCCACCGCCGCCGCCTTGCCACGTGCCGCCACCGCCTCCATGCCAGCCGCCGCCGTGTCCACCGCCGCCGTGCCAGCCCCCACCATGGCCGCCGTGCCAGCCGTGGTGATAACAGCATCCGCCGCCACCGCCCCAGATGGTGATGCCGCCATAGCCGCCGCCGAAATAACCGGGGTAGTAGTCGTAACCGTACGCGTACGGATAGCCTGAATAGTAGGGGTAGCCATAGCCGTAATAGCCGGGGTAAGCCGGATAAGGCGCGACCGCGCAGCCCGCAAGCACCGCGGCCGCGCCAAGTGCCGAAATTAGGCGCAACACGATGATCTCCGCATATATACGTTTGAAACCGTTTGGGGCAGCCAGGTTCAGACGCAATTGTGTCCGCAGATTACCGCGGGGCCGTTCACGGTGCCGTTGCCTCTACGGACGCCGGAAGGCGGCGCGGTCGAACAGCCAGACCGCCACGAGCGTCGCGCCCATCAGCGGAAACACGATGCCGAGCAGCACGAGAGCGGTTTTCCAGGCACGCAACGGCGGCGCGGCGTGCTCGCGCGGTGGCGCAGCCAGCGTGCCAGATACCCCCATCTTGCGCGCGGGACGGCGCATCCACCACATCGCGAAGCCGGTTGCCGCAAGCGCGCCGAGGCCCAGTGAGATCGCCGCGCAGATCAGCTGGTTCGCGAGGCCAAAGTAGCGGCCCATGTGCAGCGACGTCCCGTACGAAATGGCTTGCGAGACTGCGCCGTAATCCTCATAGCGGATGTCCTTCAGCACGGCGCCGCTGTACTGGTCGATATACACAGTGCGCTCCGCTTTCGGATCGGCCGGGAAGTACGAAACCGTGTAGACGTCATCGGGCGCGGCGGGCAGCACGATGTCGTAGCCGTCGCGCACGCCG
This sequence comes from Paraburkholderia sp. J7, assembly GCF_905220155.1. NCBI lineage: Bacteria > Pseudomonadati > Pseudomonadota > Betaproteobacteria > Burkholderiales > Burkholderiaceae > Paraburkholderia > Paraburkholderia sp. J7. The sequence goes on along the minus strand of NZ_CAJMYZ010000008.1, from coordinate 67,935 downwards.
AGATCGCGCATCTGGGCGACCACTTGAGCGAGCGTCCAGTGTTGCGGTGCGCCGGACGCGCCGGGCGCTTCTGGCGAGTGCGGCACGGGAACCGCGCCGACCGCCCAGGGCACGAGCGGCAGCGGCATGTCGTCCATCACCATGCCAGGCATCGATGCCATGTCGTGTCCCGCGTGCTCTCCCTGTTCCTGACGATCGGCGCGGCTTGCGCGAGGATGCGCCGCGGTTGCGCTAGCGGCGGACGCGACGGCGGCCGGCACACCCGGCAGCGCAGACTTCAGCGCGAGGCCGCCGCCCCATGCGCCGCGCGGCGCGCCGAGACTCGCGCGCGTGGCGAGCGCCTTGAACTGCTTGCCCCACGAGCCCGTCCACGGCAAGCCGCTCAACACGAACGCGAGCGCGCCCACGGCGAGCCAGATGCCGACGCTCGCGTGCACGCTCTTCCAGAATGGCCTTCCGCTCGCGCTAAAGCGAGGCAGCAGCGCAGTGCGCCACGAATCGCCCGCGCGCGGCCACCAGAGCGCAATGCCGGTGGCGATCATCACGAGCGTCCAGCAGGCGGCCAGTTCCATGAGCAATTCGCCCGGCTTGCCGAGCAGGAGCTTGCGATGCAGCATGCGGACGACCTGCATGAAGCGGCGATCGACATCGAGCGTACCGAGCACCGCGCCATCGTACGGATTCACGTACACGCTCTCTTTGGTCCCGCCAGGCAGCGCGAAAACGAACTCGGCGCTGCGCGCAGGGTTCGATTCGACGTGCGCACGCAACGCACGCGCATCCGCTGGCATCGCGGCGCGCGCGCGGGCCAGCAGCGCATCCACGGGCAGGCGCGGTGTTGCCGCCGGTGCGACCACGAGCCGATGCGGGTAGAGCAGCGGTTCGATCTGCGGCTGGAAGCAGTAGATCGTGCCCGTGATGGCGAGCACGAGCAGCAGGGGCATGACGAAGAGGCCTGCGTAAAAATGCCAGCGCCACAGCGTGCGGTAGCCGGGCTGGGCTGCGCGGACAGGCGGCGCGCTCACCGGGTCGGATATCGTGGACATCGGGGACTCCTTGTCGAGCCAGCGCGGCTCGAATGCATGGATGATTCAAACGAAAACGCGGAGGCGATCAAATGCCGAGCTTCGCTTCGAGGTAGTACGTGCGGCCGGGATACGGGTGATAGACGAAGTAGCGCGCGTCGAACAGGTTGTCGACGCCCACGCCGATCTCGCTCTTTTTCGTCGGCCGGAAGGTGTACTTCACGTCGGCGACCGTGTACGTGCTCGTGCCGCCGAACACGTTCGGGTTCGTGTCCGTGTTGGTGAGCGTGTTGTACTGGCGCCCCGAGTAGCGCGCGGCGAACGTGAGTGCCGAGCGCGCGTCGAAGCGGTACGTCGCGACGAGATTCGCGCGCCACAGCGGAATCCGATAGAAGTACTTGCCCACGCTCGCCGGGTTCTGCGCGTTCTCCAGGATCTTCGACTGCGTGTACGCCACGCTCGCCGCAAGATCGAGCCCGTGCAGCATGACGTCTTCACCCTGGTAGCTCGTTTCCACGCCGCGCGAGCGCACCTTGCCGATGTTCTGGAAGTTCGTGACGTTCGGAATGACCGTCGTATCGGTCTGGCTGAAGATCGTGTTTTTTACGTCGTCCTGAAAGAGCGTCAAACGAAAGAGGCCGTTCCAGTGCGCCCATTCGGCGCTCAGTTCCTTCGAGAGATCGTCCTCGGGGCGCAGGTTCGGGTTGTTGTTGACGATGGAGGAGCCATTTACCTGCCCCTGGAACAACTCACTCACGGTCGGGAAGCGGTAGGCGCGCGCAATCGAAGCACGCAGCGTGAGGTCGTCGGTCACGTCGAACGAGAGCGAAGCTTTCGGCGAGAAGTGATGGTCGCCCACGTTCGCGTAAGGCACATTCACGCTGCCGAGCGCCTGATAGCCGTCGTACGCGCGCCAGCTCTCATAGCGCACGCCGTACACGAACCTCCAGCGCGGGAGAAAGCGCCAGGCGTCCTGTGCGTAGACCGCCTGGGTTTCGGTCTTGCCCGCGAAGGCATTGGCGAAGCTGCTCGCGCCGCCGTCGCGCCACGCGAGCGTGTTGTATGTGCGGTTGTCGAGCGCGTAGTCGTCGTAGTGATAGCCGAACGTGAGCCAGTGCGCGGCGAGGCCGGCATCGGGCGTGGCGGGCGTCCACGTCGTCTTGAGGTCGAGCGTCTTCCAGCCGGTGCCGTCGCCGAGCGTCATGACACCGGGGCCGTTGCCTGGCCCCCCCGCGTTTGCCGTGCGCGCCACGCTGTTGCTCACGTCGTAGTACGAAGCAATGGCTTGCGCGTTCCAGCCGGTGGCCTGGTGGGTGCGCAGCGTCGCGCCATACAGCCAGTTTTCGCTCCAGCCCCGGCTCGGTGCGAACGCGGCGGCGGGTATCGTGTATTCGTAGCCGTTGATCGACACCTTGCCGCTATACACGGGGTTGCCGTTCGCGTCATAAAGGAAGGTCGAAGTGGCGTTGTTGTAGGTCTGGTGCCAGTAGCCGAGCGTCACGCCGCCTTGCACGGTGGGCGTGAAATCGTACTGCATGCGCAGCTTGAACTGGTCCTGCACCGTATGCTGCATGCCTTCGCCGTTCACGCCGAGCACGACCGTGGGCGTGTTCGTCTGGTTGTTGTAGAAGTACGCGCCATGCACGGGCACGTCGCCCGGCTGAGCGGGTTTCGTCGACTGCGCGAGCGTGGCGAACTGCAGCGGCTGGCTCGTGTTCTCCAGATGGTTCACGGCAAGCAAATACGAGAACTTGCCGATACGGTCGCCGATCGAGGCGCTTGTCTCGCTGCCGTTGAAGTTCTGGTTCACGCCGTAAAGGCTGAAATGCTGGGTGAACGCCTTCACGTCCGCGTTCGCTTCGAACGTTTTCGGCATGCGCGTGGTGATGAGCACGGTGGCGCCGAGCGAGTTGCCGGGATAGAGCGCGGAATACGGTCCGTAGATCACATCCACTTGCTGGATCTGGTCGGGGAACACCATCGACCAGCGTGGCGGAAAACTGTAACTGTTGCCGAGCAGATTGGAGAGCAGCAGGTCGTCGGCATAGACGAGGCCGCGCGCGCTCTGTGCATTGCTCGTGCCGCGCACGGCGATGATCGAATTCAAGTCCCCCACGTAGCGCTTGCGCACCGCGAGATTGGGCAGGTACTTGAGCACGTCCTCGGTGTTGACGACGTTCCAGTTGCCGAATTGCGCGGGCGTGACGGTTTCCACCGTCGCGGGCAGGTTCGGGTCGACGGCGGGCGTCGCTGCGGTACTAGCGGTCGCGTTGACTGTGACCGCGGGCAGCGTGGCGGCCGAGGCGGCGTTGGTTTGCGCCTCGGCGGCATGGGCTGCCTGAACGGCGATGGGCGCAATGAGAGGCAGCGGCAAGACGCGCGGCAGCATGGCGAGCGCGAGGCGCCCGGCGTGCCGAAGCGCGCGCGGCGTCGCGCGTTCGCACAAGCGAACGCCAGCGCCACGCGTGGCGAGCGTGGACATGAGATGCTTTCCTGAAAACGGGAAACGAGCTGCCGCGCGCGTCATGCGTGCTCGTTGCGCACGCAATCAGATCACGATCGGCGGGACGATGACGGCGTAATTCAGGAAAGAACGGGTGGGGCGCGCGGCCTGCCCGACGGGAAGGCGCCTAAGGGGAGGTCGTGCGTGACGGGCGGCGCGATCGTTTCGCGCGCGAGAACGAGTGCGCCCAGCGGCCCGGGCGCGGCGACCGAAGGCATCGCCACATGATGCTCGAGCAGGTGGCAGTAGCCGCATGCGCCGAATGCATCGTCGTGCGAAAGATGCGGCGTGCTCCCGGTCCCGGCCGGTTGCATGGCCGAGCAGAGCGTGGCGTCCGGATCGTGCGCGTGCTGCGCGGCGACGAGCTGGCTCACGAGCGGTGCAAGCACGATGAGCCACATGGCGACGAGGCCAAGCCATGCGGTCAGCAGTGAGTGCTTGCGTGAATTCATGAGAATGAGAATGATTGCGCGGCGGAGTCTAACACGGCATTTCACGTTTGCGCAGGGAGCCCGCAGATCTGAGGGCGGTCATAAGCGCGGCGCGATGTCGCGGCCGTGGGCGCATTTAGAAGGGATTCTATGGATCGGGCGCAAGACTCGGATGAATATCGAAGCTGTCCGATATGACCCAGGAGTCGCCCGCGAAGGGCGGAAACGTCCATGTCTGCATTTTCTTTCCGACGTGCGCCCGGCATGCGCTGGGCACCGCGCCTGCCCCAGCATCAATCCATGGAGGACGAGCCGCATGCGGCTTCGGGGTTCGCGCCGCTTGCGCGTGGCACGAGCGAAACGTCTTGCGGCCTTGTGCTTCCGGAGAGCTTCGCGCTGCGTCTTGGTGCGCACCGGCACGTCACGCCGCGCAACCCGGTGTGCTGCCCGCTCGAGGACACCGCATTGCGTCAGTGGTGCGTACGTCTGCAGAACGAAGCTTGCCCGATGGATGCGCCCGCTGACGCCCCCGTATTCCTGCAACGCACGCGCTGAGCGCGACGCGAATCCTTTGGCGGTCACACGGCGTCGCGGTGCGACGCGAGCGCGCGCATGGCTTCGAGTTCCTCGACGACTGCCGAGGCGAGATCGCTCACGTCGCCGGTCCATTCGCCCGCCTCGCGCAGCGTTGCGCGCAATTCGAGGCAGGCTTCGTTGAGCATCGAGGGGCCCAGCACCGCAAGGCCGCCCGACACGCGGTGCGCCCACTCGCGCAGGCGATTGAAATCGCGCTGCTGCGCGATGTGGGCGTACTCGGCGATGTCGCGGTCGGCCTGCTCGATGAAGAGGTCGGCGAACGCCCGAGCGAGTGTCGGGAAGCGAGGCGGCTCTTCGTCTTCAGGTACTTCGGTATCCTCTTCAGATGCATGGCTGGGTCGTCCAGTTCCTGCTGCGGTCTCGCTGGTTTGATGCCCGGCGCGAATTTGTTCAGACACGCAGGCCAGCACGCGCGCGAGTTCCGCGAGCGCGAGCGGCTTGGTGAGGTAATCGGTGAAGCCCAGCGCGCGCCCTTGGGCGATCTGCTCGGGCAGCGCGTCGGCGCTCAGCGCGTAGATCGGCAGCAGAGGGAACTTCGCGCGCGCCGCCTTGAGCAGCGCGCTGCCGTTCATGCCCGGCATGTTCAGGTCGGTCAGCACGAGATCCACTTGATGCTCGCCCAGCCGCACGAGAGCTTCCTCGCCATCTTTCGCTTCAACCACGCTTGCGCCGAGCGTGCGCAGCTGGTCGCGCAGCAGGCCGCGGTTGAGCAGGTTGTCTTCGGCGATCAGAACATTCAGGGTTACGAAGCGTTCCCCGCTGATGGGGAGATGGCGCGGCGTCTCAACGGCTGCCGCCGCCGCCGCGCCGCGCCCCAGCAACTGTGTCGCCGCGCGGATGCCGCTCAGACTGTACAGGCTCACTTCGACGGCGCCGTCGGCGAGTTCGAGGGGCACGAGTGGGCCGTCCTGGCGCAGCCACACGATTTTCATGCCGGCTGGCTGGAGCCGCGCAACATCGTCACGCGAGAACTCGTCGGTCACGAGCACATAGTCGAACGTGCCCTCGCGCTGCGGTTCGTCGAGGCTCAGGAAGGTTGGCGTGGTCACACGCGCATCGAACAGGTTGGCGAGCCATTCGTGGTTTTCGGGCGCACGGCACAAGATGGCGGGATGCGCGTCGGGCAGCGTCCATGCTTCGCCTGCCGTGGCCTCGCCCTCGGGGTGCAACGGCAGCGTGACCGTGACGCGCGTGCCCACGCCGAGCGCGCTGTCGAGCGCGATGCGCCCGTGCATCAACTCGGTCAGGCGCGCGCAGATGGAAAGCCCGAGCCCGGTGCCACGCGCCTGCGTGAGCTTGTGGGCGTCGCCCTGCGTGAAGGGCTGGAACAGGAGCGGTTTGAGGTCTTCGGCAATGCCGCCGCCGGAGTCGCTCACGCTGATCTCCAGGGCGCTTTCGCGCCAGTGCGCCCGCAGCACGATCTTGCCGGAGCGCGTGAACTTGAACGCGTTGCTGAGCAGGTTGTTGACGATCTGCGCGAGCCGCATGGCGTCGAAGTGAAGCTGAGCCGGAATGGCGCGGTCCATCACGAGGTAGAACGGCAAACGCTGACGCACGGCGAGCGGGGCGTGGGCGAGCGCGATACGCACGAGCAGTCCGGCAATCGACCCGGCTTCTTCGACCAGCTTCATCTGGCCGACATCGATCTTCGAAAAGTCGAGCACGTCGCTCACGATCTGCAGCAGTTCGGCCGCGGAAATCTGCATGGCCTGCACGCGCGCGCCTTGTTCCGGCGCGAGCGGACCGCGCGCCATCAACTCGATATTGCCGACGAGCGAGCCGAGCGGCGTGCGGATCTCGTGGCTCATCGCCGCAAAGAAGCTGACTTTCGCGCGCGCGGCTTCGTCGCTCAGGCGCTTCGCTTCGCGCAGCAGCCGCTCGACTTCATAGTGCTTGGACATGTCGGCGACTGCGCAGAACATCACGTCTTCGCGATTCATGGTGGCGGGCGCGTAGGTGATGGCGAGATGCAGGCCCTCCCCATCGGGGCGCTCGAGCGAGTAGGGCAGCTCGTACATCGGCGTCTTTTCAATGTGACTCGCGGCTTCTGGCCACGGCGTGTGCTTCTCGAATTCCGCGCACAGGGCGCTCGGCAGACGCGTGGCGTGCTCGTCGAGTCCGAGCACGTTGCGCACGATCTGATTCGCCACGACGATCTCGAAGTTGCTGCGCCTGACGATGCACAGGCCAACCGGCGTGGCGTGAACGAGCAAATGGTTGAGCAGCTCGCCTTCGAGCGCGCGGGTGGCTTCGTCGTAGTTGCGCGTGAGTACGCGCCGATTCCAGTAGCGCGAGAGCGCGAAGAGCATCGCGATGAGTGCCGCCGTGAGTGCGAGAACAATCAGGGCGGGCGTGCGGATCAGCGTGAAGAAGTCGCGCCACGAGAGTGCCACGGTGTAGTGCCCGAAGGCGTGCGCGAGCGGCGGTTCGCGCCATACGTAGCCGAAGCGCGGCAGGACGTGGAAGGTGCTGCGCGGCAGTGGCGCGACGATCCGGTCGAGATACTGTGCCGCAGCGGGCGTCGGCGGGCTGGTGAGCACGTCGCCGTCCACGTTGAACAGCGTGGCGTCGATCAAGGGGGGAGCGCCTGCGGGCGTGCGGTTGAGCGTGTCGACATCCACACTCGTGATGACGAACGCGTAGGGCTTGCCGTCCCTTAGCACCGGCAGCGCGCCGAGTGCGAGATTGGGCGCAAAACCGAGTGTCGGCGGCGGCCGGAACCAGACGACTTTTACCGCGCGGGCCAGGGCGGTGACATCCTGCCCGCGCGCCGCGATGCGCAGGAGCACCGTGTCGGCCAGCAGGCGCGTGGCGTCGCCCGAAGGCAACTGGAAACCCTCCGGCGCGATGTCGTGCCCGTACGCGGCACTGCCGTCGACCTTCAACAATATGACCGGGACGACTGGTGCAACTGTCGTGGCGGCTGCCACGAAGCGATCGCAGGCCGCACTCAGATCCGATGCGCCATCCATGCCGTTGCTGAACACCGGGGAGCAGTGCAGCAATGATGTGGCGTTCGTGGGTGGGGCGAGTGCGGACGAGTCTGCGCTCACAAGGAGAACTGCCGCGCTTCCGAGTATCGTGACCTGCCGTTCGAGCCGCGCGTTGGCGTTCGCACTCAAGGCGATCGCCTCTAGCGCCTGCACGCGCAGCGCGGCGAACCCCAGGCTGCCGATCGCGACGGCCGCCATGCACAGCGCCGCGAAGATCAGCAGGCCTGTGAGCATCGCGAAGACGCGTCTCTCCCGCTTCAGGTTGCGCTCGAGCGCCCTGAGCGCTTCATACGGCGAGGCCTGGGTGAACGCGTCCCGACGGGCGGAGCGTGGCATTACGCGAATCCGTGTTCGCCGGCGTAACGGATCAGATCGGCATTCGATTCGAGATGGAGTTTGCGCATGGCCGCGCGCTTTTGCGTGGCGACGGTGGTGACCGAGCGGTTCAAGCGCTTCGAGATTTCGGTGACGCTCAGGCCGAGCGCGAAGAGCCTCACCACTTCGAGTTCGCGCGGCGATAGCGGCTGATTGCGCTGAAATTCGCCGACGGTCGAGCCTTCTTTCGCGAGCCGCTCGGCAATCCGCGCGGAAAGCGCCGTGCCCGGTTCCGCGAGCGCGCGCCGGCAGACTTCGCCGAGCGCGGGAATCGGCTCATCCTTGCCGATGAGTCCGGCCACACCGAGCTGCGCAAGCTGGTGCAGGATGCCGCCGTTGGTGACCATCGTGAACACGATCACGGGCGTATCGGGATAGAGCCGCCGCAAGCGGCTGACGAGCCGCAGGCCGTCTTCATCTTCGACGTCGCCCTGCATCGAGAAGTCGGTGATGATCAGCTCGCACTCGGTGTCGCGCAAGGCGTCGATGAGTTGCGCGCCGGTAGCGGCTTTCGCGACTACCCTGAAGCCCGGCGTGGTGTTGAGATAATCGCTGATCGCCGTCAGCACGACTGGATGGTCGTCGGCCACCACGATCCGCACATCTTGCGTTGCTTTCGTCATGGTCGTGAGCGTGTCGCCTGAAATCGGATGAGCCGGAGGGCGAGACATGCAGAGCCGGATTTAGCGCGCGCGTTGCTCTGTCATGGTTTTGGCCATTATAAGTCAGGGATTACGTATGGTTGTCGGAGTTTGCCTGACCGTGAAGTCGGGCGTGGCCGCGCAGTTCGCCGCTCAATTCACGGCTCAATTCACCGCTCAGTGGGTCTCTTTACTTGCGCTGCCCGAGTGGCAATGTGCGTGAAAGCACGACACCGTGAACCGCGTGCGAGCGCCATCGGTCCCGGCGCAGTGCTGGCTGCACGTGCGCGTGGTCATCTGCACGAATCGCTGCGGCATCGGGCGGGCCGTGCCGCGGGAAACGGCGGCGCGTGTGGTCGCCGGCAGGGGCGGGGCGACGTGCAGGGCGCTGGCCGCATAGAAGACCAGCGCGCAGATGCCCATGGCGCCCGCGAGCGCGCCGGCCGCGGCCAGCAGCCAGAAGGCGCCGACCGGAGCCCGGCAGAGCAGGAACAGCATGGCGACGAAGCCCACATAGAGCGGCGGCAGCAGATAGACGCCGGCGCCGCTCAGGCGGTCGCAGGCACGCGTGAGCATCGGGGGGCGCGGTTGTGGCGATCGATCTGGCGTAGTGGGGAGCATGGCGAAACTCTTTGTGATCAGGCGGGGCGCCGCTGCATGGGGAATCACAACTTGCGCCCTGGTATGTCCACAATTTAGCGACGCGGCCGCCCTGCCGATATCGAACGGATTCGAAAAGCCCGACGATGTTGCGTTGCATCGAAACGCCTGCGGCTGAGCATTTCCTTACATCTCTGTGCGAACTCGATGCCCGCTGCATGGTCCTATACCCCCAAGGATGAGCGGTCATGGCCGCCGCCGCCGGCCGGGCGCCCGGGAGATCGGGTGTCCACGCACCGGATTGCGGGTTTGCCCCGGCGACGGCCATGCGCGCTATCCTGTAGCGCTTTGCGCGCGGCACGAATTTCCAGGATCGGGCCGGCGCGGACATTCGAAGTCCCATTTGCACAGGAACCCTCTCATGCGCCGACGTCAATTTCTTCTCAGCTCCAGTGCCGCTCTCGCCGCCAGCGGCCTTGCGCTTGCCGGCTGCACGACAACACCGCCAGGCTCGCAGAGCAGCGCAGCGCAGAACACCGCGAAGCGCAATTCGATCGACGCGGGCGTCGACGCCACGCTCACGCGCCTCTACAACACGGTGAGCGGGTCGCAGGAACTGATCTCGAAGTCGAGCGGCGTGCTCGTCTTTCCGCAGGTTCTTTCGGCAGGCTTCTGGATCGGCGGGCAATACGGTACCGGCGCGCTGCGCGTGGATGGCCGCACGACGGGCTACTACAGCACCATTGCGGGTTCGTTCGGTCTGCAGATCGGCGCGCAGTCCAAGGCCATCATCTTCGCGTTCATGAACCCGGTCGCGCTCAACGATTTCACGAGCAGCCAGGGCTGGTCGGCCGGCGCGGACGCCACGGTTGCGCTCGTCACGGTAGGCGCGAACGGCAACGTCGATACCTCGACCGCCACGAGCCCCGTGGAGGCGTTCGTGCTGACCAATGCGGGTCTCATGGCCGGCGTGTCGCTGGAGGGCGTGAAAGTGTCGCGGCTCGTGATTTGACGCTGCGGCGAGCAGGCATGACAGGAGACACACGCATGGCGACGCCCACGTACCGCCGCAAACACAAGATTCACTTCTCGGAGTGCGATCCCGCCGGGATCGTGTTCTATCCGCAGTATTTCGTCCTCTTCAACGATCTCGTCGAGTCGTGGATCGACGAGTTGCTGCCGCAAGAGGGTTATCACGGCGTGATCGGCGCTCGCCGCGTGGGCATGCCGACCGTGCGGCTCGAAGTGGATTTCAAGGCGGTGAGCAAGATGGGCGACGAGGTCTGGCTTTCGCTCGACGTCGAGCGTCTCGGCGGGGCGTCGCTCACGCTCGCGTGGGCGTGCACGGGCGTGGACGGCGTGCTGCGCATGGCGGCGCGCCAGACCATCGTGACGACCTCGCTCGACACCCACAAGTCGATTGGCATTCCTGATGACATACGCGACGCCATCGCGCGGGCGATGGCGTCCGCCGCGCGCGCATGATCGTCACGATGATCGAGCCATGTTCAGGCGGCAGCGCCGAGCGCCGCCTGCAACGTGACAAAGGTTTTTTCGTCGGTGCGCTCGAAATGCAGCGGCGTGACCGAAACGCGGCCTGAGTTCACCACGGCCGTTTCGCTGTCCGGCCCGTTTTCGCGCGGGCCGCGATTGAAGCGCAGCCAGTGGTAATCCATGCCGCGCGGGTCGATCTGCGGTACGACGTCGATGCCTTGCACGAGCCCCACGCCCTGGCGCGTGACCGTGAGCGGTCCCGCCGCACTCGCGTCGATATCGGGAAAATTCACGTTCAGGCAGACCGGCGCGTCGTGCGCCACGGCGGCGAGGCGGCGAATCACGTCCGGTGCGAGCGCGCGGGCGGTGTCCCAGCGCACCCGCTCGCGGTCGCGGAAGGTCTGGCTCAACGCGATGGACGGCAGGCCGAGCAGCAGGCCCGTCATGGCTGCGCCTACCGTGCCGGAGAACATTGTCTCCACGCCGAGGTTGCCGCCGCGGTTGATGCCCGAGAGCACGAGCGAAGGGCGCACGTCGCCCATGAGCTGGCGCACGGCCATTACCACGCAGTCGCCCGGCGTGCCGAGCACGCCGAAGCGCCGTTCGCCGTGCCGGGAGACGCGCAGCGGCGTATGCAGGCTGATCGAGTGCGAGGTGCCGCTCTGATCGTGTTCGGGCGCGACGACCCAGACTTCGTGCGCGAGTTCGGCGGCCACGGCTTCGAGCACGGCGAGGCCGGGCGCGTCGATGCCGTCGTCGTTGGTCAGGAGCACGCAGGGCAGTTTGCTATCGGTTGCGGTCATGGCTGGCTCTTCTTCGTTGCAAGGTCGGGGAAAGGGCCATTATTCCAGAGTGCATTCCGGGCGGCAGCGCTGCGGCACTTTTAAAAGGGATTCGTAGCGTATCCGATATAGACTAGCGCGTCGGCGCCATGAGGCGCGCCCTGCTGTGAGGAGAAGTACGTGAAGCCGCAAGCCATGCCTGACCTGGCACGCATCCTGTTCGTTGTTGCCATACTCTGCGCGCTGACGACCGGCAGCCTCTACGTCATGCGCCCGTTCCTTCCGGGCCTGATCTGGGCGACGACGATCGTCGTCGCGACCTGGCCCGCCATGAGAGCGATCGAGCGGCGCTGCGGCAACCGCCGCTGGCTCGCCACCCTCGTGATGCTGCTCATTCTGCTGGTCGTGATCGTGCTGCCACTCTATGAAGCCATCTCGACGCTCGCATTGCACGGCGGCGAGATCATGGAGCTGATCCGCAAGCTGCCCGACTACGCGTTGACGGCGCCGCCGCAGTGGGTCAGCGACATTCCCGTGGTGGGCGGCCGCATTGCCAGCAAGTGGCAGGAGTTTTCGGACGCCGGTCCTGGCGGCCTGCTCGCGCAGCTCGAACCGTACGTTTCGATCGCCGCGCACTGGTTGATCGGGCATGCCGCATCGGTGGGCGTGTTCGTCATGCACATGTTCATCACGATCATCATCACGGGCATTCTGTACAGCAGCGGCGAGCAGGCCGCCGACTATGTCACGCGCTTCGCCATTCGCGTGGCGCCCGCTTATGGCGAGCAGGCCGTCAAGCTCGCGGGCGCTTCGGTTCGCGCGGTGGCGCTGGGCATCGTCGTGACGGCGATCCTGCAGTCGGCGCTCGGCGGCATTGGCCTGTGGGTGGCCGGGGTGCCGGGAGCGGGCGTGCTCACCGCCGTGATGCTCATGTTTTGCCTCGCGCAGATCGGCCCGACGCTGCCGCTGCTCGGCGGCGTGATCTGGCTGTTCGTGCATGACGCGCATGTTGCGGCCATCCTGCTCGCGGTGTGGTCCGTGATGGTCGCCATGCTCGACAACCTCGTGCGTCCGGTGCTGATCCGGCGCGGCGTCAATCTGTCGATGCTGCTGATTCTCTCCGGCGTGCTCGGCGGCTTGTTCGCCTTCGGGATCGTCGGGCTCTTCATCGGGCCGGTGATCCTCGCCGTTTCGTCCACCCTGCTGAGCGCATGGATACGCGACCCGGCGGCGCAAGCCCGCGATGCGGCCAACTCCTCAGCCCGCCAGGACGGTTGAGGCGGCGCAAGTCCTTTCATCGATTCGCAAACGTCTCCTTGACGACGCGCAGTTCGATTCGACGCTACGATGACGTCTGAACTTCGCTTCGGCATTCGTTAGAGCAATCATGCGGCGCTCGCGTGGGCATGCCTCGTGCCATTCCTGGTCGCGGGCGGCGCATCCGCGCGCGCTGCGCACGGCTTCCAAGGAGACGAAATGGCTCAGTTCAACTGCGATATCTGCGGCGTGCGCCCCGCGACGGTGCGGGTCGCCGTATTGCAGGACGGCAGGCGGCGTTTTCTCGATGTCTGCGACTATCACTACGCGCAACTGACACGGCATCAACGCACCTTGAGCCCGCTGGAGGCGCTGTTTCGCGCCTCGCAGCAGGCCGACGGCACAGGCGACGCCGGTGAGGCGGCGGGCGAACCCGCGCCGCAGGCGATGGAAGCCGGCGACGGCGCCATCGTCGAGCGCTATTTCAGTGACGTGGCGCGCGAATTGCTGCAGCGCGCGGCGGAGCGGGCGGTGCAGTTCGGGCGGCGCGAGGTCGACACGGAGCATCTGCTTTACGAACTCGCGGGCAACGACGCCGGCGCGGCGATCCTCAAGCGTCTGGGCATTCAGCCCGACGACGTGCGCGCGTTCATCGACGCCAATGCGCAAAAGCGCGAAGGCGCGGGCGTTCCCGAAGACGGCCGCATCGGCGTCTCGCCACGCCTGAAGGGCGCGCTCGACCGCGCATTTCTTGTTTCGCGCGAACTGGGTCACAGCTACGTGGCCCCCGAGCATTTGCTTTTCGGCCTTACGCAGGTGCCGGAGAGCTTTGCGGGCCATCTGCTGGGCCGCTATGGCGTCACGCCTCAAAAGGTGTTGCAGCGGCTCGTGGAGGCGCAAGGCGACAAGCGCGAGCGGCCCGCCGCGAAAGGCCCGAGCGCGACGCCGCAGCTCGATCAATACAGCCGCGACCTCACGGCGCTCGCGAGCGAGGGCAAGCTCGACCCGGTGATCGGCCGCTCGAGCGAGATCGAGACTGTGGTGGAAGTGCTCGCGAGACGGCGCAAGAACAACCCGGTGCTGATCGGTGAACCGGGCGTGGGCAAGACGGCGATCGCCGAAGGCCTCGCTCAACGCATGCTCAACGGCGACGTGCCCGAATCGCTGCGCGGGCGGCGGCTCGTCGAGCTGAACGTCAACGGTTTGATCGCGGGCGCGAAGTACCGCGGCGAATTCGAAGAGCGCGTGAAGGGCGTGATGGAGGAAATCGCGGCGCAGCGAGAGACCCTCGTGCTCTTCATCGACGAAGTGCACATGATCGTCGGTGCGGGCCAGGGCGGCGGCGAAGGCGGCCTCGACATCGCCAACGTCTTCAAGCCGGCCATGGCGCGCGGCGAACTGAACCTGATCGGCGCGACGACGCTCTCGGAGTACCAGAAGTACATCGAGAAAGACGCGGCGCTCGAGCGGCGCTTTCAGCCGGTGTTCGTCTCCGAGCCGAGCGTCGATCAGACGATCAACATCCTGCGCGGTTTGCGCGACAAGCTCGAGGTGCATCATCACGTCACCATTCGCGACGACGCGCTCGTGTCGGCGGCCGAGCTGTCGGACCGCTACGTGATGGGGCGCTTCCTGCCCGACAAGGCGATCGACCTGGTCGACCAGGCGGCGGCGCGCGTGCATCTTTCGGCCACCTCGCGGCCCGCGGCGATTCTCGAGCTCGAAGCCGAACTGGCGCAGTTGCGGCGCGAGCAGGACTACGCGGCGACGCGCAAGAATTTCGAGCGGGCGCACACGCTCGACGAGCCGATCGCCGACAAGGAAAAGGCGCTTGCGCAGGCCACCAATGACTGGAAAGGTCAGCTCGGCACGGTGACCTCCGACGTGACGAGCGAAGATGTCGCGGAGATCGTCTCGAAGCTCACGGGCGTGCCGGTCACGCAGCTGACCGCCGAGGAGCGCACGCGACTGCTCGAAATGGAACAGCGGCTGCATGAGCGCGTGATCGGCCAGGAGCAGGCCATCGTCGCGGTAAGCGACGCGGTGCGCCGCTCGCGCGCCGGGCTGCGGCGCGGGCGGCGGCCCACGGCGGTGTTCCTGTTCCTCGGGCCGACGGGCGTCGGCAAGACCGAGCTTGCGAAGGCGTTGGCCGAAGTGGTGTTCGGCGACGAGGACGCCATCGTGCGCATCGACATGAGCGAGTACATGGAGCGCCATGCGGTGTCGCGGCTGATCGGCTCGCCGCCGGGTTATGTCGGCTATGACGAAGGCGGGCAGTTGACCGAGAAGGTGCGCCGCCGTCCCTATTGCGTGATCCTGCTCGACGAGATCGAAAAGGCCCACTCCGACGTCTACAACGTGCTGCTGCAGGTGTTCGACGACGGGCGGCTCACCGACGGCAAGGGACGCGTGGTCGACTTCAGCAATACGGTCGTGATCGCGACGAGCAATCTTGGCTCCGACGTGGTCTCGGGGCAAAAGCGCTCGGGGCCCGGTTTCCTCTCCAGCGCCGAAGGGTCGATGCAGAGTGCCGTGATGGGCGAGCTGCGCCAGCACTTCCGGCCCGAGTTCCTGAATCGCATCGACGAAATCATCGTGTTCCAACCGCTCAACAGCGACGAGCTGCGCTCGATCGTGCGGCTGCAGCTCGAGCAGGTCCGGCGCATGGCGCGTAGCCAGGATATCGACCTGACGTTCGACGACAGCGTGATCGATCACCTTGCATCGGAGGGATATCGGCCGGAATTCGGTGCACGCGAGTTGAAGCGCAAGATGCAGCAGGCGGTGGAGAACGAGCTGGCGAAGGAAATGCTCAAGGGCGGCGTGAAGGAGGGCGCCAAAGTCGTGTGCCGCTACGACGCCGTGGACAAACGCATGGCGTTCGCGGTGCAGGAGGCGGGCAAGAGCTGATGCGGGCGGCCGGCGCGTCGATGTCCGTGCTCGCGCGCCTAACGCACGAGCTTCGGGCGTGAGATGGGTTTCACGCCCGGCCGCTCGACGGCTCGCCGGATCCTCGCGAGCAGATCGCCCTCGTGGAATCGCGGGTCGTCTGAGAGGCGCTCGGCGACTGTGCGATAGGCGTCGTGCAGGCGCTCCATGATCTCCTCGCTTTCGGTCTGCCGCAGATCGAGGCGCCGGGCGAAGGCATGGAGTTCCGCCGGCAGCGGAAAAGTCTTGCTCCGGTTCAGGCTCAGCGCCATGCGCCCGTCGAGATCCGGATAGATGTCCGTGCAGACCACGTCGAACACCGGAGCAAGACGGCGCGGCCCGGTCGGATCAATATAGAGGATTCCCAGGTTCTTCATATGAGCATCGCCGTCGCGCAACAGGCACGAGAGAGCGATGCGCTCGAACAGGCGCCGCTTTTGCGCCGGGTCCGAACGCGTATAGATGTCCACGGCCTTCGCGATCATCTCGTAGCTGCCCTCGTACTTCGCCTTGCCGGTGAGCACGCTCATGTCCTCGAATCCGAGGGGCGTGCCGTTCGCCGTGCGGTCGAAGCGTGACATCACGAAGAGCTTGCCGTCGTCGGAAAGCCAGAAGTCGGGGACTTCCAGCGCCGCCTCCTTCGCCACCGACATGCAGAAGTATTCGTTGCGCGCGAGCCCGGGAAAGTCGTCGCCTTCGGCCTTCACGATCACTGTGCGCAGGGGCAGTGCCGTGTGTTCCGCGGGGCGCGAGGCGGCCTCGGCGGCGAGCGGCACAACGGCCTTTGGCTGCACGCCGGAGATGCCCGAGCCGAGCGCATAGCGGTCGATCAGGCGCTCGAACAGCCGGCCCGAGGGCGACGACAGCAATTCGTCCAGACGCTCCCCATCGCTGTGCGGCACACGCTCGCCCGGCACGGAATAGGTGAGCCGGCCTATCTGGTTGGTGCCAGCGAGAAAGAGCAGAAACATGTCGCCCGGCGCGCCGTAGCGCGCGAGCCGCTCCTCGATGACGAAGCGCAGGTAGCCCTCTGGCCGGTTCATCGCGAAGACGCCCATGAGGTCGCCGCTCGCATAGCTCTGGCGCCGCACCGGCATGGTGAGCGACACCGCGGCCACGTCCGCGACGTCGCCGTAATTGAAGACGAAGCGGCTTTCGCGCGCGAGCAGACCGCTCGGGCCCTGCGGCGTATGGACTTCCAGACTGCGGATTTCGCGCAGGAGCCGCTCGAGGTCGAATGATGCGTCGGCGGTCATTCGTCGTCCTTGAAGATGTCGTTCAGGTCCTCGAGGATCACGGTGTCCATGGGGCGGAGCACGACTTCATAGCCGAGCGCGTTGACGAGGCGGCAGAGTTCACGTATGCCGACGTTGCCTGCGTGCTCAGCGTTCGTGACGGTACGGCGGGCAACGCCCGCCTGCTCCGCCAAGGCCTGCTGGGTCAGCTTGCGCTCGCGGCGCGTCGCGCGCAGGCCTTCTGACAAGCGCTCGACGTTGGAAATCGAGAGATTTGCGGTTTTTTTGCGCATCATGGTGCGCATTATAGGTTGGGATTGGACTCTTTGCGCATAATTTTGCGCATCGAAACGGCAGCCGTCCACCAGCGAAGAATGCGCGCAATTTTGCGCAAAACTGCAATCGTCTCTCAATATGAGCAAAATAACGCACATATCGTGACCGAGCGACAGATCAACGGTGTTAAAAAATTGACGGTTTACGTAGTATTTCTTTGGTCCGATGCCGCCTCACATCGACCGCAACGCCGAGCGCTTGAGCTTGCCGGTCTCGGTGCGCGGCAGCGCGTCGATAAACGCGATCAGGCGCGGGTACTTGTACGCCGCCACGGCGTTCTTCACGAACTCCTGCAATTCGGCAACCAGCGCGTCGCCAGCGCTGAAGCCGGGGCGCAAGACGACGAACGCCTTTACCACCTGCCCACGCACTTCGTCGGGCACGCCCGTTACGCCGCACTCGGCCACGGCAGGGTGCTGCATGAGTACCGTCTCGATTTCGGGCCCCGCGATGTTGTAGCCCGACGAAACGATCATGTCGTCGGAGCGGGCCTGATAGAACACATAGCCGTCGGCGTCGATGGAAACCGCGTCGCCGGGCAGGTTCCAGCCGCCGCGCACGAACACCGTCTGGCGTTCGTCGGCGAGGTAGCGGCAGCCGGTCGGGCCACGCACGGCGAGATTGCCCGTCACGCCGGGCGGCACCGGCTGCAGGTCGTTGTCCAGCGCCTGCACGACGTAGCCGGGCACCGCGCGGCCGATCGAGCCGGGACGCACATCGGCCCCCGCGGACGAGACGAAGATGTGGATCAGTTCGGTGCCGCCAATGCCGTCGATCATCTCGATACCCGTCGCGTCGCGCCACAGGTTGCGCGTGGCCTGCGGCAGCGCCTCGCCGGCGGATACCGTCTTGCGCAGGCTGGCAAGGTCATACTGCGTGACGAGCGGCGCCATCTGCCGGTAGAACGTGGGCGCGGTGAAGGCGATCGTCGCGTGAAAGCGCTGGATCGTGTCGAGCAGCAGCGCCGGCGTGAGCTTTTCGATCAGCACGGTCGACGCGCCGGCGCGCAGCGGAAAACACAGCAGGCCGCCCAGCCCGAACGTGAACGCGAGCGGCGGCGTGCCACAGAACACGTCCTCGGCCGTGGGCTTCAGCACATAACGCGGGAACAGGTCGCACATTGCGATCACGTCGCGGTGAAAGTGCATGCAGCCCTTGGGCATGCCCGTTGTGCCGCTCGTGAAGGCGATCAGGCAGACGTCGTCGCTGGCCGTGTCGCAGGCCGTGAAGTCCGCCGGCTTGCCTGCAGCAAGCGCCTCCAGGGTGCCAGGCGAGTCGTCGTGGAAATAGCAGACCTGTTTGATGCCTTGGTAAAAGAATTCGTCGGCGGGGTCCATGCAGCGCGCGAGTTCTTCGGTGAGCCGCACGTCGCACAAAGCCGCGCAAACCTGCGCCTTGTCTGCAATCTGCTTGAGCTCCTTCGCGCGCAGCAGTGGCATGGTGGGAATCACCACGAGGCCTGCCTTGAGCGACGCGAGAAACGCCACCGCCATCTGCAGCGTGTTCGGTCCGCGCAACAGCACACGATTTCCCGGCTGCAGCCTCATGTCTTCCACCAGCACGCGCGCGCTGCGATTGACGAGCGCGAGCAACTCGGCATACGTGGTCGCTTGCGGCTTGCCGTCGACATCCGACCAGATGGCCGGGCGCTCGCCGTGACCGGCCTCGATCGCGCGGTCGAGCAACTCGACGGCGCAATTCATGCGCGCGGGGTAGGCGACGTCGGGATTGTCGAGCAGCATGTCGGGCCACTGCGACTCGGGCGGCAGATGATCGCGTGCGAACGTATCGACATGGGCGGTGGGTTGCATGGCGTCTCCGGCTGGCTATATGAGCTGATCGTTCCGTTGCGTGGGCGGTCTATTGGCGCGTGAGGCGTGCGCCGTCGGGAATCACGGCCGTCGCTTCGATTTCCACTTTTGCGTCGTCTTCCATGAGCGCCACCACCTGAACCGCGCTCATCGCGATGTCGTAGTCGCCGATCAGCTCGCGAAACGCCGCGCCGATTTCCTTCAGCGATGCCAGGTACTCCTTTTTGTCGGTCACGTACCAGGTCATGCGCACGAGGTGCTCGGGCTTGCCGCCCGCCGTTTCGAGCACGGCGACGATATTGCGCAGCGCCTGCACGGCCTGCGCGCCGAATTCGCGGCTCGTGAAACGCGCGTTCTCGTCCCAGCCGATCTGCCCGGCGATATAGACCTGTGTGCCGGAAGCGGCGACGCCGTTGGCATAACCGCGCGGCTTGACCCAGCCTGCGGGAAGAAGGGCTTGTTTCATCTTTCGTCCGGTTCCGTAGAGAGCGTCGCGCAGCAGTCGCTTACGCGGCGTGGTATGCCTTGAGCAAGTCGCGCCCGACGATCAGCTGTTGCACTTCCGTCGCACCTTCGTAAATGCGCAGCGAGCGAATCTCCCGGTAGAGCGATTCGACGATATTGCCGCTTTGCACGCCCATGCCGCCCCAAAGCTGCACGGCCGCATCGATCACCTGTTGCGCGCCTTCGCTTGCGTGCCACTTCGCCATGGCGGCTTCGCGCGTCACGCTTTCGCCCTGGTCGCGCAGCCACGCGGCGCGATAGACGAGCAGGGCGCTGCTGTCGATGGTGAGCGCCATTTGCGCGAGCTTTGCCTGGGTCAACTGAAAATCGCCTAGCGTCTGGCCGAACATCTTGCGCGAAGCGGCGCGTGCGAGCCCTTCGGCCATCGCGCGGCGCGCGAAGCCCAGCGAAGCTGCCGCGACCGACGTGCGGAAAATATCGAGCGTGCGCATGGCGATCTTGAAGCCCTCGCCGGGGGCGCCGAGCATCTGGCTGCGCTTCACGCGCGCGCCGGTGAAGCGCAGGCGCGCGAGCGGGTGCGGCGCGATCACGTCGATGCGTTCGGCGATTTCGAGCCCGGGCGTGCCGGCATCGACCACGAACGCGCTGATGCCGCGTGCGCCCGGCGCTTCGCCGGTGCGGGCGAACACCACGTAGAAGTCGGCGATGCCGCCGTTCGAGATCCAGGTTTTTTCGCCGTCGAGCACGTAGTCGTCGCCCTCGGCGCGAGCGGCGAGCGCCATCGCGGCGACGTCGGAGCCCGCTTCCGGTTCGGAGAGCGCAAACGCGGCGATCGCTTCGCCGCGCGCCACGCGCGGCAGATAGCGCGACTTTTGCGCGTCGTTGCCGGCCAGCGAGATGGCGCCGGAGCCCAGGCCCTGCATGGCGAGCGCGAAGTCGGCGAGGCCGGAGTGCTTGGCAAGCGTTTCCCGCAGCAGGCAGACGGCGCGCGTATCGATGGTGTCGCCGTGGCCGCCGTAAGCGGTGCCGCCCACGCCGTAGCGCAGCCAGCCGGCTTCGCCCAGTTGGCGCACGAGCGCGCGGCAGGTTGCATCGACATCATCGTGCGGCACGTGCGCGAGATGCTCGCGCGACCACGCTTCGATTCCCGCGGCAAGCGCACGATGGCGATCTTCGAAGAACGGCCACGCAAGCGCGTCGTGGAGATGGGTTTCAACGGCAGCGTTCAATTCAGTCCCCTTCGAAAACCGGACGCGTCTTGCCCGCGAACGCTTCATAGGCACGGCCAAAGTCGCGCGTGGCCATGCAGATCGCCTGCGCCTGCGCTTCAGACTCGATGGCCTCGTCGATGCTCATGGTCCATTCCTGATGCAGCATCGTCTTGGTGATGCCGTGCGCAAAGGTCGGCCCGGAAGCGAGATCGGCGGCGAGCTTCTGCGCTTCGGCGAGCAGCGCTTCGGGCTCGCAAATACGGTTGTAGAAGCCCCACGCGTGGCCTTCTTCTCCGCTCGCGGAGCGCCCCGTATAGAGCAGCTCGGCCGCGCGGCCCTGACCGATGATGCGCGGCAGGATCGCGCACGCGCCCATGTCGCAGCCCGCGAGCCCCACGCGTGTGAACAGAAATGCGAGCTTGCTACGTGCCGTGGCGTAGCGCATGTCGGAGGCCATGGCGAGAATGGCACCCGCGCCGGCGCATACGCCATCCACGGCGGCGATGATCGGCTGCGGGCAGTGCCGCATGGCTTTCACGAGGTCGCCGGTCATGCGCGTGAACATCAGCAGTTCGGGCATCGGCAGATCGATGAGCGGCGCGATGATGTCGTGCACGTCTCCGCCCGAGCAGAAGTTCTCGCCCGCGCCATGCAGCACGATGGCCTTCACATCGGTCGCGTAGGCAAGCTGGCGAAACAGATCGCGTAGTTCTGCATACGATTCGAACGTGAGCGGATTCTTGCGCTCGGGGCGGTTGAGCGTGATGGTCGCCACGCGGCCTTGTACCGACCAGCCGAAATGTTGCGCCTCATAACCGGCGAGCGTCACGCGGTTGCCCGCGAAGAGCGCTTCGGCGCTGGAACGTGTCGTCAAGATATGTCTCCCGGATCTCTGCAATTTCAGTGGTTTCAGCCTTCCAGGCCGTTGCGCAGATGTTGTTTTAGCTTGCCGAGCCGCTCGTGCATCTTCGACTTCTCGTCGAGCGAGAGGCCGCCGAACAATTCGACTACCCATTGCTCGTGAGCGGCCGCCATGCGGTCGAAGAGGGCGCGGCCCTCGGCCGTGAGGCGGACCACAAAGGCGCGCCGGTCGTCGGGGGCGACGTCGCGCACGACGAGGCCTTCCTTTTCGAGCTGATCGGTAATGCCCGTGACGTTGCCGCCCGTCACCATGAGGCGTCGCGAGAGCTCCGTCATGCGCAGGCCTTCAGGGTGGCGCTCGAGCTGCGCCATCAGGTCGAAGCGCGGCAGCGTCGTATCGAACTCGACGCGCAGGCGGCGGCGCAGCTCGGCTTGCACGAGGTTCGTCGTGGTGAGCAGGCGCAGCCACAGGCGCAGGCCCATGTGGCTGTCGGCGCCTGTGCTCATTTCCATGTCGACGACATTCTCGGCTGGCTTTTCAACGCCCTTGCGCGGCGCTTTCGTTGCTGCTTTCGTGGTGGCGCTCTTGCGCGTGGATGCTGGCGATGTCATGTGATTTCTCCACCGGAAACGGAGATCGACTGGCCCGTGATCGCAGACGATCCGGGCGCACAGAGCCACAGCACCGCGTTCGCGACTTCATCCGGCGTGACGAAGCGCTGCTGCGGGTTGTGGCGCACGAGGATGCTGCGTGCCTCGGCTTCGCTGCGCGAGGTCTTGCGCGTAATCTGCTCGAGCGACGCCTGCAGCAGCTCCGTTTCCGTGTAGCCGGGGCACACGGCGTTCACGGTCACGCCTTGCGTGGCGACTTCGAGCGCGAGCGCGCGCGTCATGCCGATCACGCCGTGCTTCGAGGCGCAATAGGCGGCGACGTACGGGTAGCCCACCTGGCCTGCCGTGCTCGCGACGTTTACGATGCGCCCGGTCTTGCGTGCGAGCATGGCGGGCAGTACTGCGCGCGTGCAGAGGAAGGCGCCCGTGAGATTCACGTCGAGCATGCGTTTCCAGAGCGCGAGGTCGGTTTGCGCGAATGGTGCGGCCTGGGCCTGGCCTGCATTGTTCACGAGGATATCGATGGCGCCGAGCGTTTCGGCTGCGCGTGCGAACGCGGCATTCACGGCGTCTTCGTCGGTGATGTCCACGCTCACGCAGGCCACGTTTTCGCCGCCGCCGAGCGCGGTGCGCTGCGCCTCGAGCCGCGCGGCGTCGCGGCCCATCAGCGTGACACGTGCGCCGGCCTGCAGGAGCGCTGCGGCGGTCGCCGCGCCAATGCCGCTGCCGCCGCCGGTCACGACTGCGTGACGATCGTTGAGGATTGCCTGGTTCATGCTTACACGGTTCCTTCGGAGCGTTGCGCGCGTTCCAGCGGCGAGAGACCTGCCGCCGCTGCTGCGGCCGCGCGCTCGCGCTCGATATTGCGTTCGAGTTGCGTTTTGGCCGCTGTGTACTGATTTGGCCACTTGATGTCGAGGTAGCCGATGCGTGCGGCTTCGGTGAGCGTCCACGACGGATTGGCCAGATGCGGCCGCGCAACGGCGCACAGGTCGGCACGCCCGGCCGCGATGATGCCGTTCACGTGATCCGCTTCGGAAATCGCGCCTACGGCGATCGTCGCGATGCCTGCTTCATTGCGGATGCGATCGGCAAACGGCGTCTGGAACATGCGGCCGAAAACGGGCCTTTCCTCCTTGCTGACCTGACCCGACGAGACGTCGATCATGTCCGCGCCGGCCGCCTTGAAGGCGCGCGCGATCTCGATGGCGTCGTCGGGCGTGTTGCCGCCTTCCACCCAGTCGTGCGCCGAGACGCGCACCGAAATCGGCTTGTCCTCGGGCCACACCTCGCGAATCGCCTTGAAAACCTCGAGCGGATAACGCAGACGCTTTTCAAGCGAGCCGCCGTATTCGTCAGTACGCTGGTTCGTGAGCGGCGAGAGGAAGCTCGAAAGCAGATAGCCGTGCGCGCAGTGCAATTCGAGCCAGTCGAAGCCCGCATCGTTCGCCATTTGCGTGGCGTGCACGAATTGCGCCTGGATCTCGCGCAGTTCCTCCGTGCTCGCTTCGTGCGACCACTGGCTCACGCCGCGCAGATATTGCTGCGGCGAAGCGGAGACGAGCGGCCAGTTGCCATCGTCGAGCGGCTGGTCGATGCCTTCCCATGCCACGCGCGTCGAGCCCTTGGCGCCGGAATGGCCGAGCTGCATGCCGATTTTCGCGTCTGAGTTCGTATGCACGAAATCGACGATGCGCTTCCATGCGTGCAAATGTTCGGGCGCATACATGCCGGGGCAGGCGGGCGTAATGCGCGCCTCGGGAGAGACGCAGGTCATCTCGGTCATGACGAGCGCGGCGCCACCCATTGCGCGCGCGCCGAGATGCATGAGGTGATAGTCTCCGGCTACGCCGTCATGCGCGGAGTACTGGGCCATCGGCGAGACGACCACGCGATTCTTCAACGTCACGCCGCGCACCGTATAAGGCGTGAACATGGGCGGCACTGCACGTGCCTCGCCACCCGCACGCTGCGCAAGCCATGCTTCGAAACCGGACAGATAGCCCGCGTCGCGCTCGCGCAGATTTTCATGCGAAATGCGCTGCGAGCGCGTGAGCAGCGAATAAGCAAACTGCTCCGGATCGAACTTTGCGTAACGGTCCACGTGCTCGAACCATTCGGTGGAATTGCGCGCGGCGTTCTGAATGCGCAGGACATCCACGCTGCGCACGTTCGTGTAGTGCGTGAGCGCCGCGCGCAGATCGGTGGGGTGTTCTTCCATGCTGTTGGCGAGTTCGATCGCGTCTTCGAGTGCGAGTTTCGTGCCCGAGCCGATCGAGAAGTGCGCGGTGTGCGCCGCGTCGCCCATTAGCACGACGGGAATTTCCTTGCCGTCGGCCGCGGTTTTCCAGTGCACCCATTCGCGATTGACCACGCGCGGAAAGCGGATCCATTGCGACGAGCCGCGCAGATGCGACGCATTCGAGCGCAGCGCGTGGCCGTCGAGATAGCGCGCAAACAGCTTCTCGCAGAACGCGATGCTGTCTTCCTTGCTCATGGTGTCGAGGCCGGCCGCGCGCCACACGTGATCGGGCGTTTCGACGATGAACGTCGACGTGTTGTCGTCGAAGCGGTAGGCGTGCGCCTGGAACCAGCCCCATTCGGTTTCTTCGAACGCGAACGTGAAGGCATCGAAGAGTTTCGACGTGCCGAGCCACACGAAGCGGCAATTGCGCAAGTCGATATCGGGTTGATAGGTAGCGGCGTACTTCTGGCGCGTGGCGCTGTTCAGGCCGTCGCTCGCAATGATGAGGTCGGCGTGGGTCACGTCGTCGTCGGTGATCTGCGATTCGAACACGAGCTTTACGCCGAGCGCTTCGCAGCGCGCCTGCAGGATGTTGAGCAGACGCTTGCGGCCAATGCCGCAGAAGCCATGGCCCGACGAGCGGATCGCACTGCCGCGGAAGTGAATCTCGATGTCGTCCCAATGATTGAAGGCGTCGAGAATTTCGTCTGCGCTTTCGGGGTCGGCCGCGCGCAGGTTGCCGAGCGTCTGGTCCGAGAACACCACGCCCCAGCCGAACGTGTCGTACGGGCGGTTGCGTTCGATCACGGTGATTTCGTAGTCAGGGTGACGGCGCTTCATCAAGAGGGCGAAATAGAGGCCTGCCGGCCCGCCGCCAATGCAAACAATGCGCATGCTCGCTCCTTCGTTCGGTCTGCAAGGGCAATGTAGGTCTAATTACTTTAGGTGTCAAGTAATTTGCCGCTGTGTTTTGCCGATGAAGCGGGATCCCCCAGCGCGCGAGCGCGAAACATCTGAATTTTTCCGGAACCCTTGGCGCCCCCACGCGTCAACTGGCCATGACGCAAGCAAAGTGACCACGCAGGCTTTCGCGCGGCTTTCCGCGATGTGGCACCAGAAAAGGGCGAGCGCTGGCTAGATGTGCATGGCGCGCACCGTCCGGGCGTGCGCGTGCGACTGCGTGAAGGCGTCAAGCGCGCGAAATGCTTACCATGGGTTACGCAGGCCCATTTCGTATCGAACTGGCATTAAAGTCGCTTATGGAGGCGGCGCTCGGGTGCAGCCTTTTACGGAACCCTTTCATGTGTAGCGCGTGTGGCCACGAATCGATCAGTTATCCTTACAAAAAGATCGATAAAGCTGACAGCTTCATCGAGTCGAGGTCGCGTATCCCTTCAATCGTAATCTTCGACACGAACGGGAGTCGTCACCAATGAATCAAACAGCGAAGCGATCGATCGAAATCGACTTTTTCAGGGGTTTCGCATTGATTTCCATCGCGCTCGATCACATTCCGTCCAGCGTGCTCTCGCATGCGATGCTGCACAACTTCGCGTTCTGTGACTCAGCGGAAGTGTTCGTGTTCGTGAGCGGCTATGTGTGCGCGGCGAGCTGGCTTGCCATCGCCGGGCGCAGCGGAGCGGGCGCGGCCAACCACCGCTTCTGGCGTCGCGGGCGCGAGATCTACGCCGCCTATCTATGCACGGCAGCGCTCATGCTGCTTTCGGGCGCCGCAGCGGTCATGCTGCGTGTGGATTCGCCACTGGTTGCCGAGTCGGGCTATCTGCGCTTTGCCGCTCATCCGTTCACGATGCTTGCGAATATCGCCGTGTTTCGCGATCAGCCCTATCTGGCCGGCGTGCTGCCCATGTACATCGTGCTCGTGATGGCCTTGCCGTTTGTGATGCCGTTTGCGCGCCGCTCGCCCGATCTCGTGCTCGTGAGTAGCTTCGTGCTGTGGTTCGGCGGGTGCTGGCTCGTGGGGTATCTGCCTGCCGCGCCAGGCGCCATATGGCCCTTCAACCCGTTTGCCTGGCAGGCCATGTTCATGCTGGGCCTGCTGTGTCGCCTCTATCCCGTGTCGCGCGCGTTTCAGGTTTCGTTTGCCGGCCGCACCGTGACGGCGTTCGCGCTGGTGCTCGTTGCCACGTTCGCGTTCATCCAGTTGTTCGCCGATCTGGACCCGCAGCCGGGCTACATGAAGCAGAACCTCGCGAGCGTGCGCATCGTGAATTTCGCTGCCGTGGCCTGGCTCGCCGCGCAGGCGGTGCGCAAAGGCTGGATAGCGTGGCTCGCGCAGCGGCTTCCCGCCGTCGTCACCGTGGGGCAGCAGGGCCTCGTTTGTTTCGTGGGTGGCGCGGTGGCTTCGAATGTCATCGACACGCTGCTGCGTGCCACGCATGTCACGGATTCACTGCCGGCACGGCTTGCAGGCGACGTGCTTGCGGTCGGTGCGCTGCTCATGCTCGCGGGTAGCGTGCGGCGCCTGAAAGCGGTACGGCCGCGCGTCGCGCTCACGTGAAGCGCGACGGCGTACATTCAAAGGTGAGGGTTTGCGGGAGGCCTATGAACGCATGCGTTGCGCGATGCGCTCATGCCTTGACGAGTTCGCGCACGTCGGTCGCAGGCACCGATCCGAATGCATCGCTCAACGCATAGTCGACCAATTGCTGTGCCGCTGCTTCGGGCGTGGACAGCAGACCGTTCTGCTTGAGTTGTTCGAAGCGCTCGCGCATCGGGAACTGGTCGATGCGCGTCGCGCGGATCGTTTCCTGCATGCCGGTGTCGATCACGCCCGGCGCGACGCTGCAAATGCGTAGGCCGGCTGGCGCATCGAGTGCGACGGCGCGCGCGTGGTGGTCGAGCGCGGCCTTGGTCGCGCAGTACACACTCCAGCCCGGATACGCGTTGCGCGCAGCGCCACTCGAAATGTGCACGATGCGGCGCGACGCATTCGCGCTCAGGGCTTGCGTGGCGGCGAGCGCGTTTGCAAGCATCAACGGTGCGGCGACATTGAGCGTGACGGCTCGGGCAATGGCGAGCGCGTCCTGTTCGCCGAGCGGCGCGATGGGCTCTACGGTGCCCGCGTTGTTGAAGAGCAGCACGCATTGCGCGCCGCGCGCAAACGCATTCAGCGTGTCGCCGGCCAGCCAGCGCTCGAGCGCGGCGGGATCGGCGAGATCCACGACAGCTTGCGAGAACCGCTCAGGATGGAGGCCGGCCAGTTCCTCGTGCGCGCCGCGGCCAAGGCCGAGTACCTCGATGTTCCGTTGCAGCAGCGATTGCGCGAGCGCCGCACCCAATCCGCGCGTATGGCCGGTGACGATGGCGCGAATGGCAGAACGGGGGGCGGATGTCGAAATCGTCATGGTGTCGTGATGAAAAAAAGGATGCGATCCTTGCGCACGCAAGGGGTTGATACGTGCAATTCGAGGGATTTTGCCGCACGCCGCATGGATTTGCAGCGCGGCGCGGCGTGTGAAATTGGACTCAAAACCGGCCGCGGCAATTGATTGCCCGGTTGGGTCGGCCGCGTTTTCGGTATCATAGCGTCCGGTTCCATATGGAAGAGATCTGGACGTGAAAGCCGCATCGCAACAACGCCGTACCCTGAGCTTCAAGGAAGGTCTTCTTGAGATCAAGAAGACCATGGGGGGCGGGGCAGGCCAGCCCGCCGAAGAACAGGCGCAAAAATCGCAAGGCAAGCCCGCTCACAAGGGCGCGAAGGGCCATGGTGGCTCGCATGCCCCGAAGGGCCCGCGTGCGCCGAAAGACGGTTCGGCGGCTGCGGGCGCGGCCGGCGGCAAGGACGAGCGCTCGCGCTCGCGCCACGGCCGCCCTCAGGGCGCGAGAGCGCAGGAGCAGAACCCGGGGGAGCCGGGGCAGCGCGCCCAGCAGCCGCGCCGGCCGCAACAGCCGAAGCCGGCTCGCGGTCCGGAGGCAGGCGAGCGTTCGGGGCAGCAGCGGCGCCGTCCGGCGCGTCCCCAGCAGCCGCCGGCAGCGAATCTGAGCGAGGCCGAAAAGGCGCGCATCGAGCGCAACCGCCAGCTGAACACGGTCTGGAATGTGTTCGCGAAGCACTATCCGGCTTTCCGCGACCGTTTGCCGCTCAAGATCGGCGTGGCCGAGGATCTCGTTGCGCGTCACCCCGAGTACGAACGCACGATGATCGTCGCCGTGCTCAAGCGCCACGTGAACCATCCGCGCTATCACGAGCGTGTGGCAGCGGGCGGCTCGCGCTACGAACTCGACGGCACGGCCTCGGAAGGCCCGGGCATCGATCCGTCGCACGTCGGCCGCGCCAATGCGGCGCTTGCGCGTCAAAAGGCCAAGGCCGAAGCGCAAACCAAGGCGCGCGAAGAGGGCAAGGCGCAGCCGGAGGCCAAGCCCGAAGTGAAGGCTGAGGCGAAGACCGAAACCGCGCCCCAGCCCGAAGCCCAGAGCGCAGAAACGCAGGCCTCGTCCAACGTGCCGGAAGCAGCGGTACAGCAACCGGAAAGCGGCGAGACGCCCGCAACCGGCGCCTGAAGCCCGCGCGCCGGAGCGATCCGGTCAGAAACAACCCTCTCGCGGTGCCGCCGCGCGAGGGTTTTTGCACGTCTGGCTTGCGTAGGGCGTCCGTCTGGTGAGTGCCGGGCGATGACTGCGCGCGCTGCCGGCCTGTCGGGCCAGGCTATGCTGTGTTGCCGCGCAGCGTCTTCCTGCGCCCAACCCCAGGCAATCTGCACACTTTGCGCCTGTCGCGCCAGGCGCGCCCGCTATGAACCTACGCCAACTCGAACACGTGGTCGCCCTCGCGGAAGAGGGTAGTTTCGCCCGCGCGGCCCAGCGCGTGCACCTGAGCCAGCCTGCCCTGAGCCGAAGCATCCAGGCCATCGAGGAAAAGCTCGACATGGTGCTCTTCGACCGCACGACCCGCGAAGTGCAGATCACGCCAGCGGGAGAGACCGTCGTGCGCCGGGCGAAGAAGGTGTTGTTCGAGGCCCGCTGCCTCGTGCGCGACGTGGACCTGCTGCGCAATCACTGCATCGGTTCGGTGAGTTTCGGGGCGGGGCCGTATCCCGCGGCCATGCTGCTGCCGGCCGTGCTCGATATGCTCGCGCAGCGCCATCCTCAGTTGCGCATCGATGCCCGAATCGACAACTGGAAAAATTTGCTCGACGCGCTGTACAGCGAGACGCTCGATTTTTTGATCGTCGATATTCGTGGCGCGCCGCCCGTGAGTGAAATCAGCGTGATCCCGCTGCCGAGGCATCGCGTGGCCTGGTATGTGCGCGAAGGCCATCCGCTCGCGCAGTTCGAAACGCTGGAGGCGCGCCAGTTGCAGGCGTTTCCGATCATCGCCGTGCCGTTGCCCGACACCATGCGCAACGCGCTGCGCAAATGGCTGCGCTACGCGCCCGGCCACGAACTCGAGTTTCATCTCGTCTGCAACGACGTGAACGTGCTGCAGGAGTACGCGCGCAAGACCGACGCGCTGCTGCTGCTCACGAGCCACGCGTTCTGGAATCCGGCTCGCATGGCCGGTCTCGTGCCGCTTTCGCTACCCGCGCACTCACCGCTCTGGCTGCAGTTCTGCATCGTCCATCTCGCGGGCCGCACGCTTTCGCCGGCGGCGGAACAAGCCATTCGCGCCGTGCAAGACGCGGCCGAAGCCATTCAGCCGCAAATCGATTGATGTGCTGATTGCATCGATTCGATGCAAATTATGCAGTTGTCTTATTGATTTCCGCGTCGTTCAATGTCCCGAACGCGGCAGCTTTCGGCGCCCCGCACGTAGCGGCGCCCAACGTATAGCCGCGCACGGAGACACAATGACACCAGAGACACGCAGCAAGCGCCAGCGATGGGTAATCGTCGTCGGCCTGTTTTTCTTTCTCGCCATCAATTTCGCCGACAAGGCGCTCATCGGACTTGCCGCCGAGCCGATCATGCGCGAGCTCGGGCTCACGCACACCCAGTTCGGGCGCATCGCGGCCAGCTTCTTCACGTTTTTTTCCATTTCCGCGCTGCTTGTCGGCCTGCTCGCCAACCGCGTGAAGGCGCGCTGGCTGCTGCTGGCGATGGCGATCACGTGGTCGGTTTCGCAGGTGCCGCTGCTCGTATTTGCAACGCCGCTTACGCTGATCGTCTCGCGCGTGCTGCTTGGTGCGAGCGAAGGGCCCGCGTATCCCGTGGCCGTGCATGCGCTTTACAAGTGGTTCCCCGACCACGAGCGCGCGGTGCCTTCCGCCGTGCTCACTATTGGGGCATCGTTCGGCGCCGGCCTGATCGCGCCGGTCATTACCGGCGTGATCGTGCATTTCGGCTGGCATGCGGCGTTCGCCATGCTGGCCGTGGTCGGCATGATCTGGAGCGTGATCTGGCTGCGGATCGGCAAGGAGGGGCCGCTTGGTACGCACACCGTGGGCGATACGGGTTCGTTGCGCGCTCACCCATCTGCGCTCGCGTTGCCGCACAAGATTCCCCTCGGCGCACTGCTGCTCTCGCGCACCTGCGTCGGGAGCGATCTCAGCGGCTTCGCGGCCTACGTGATCCTCACGATGTCGACGATCTGGCTGCCGAGCTATCTCGTGCGCGTGGCGGGCTATTCGCTCACGGAGGTCGGCTGGATTGTCGTGCTGCCCGCGTTTGGGCAGATGGTGGTTTCGCCGCTTTTCAGCTGGTGGTCGCAGCGGCTGATGGCGCGCGGCGTGTCGAGCCGTCATGCACGCGGCACGCTTGGGGCGGCGTCGGTCGTGGCATCCGGCGCGGCGCTCGCGGTCATGCCGCTGCTGCCGGCGGGGCCGCTCCTCATCGTTGCGGCGACGATCGCATTCTCGCTCGCCTCGTTCACGTTCGTGAGCGGCGTGACGCTGGCCGGCGAGATCGTGCCGCCCGCCCAGCGCGGCGGCGTGCTCGGCATCAACATCTGTATCACTACGCTGGCCGGGCTCGTCACGCCGGCGGTAATGGGGCAGGTGATCGACCATGCGGCCGCACAGGTTGACGGTTATCGCACCGGCATGATGCTGGCCGGCGTGTTCTCGGTCGTGGCGGGTGTGATCGCGGCCTGCTTGATCGATCCGGCTTCCGACCGCCGCCGCTTTGCGGCGCTCGCACACGCCAGCCAGGACACTTGCGTTGCCCAGCCGCTCGCTTCGGGCGAGTAATGAGCCTGCTGAAATATAAAGGAATGCTAACGTCAATGAAAAACGCCGATTTCACGCCGCTCATGCGTCCTGCATCGATTGCCATCGTCGGCGCCTCTGCCGATGCCGCCAAGGTTGGCGGCATGCCTTTGCGGCTGCTGCGCGAGCACGGCTATGCGGGCCGGATCTACGCGATCAACGCGAAGGCGGTGCACGTGCAGGGCGTACCCACCCACGCCACGCTCGACAGCGTGCCGGAGCCTGTCGATCTCGCGATCGTCGCGGTGCCCGCGCACGCGGTACCGGAAGTGATGGCGCAGCTCGTGCGGCGGCGCGCGCGCTCGGCCGTCCTGTTCACGGCGGGCTTTGCCGAAACGGGCGAGGCGGGACGCGCGGCGCAGCGCGACCTCGCCCACACGGCGGCCCAAGGCGGCGTGACGCTGCTCGGGCCCAATTGCCTCGGTCTGATGAATCTGCGCGAGCGGGTCTACGCAACGTTTTCGCCCGTGGCGCTCGCAGGCGCGCCGCCCAGAGGCGACGTCGCGCTCGTGAGCCAGAGCGGGGCGTTCGGCGCCTACGCGTTTGCGCTTGCCCGCGAGGCGGGGCTCGGCCTGAGCCACTGGATCACGACTGGCAACGAGGCCGGTGTGCAGGTGGCTGACGCCATTGCGTGGCTCGCCGCCGATCCGGATACGAAGGTCATTCTCGCTTACCTCGAAGGCTGCACGGACGGCGCGAAGCTGCGCCGCGCCTTCGCCGCCGCGCGCGCGGCGGGCAAGCCCGTGGTCGTGGCCAAGGTCGGCACCACGGCGACGGGCGCGCGCGCCGCGCAGTCGCACACCGCGAGTCTCGCGGGCGAGGACGCCGTTTATCAAGCCGTGTTCGACGAATACGGCGTGTTTCGTGCCGATACGCTCGAGGCCTTCTTCCGTCTCGGCTACGCGCTCTCGAAAGGCCGTCGGCCGCAGTCGGCCGCCAGCGCCATTGTCACCGTCTCGGGCGGCGTTGGCATCATGATGGCCGACCGCGCCGAAGCGCTCGGCCTCGAACTGCCGCCGCTGCCCGAAGCGAACGGCGCTCGGCTGCGCGAGCGTATTGCGTTCGCTTCCGCGACTAATCCCATCGACGTGACCGGCCAGATCGTCGCCCAGCCCGAGGTGCTTGCCGACACGCTCGTCGATGCCGCCGCCTGCGGCGCATTCGGCAGCGTGGCCGCGTTCATCGCCGGTGCTGGCAACGTGCCCGCGACATGGGCCGCGATCGAACGGGCGGTCGAGCGTGCAGCCGAAGGCAGCGCGAGCGCGCCGCTCGTCCTCGCGGGCCTTGTCGACGACGCCAAACGGCAGTGGCTCGAAGCGCGCGGCGTGCTCGTCTATCGCGAGCCTGCGCATGCCATGGAAGCCATCGCGACATTGTTGCGCGCACAACAGAACGGCGCCGCACACGAATCCGTCGATGTCGAGGCCGAGCCGGCGCAAGTCGCGCTCCCTGCGAGCGTGCCGCCGAACGCCGCCTCACTGGACGAAGCCGAAGCCATGGCGCTGCTCGGTCAAGCCGGCGTGGCGGTCGCGCCGCATCGCGTGGCACGCACGGCGAGCGAAGCCGTCGAAGCGGCGCAGGCTTTGGGTTTTCCCGTCGCGCTAAAGCTGCGCTCGCGCCATGTGCTGCACAAGAGCGATATCGGCGGGGTGCGGCTCGATCTGCGCGACGCGGCGGCCGTGCGTCATGCATTCGAAGCCATTGCGCATGCCGCTGCGCAAGCGGATGTGCCGGGCGGCTTCGAAGACGTGGTGGTCGCGCGCATGGTGAAGGGATGGGGCGAGATCATCGTCGGCGTGAAGCGCGACCCCGTGTTCGGTCTCGTTGCCATGGCGGGGTTGGGCGGCACCGGCGTCGAATTGTGCCGCAAGGTGGCCTTCGGGCTTGCGCCGCTTACACGCGAGCGCGCACTGGCGATGCTTGAAACGAGCGGTGTGGCCGCGCTCTTTTGCGGCCATCGCGGCAACCCTGTTCTGCCGCTCGACGCAGCCGCGGCCACGCTGGTCGCGCTCACACGCCTCGCCGCGGCAATTGGCGATGCGCTCGAAACGCTCGAAATCAATCCGCTCATCGTGACGCCGCAGGGCCTCGTTGCGGCCGATGCTGTCATCACATTAGCGCGCGCGGTGTAGACAAATCGCAGCCATTTTTATTCCGCGAGCATCCTTGCAAGGCATCTTGATATGTACAACCAAACAATGAGTGTTGTAGAAGCGAACCCAGAAAAACTGCATGAAGACCCAGTCGCCGCGCTGGTGCGTATGTACGCTGGGCCGCTCGCCATCGCACGTTATCCCGTCGTCGAGGTCATGCGCACCTGTGCGCTGCATACGCTGGCGCAGTCTACCAGCCCGCTGCGCCGGCCCTTCAACGTGATTCACGCGAGCATGCAGCGCTGGACGCATGAAGACCGTGACATCGTGACGCCCGCTAACGATTTTCTCTATCTGAATGCGTGGATCGATCTTTCCGGCGGGCCGGTGGTGCTCGACATTCCAGCCGTAGACGACGACCGCTATTACGTGGTCGAACTGCTCGACGCCTTCACGAACAACTTCACGAACCTCAGCCCGCGCAATGCCGGCACGCGAGGGAGCCGCTTCGTTCTGCACACGCCGGAACAGCGCCCGACTGGCGACGGTGTACCACTCGCGTGCCCCTCGAAACTCGTGTGGATGCTGGGCCGCGTACTCGTACAAGGCGACGACGATCTCGCGCGAGCGCAGCACGTGGCTGCCGCTTTCCGGCTCGCTGGCGCGCAGGGCGCGGGCCCGGCCTGCGTGCGGCATTGGCACGAAAGCGGTGACGCCGCGCTCGACTTCTTCGACAACGTTCTTGAATCGTTCGCGGATTTTCCGCCGCAAGACGACGAAGCGGCGATGCTCAGTGCGCTCGAACGCGCGGGCGTGCGCGCATTGGACGGGCGCGGCGCGGCGGCGTTGTCCGAGACCGTGCAGCAAGGCCTGCGGCTTGCCTACGCCGACGCCCAGCGGTTGATTCTCGCCTTCACGGAAAGCCGCGCGCGGCGCAGCTGGACTTACAGCCTCGGACTTGGCCGCTACGGCCACGCTCACGTGCTGCGCGCCTGCATCGCCATGAAGGGGCTGGGCGCGCTTGCGGCCGACGAGGCAGTCTATGCAACCGCCGATTTCGACGAAGCCGGCGAGCGGCTAACCGGCCGCCGCCGCTATGAACTCTATTTTCCGCCTGGCGAATTGCCGCCCGTCGACGCGCTCTGGTCGCTCTCGCTTTATGGCGCGGACCGCTACTTTGCCGACAACGCGATACGCCGCTACGCAATTGGCGATCGCACGCCCGGTCTGCAATACGACGCGGACGGAGGCCTGCGCATCCAGATCCAGCACGAAGCGCCGAGCTCGCAGTCGAACTGGCTTCCCGCGCCGGCAGGAGGCTTTTATCTGATCCTGCGGTTCTACCATCCGCAGGCATCGTTTCTCGAAGGACGCTATGCCATTGCGCCGGTGCGCGCCGTCGCGGCCTGACTCGCGTCCGAATGCTCAATCCCATCGATTCACATTAATTCGCTATACGAAATATCATGTCTTCATTCGAATCCCCCGAAATTGCCGCGCTTTCATCCGATCAGTCCCGCTTCGATCTGGCCGTCGAGGCGGTCCAGTTCGCGCTTCCGCTTTACGAAATGGCACGCATGCGTTCGGCGACCGGCCCGCGCGTGGATCGCACGGGGCGCCCCGCAGGCGAGTCGCCGGAATCGCCCAACCGCTGGGCTAACGAATGGTTTCATACGCGTGTGCTGCAGGGCCCTCAGAACCGCCGCGTGGTGACGCCCAATAACGACACGCTCTATTCCTGTGCGTGGTTCGATCTGAGCGACGGGCCGATCGTCATCCGCGTGCCCGCCATGCAAGTGCGCTACTACGTGCTGGGCCTGCTCGACATTTATACCAATCCGTTTGGTTATATCGGCACGCGCACCACCGGCAGCGACGCGGGTGCATTCTTTCTGCATGGACCGGACTGGAGCGCAGACGTGCCCGAGGGCATGCAAGCGATAGCGTGTCCCACCAGCACGGTGTGGCTGATCGGCCGCATTCTGGTGGACGGTGAAGCGGATCTCGAGGCAGCCAACCATTTGCAGGACCAGCTCACGGTCGAACCGGCGCCCGGCAGCGCCGCGCAGGTGCCCAAGCTGATCGACGCCGCTATGCAGCCAGGCGAAAAGCTCGGAGATGTGAACCGTTTTGCGCAGGTCGTGAATCGCCTGCTTGCTGTTGAGCCGCCGCCACGTGAGGCGCGCGCGCATGTCGCGCGCTTCGAGGCATGCGGAATCGGCGCTGCCTGCGTTGACAAGACGCTCGATGAAGAACAGCGCGCGTTGCTCGAAAGGGCGCTTGCGCACGTCACGCACGAGCTTGCAGACGAGCCACCACTCGCCTTGGGCGGAGGGTGGGCGTTGCCGGTGGATGTGCGCGCAACGTTTGGCGAGGACTACCGCACGCGCGCCCAGGCGGCGCTTTGCTATATCGGCGTGCTAGGGGCTCAGGAGGCGATGTACATCACCGCCGATACCGACGCACAGGGCGCCGTACTCGACGGCAACGCATCGTATGTACTGCACTTCGCGCCGGGCAACCTGCCAGCAGTCGACGCTTTCTGGTCGCTGACCGCCTACGAAAAGGCGACTTACATGCTGGCCGAAAATGCCATTGGGCGTTACTCGATCGGCGACCGCACGAGCGGCCTGGAATACGACGCCGACGGCGGCCTGCGCATCGCCATCTCGGCGCGCGAGCCGGACGAACCGACCTTGCGCCGCAACTGGCTGCCTGCGCCTGCGGAGCGCTTCTATCTCGCACTGCGCTTGTATGTGCCGCGCGAAACGCATCTCGCGCGCACCTTCGTCTATCCGGCGATCCAGCGTGAGGCCAAGGGCGTCTGAGCGAAGGCGGCGCGCGCGGCGGTGTTAGCGCGCGCTGCCGGAAGCGGTGCCGGGCACGGCAGCCTGAGCCGATGCCGCCGACACCGGCGCGGGCGCCGCCACAGGCGCGGAGCCGGCCCCGGCCGCCGAAGCCGCGAGCCCGGCGCTTACAGGTGCATCGCTTGCGGCAGGGGCGCTCGCCGTGTCGAGTACCCGGCTGAACTCGATGGCGCGCGTGCGGATCTTTTCCGCATAGGCTTTCGAGCCGCCGTAGTTCTTCATCGCGGCGTTGAGGTCGCCGCCCGCGGCGCGCTCGTAGCCATAGAGGATCGAGGAGCCGACGTCGATGTTGACCTCGGGGTCGGTGAGGTCCTTGTTATGCAGGATATTGCGATGCGCCGACGGCACGACCTGCATGAGTCCGGTTGCGCCGTTCGCCCCATGCGCCTTTTCGCGAAAGCGCGACTCGATCGAGATGATGGCGAGCAATACCGCAGGCGGCAGCGAATACTTCTCGGCGGCGCCGGTCACGGCGAGCGAAATCTGCGCGGCCTTCTCTTTCGCGAGACCGAACTTTTGCGTGAGGTATTTCGAAACGGCGCTGGAAGCGGCGGGCGAGCTTGCGGGATCAACCGCGCTCGCCGCCGATGCGCTGACGCTGTCGCTAGCGGGCGCCTGCTGCTGCGCCTGCGCGGCCGCGGTTTGCACGAGGGCCGGCAACAGGGCGAGCAGGCAGAGTAACTGCCTCATGGCCGGTGCATAAGAAGAAAAACGAAGGCGCAAGTATAACCGGCCCCGATTAATGAGGCCGGCTGCGTGTCATCCAGTTTTCACGTGCCGGATCGGCGTCAGGGCCGGGCGTCGCGCCCGGCGTGGCTTCGGGCAGGGTTCAGGGCGGGTTCAGGCCGCGTTCAGTCCTTCCGCACGGATGCCTTCCAGATTTCGTCGATGCTCGCGGCGAGCGTGGCGTCGAACTCGGCGTCGCTCATCGATTTCGTGAGGTCGTTGATGAGCGCGCGCGAAAAGCTTGCAATCATTCGATGATTCTTCGCGAGGCGCGCACACGCGTCTGTGCGCGAATAGCCGCCGGAGAGCGCCAC
The DNA here is from genome assembly GCF_905220155.1 of Paraburkholderia sp. J7. Taxonomy (NCBI): domain Bacteria; kingdom Pseudomonadati; phylum Pseudomonadota; class Betaproteobacteria; order Burkholderiales; family Burkholderiaceae; genus Paraburkholderia; species Paraburkholderia sp. J7. The sequence continues at coordinate 30,364 of NZ_CAJMYZ010000008.1, read as the reverse complement.
GACGCGCACCACGCGCGGATGCTCGATGAGCGGCAGATAGAAGTCGGGCGTATCGGGAATCGTGAGCTTGATCATCACGTTTTGCGAGGCGGGCAGTGCGTCGAGACCCTTGAGCAGTTCGTCGCGCAGGAGCTTCTCGGCCTTGGCCTTGTCGGGGGCCTTGATCGAGACTTCGGGCTCGAGAATCGGCACGAGCCCGTGGGCGGATATCTGCGCACCGAAGGCGAATTGCTGCGCGGCAATCGAAGCAATGCCCGAAGCCGAGGCATGCTCGATCACGGAGCGCATCTTGGTGCCGAAAATCCCTGCCTTCACCGCGCGCTCGAGCAGGGCGTCGAGGCCCGTAATCGGCTTCATGAGGCGCACGCCGTCGGCTTCGGCCTCCAGACCCTTGTCGACTTTGAGGAACGGCACGACGCTGCGCTCGTTCCAGAGAAAGTCGGGCACCGGCTTGCCTTGCGCCTGGCCATCCATGGTCGCTTCGAAGAGAATCGCGCCAATCACCTTCTCGCCCGTGAATGCGGGGGCGCTGATGATGCGCACGCGCATCTCGTGCATGAGGCGGAACATTTCGGCGTCGCCGCTATACGCGCTTTCGGGGATGCCGTACTGAAGCAGCGCGCCAGGCGTCGAGCCGCCGCTCTGGTCCAGCGCCGCGATGAAGCCCGGTTTGTCGCGCATCTGCGCAAGCATTTGCTCGTTTGCCATTCTCGTCTCTCCCGCAATTGGAGCGCCCTTGCGGGCGCGGTTACTCGAATCCGGCCGTCGGCTCCTCCGCCGAGTGTACTTGCGCCGTAAAGCTGCGTCTTTGCCATTATGTGGGCGCGGCCGCGCAGCCGCACCGAAGAAGCGAAACGGTAGACCGTAGCAATTGCGATGCCAGGGCAAGCCACAAAAAAGCGCAAGCGCGAGCCGTGAAAGCCGCGCTTGCGCGTGTTGATTCCTGCCGGCGCGTGCTGGTGCACGCGAGTGCGCGACGTGGCTCGCGCCGCCGCGCCCCTCAGAACCGATGCGTCATGCCGAGCGCCGCCATGTACTGCTTCGTGCCCGCCTGGGTCACGCTCACGCCGGGCCAACTCACGGTGGCGCTGCCATTGTTCTTGAAGTAGCCCGCCCGCACGTAGAAGCTCGTGCGCTTCGAGATCCAGTGGTCGGCGCCGATCTGGAAGCCCGGCGTGTTGTCATGCGCGCCGCGCACGTTGCGATACAGCGCCGCGAGCTGGATCTCGTCGACTGACGTGGCCTGAATCGTCGCGCCGACCTCGGCGATGCTCAGCGAATGCGCCGTGCCGAGCACTGCGGCGAGCGTGTGCGCCGCCGGATCATTCGCACGCTGGTACGAGTAGTTCGCCTGAAGATTGACGATGCCGATGCGATAAGCGAGCGCGCCGATGAAATGCTCGGTGCCGAGCAGGGTGAGCGGCCCCGGCAGCCCCGTGATCGTCTCCTGGCCGGGATGCTGATACAGGTAGGCGAACCCGGCATAAAGACCCGCGCCCGAATAGTTGATGCCGAGGTTCAGCACGTTGCCCGTCGTCGCCGGCACGGGCTGCGTAACCGTGGCCGAGAACGCGTACATGGCGTAGGCCTGCACGCCGTAGAGCTTGGGCGTCTGATACAGAACGGAGTTGCTCAGGCGGCCGCCGTCGTACTGCGTGGAGAGCGTGTTGCGCTCGGGCGTGAGCACGAAAGCGGCGAACGGCGAGAGCGTTTCGTCGACCTTGAACGGGTCGGTCGGATACACCACGCGGAAGCTCGCGTCGTACTGCCGGCCGAACGTGAGCGAGCCGTAGCGCTCGTCCTTGAGGCCCACCCACGACTGGCGATAAAAGAGCGTGCTGGTGTCGGCGAACAGCCCGCCGTTGTTGATGTTGAAGCCCGACTCCACGGTGAACTGCGCCGTGAGGCCGCCGCCCAGATCCTCCACACCCTTCAGGCCGAACAGCGAGCCCGTCGAGCCACCGCTTTTCATGGCGAACGTATGGGTGCCGCCGTTGCCAAGGTATTGCAGATACGTGTCGGCGACGCCGTACAACGTGACGCTCGAATCGGCTGCCGCTGCGCCGCCGGCGGCCAGCGCCAGCGCGATGCCACACATTCCATGCACGCGTGCCCGCATGAAAGTCTCCTCCTCTAATTGTGTGAAAAGTCATCAAAAAAGCATGACCGTGCTAATTAGAGGGCCGCCAAAACTAGCTGTCTACTGCATTGTTTTCATGGCGAAATTGCAGTTCTTGCATGAATCGTGGTCGTCACACGATCACTAGCGTCTGTGTGCCGCGGTCGTTCGCGAGCAGCGCCGAGAGCTTGCGCAGCGCGGCCTGCAACTGTTCGCGGCCGCCCGTCGCGCCTAGTGAAATGCGGATCGCGTTCGCGGTTTCCGGGCCTTGCTGGAATGCCGTGGAGGGCGCGACGGCGAGGCCTTCGCTGCTCGCGGCGACGGCCAGTTCGCGTGCCTGCCAGTAGCGCGGCAGCGTGTACCAGAGATGAATTCCCGCGCCCGCCGACGATCCCAACGTGTGCGCCGCGACGCGCTGGCGCTCGCGCGCCTCGGTCTTCACATCGGCAAAGATTTGCTCGGCCATGCCTTCTTCGATCCAGTGCGTGGCGAGCGAGTTGGTAAGCGGCGCGGCCATGAGCGAGAACGCGCGCAGCGCGCTCACGAGGCGCGTATGCGCCTCTTCATCGGGCAGCGCGAGATAGGCCGTGCGCAAACCAGGCGAGAGCGTTTTGGACAGCGTCGCGAGATAGCAGACCTGAGCGGGCGCGATGCGCGCGAGCGGCGCGGGCGCATCGGGCGCGAAGCGCCAATAAGGATCGTCTTCGATGATGCGCGCGCCGCAGCGCTGCGCGACCCGCACGATCTCGAGGCGCCGCGCCTCTGGCATGGTCGCCGTGGTCGGGTTCTGCAGCGTGGGATTCAGGTAGATGAGCCGTGCCGCGTGCTCGCGGCAAGCTGCTTCCAGCGCGTCGGGCCGCATGCCGTGGGCATCGACGGCAATGGGCTCGATACGGCGGCCCAGTTGCGCCGCCGCGTGCGGCAGGCCCGGGTAGAGCAGCGGCTCGGCGAGGATGACGTCGCCGGGCTGCGTGAAGGCGAGGATGAGCGCGGCGAGCGCCGCTTGTGCGCCTGGGCAGACCACCACCCGCTCCGGCGCAACGGGGCCGAGCATGGGCTGCAGCCACTTCGCGCCCGCTTGCCAGTCGGCGCGGCCGCCGCCGCCCATGTGGTAGGTCATCAGCAGATCGGCGTCGCTGCGTACCAGCACGCGCGCCATGCCTTCGCGCAGCAGCGCGTTCATGTCGAGGCCAGCGGGTGCGGGCGGAATGTTCATGCTGAGGTCCACACGCTGCAGCAACTCGGCGCGTGGCGCGGCGATGAACGTACCAAGTGGCCCGCGCGCCTCGATCAGCCCGCGTCGCCGCGCTTCGTTGAAGCCGCGCGTGACGGTGGTCAGATCGACTGAAAGCAGGGTGGCGAGGCTGCGTTGCGCGGGCACGCGTTCGCCGGGGCGCAGCGTGCCTTGCGCCACCGCGCCTTCGATGAAGTCGGCGAGCCGCAGATAGCGCGGGCCATTGCCGGACTGCATTGCCGTGGCCCACACATTGATCTCGCCGCTGCCTTCGGCAGGTTGGTTGTGTGTCATTGTGTCGCGGATGTATGCGTCATGTCTTACTCTAGCATGCGTGCATGAAGCGCGTAAATCCATACATATAGGCTATGTATGGCTTCTGTGCGGCCCTGCGGGGCGGCTCGTGCGGCAGCAGAGTGAGCACGTATGGATGGGTTTGCGCGAACGTCAACCTTGGAACCAGACATGCGCAATCCAGACCCTCGCTCAGGGCGGGCCGCTACGGCCGGCCCGCCTTCTTCATCACGTCCTCCGCTTCTTGCACGCCTTGCGCGCCGGGCTGCCCTCGCCGCGGCGGCCGGGCCGCTCGTGCTGCTCAGCGGCTGCAACATGGCGCTGCTCGCCCCGAAGGGCGATATCGGCGTGCAGGAAAAGAATCTGATTCTGATCGCGCTCGGGCTGATGCTGCTCGTCGTGATTCCCGTGATCGCGCTCACGCTGTGGTTCGCGTGGCGCTACCGCGCTTCCAATACGAGCGCGACCTACGCGCCGCGCTGGTCGCATTCCACGGCCATCGAAGTGGTGGTGTGGACAATTCCCTGCGTGATCGTGCTCACGCTCGCCGTGCTCATCTGGCGCACCACGCACTCGCTCGACCCGTATCGCCCGATCGAATCGCAAACGAAGCCGGTGCGCGTGGACGTGGTCGCGCTCAACTGGAAGTGGCTGTTCATCTACCCGGATTACGGTGTGGCTTCCGTGAACCAGCTCGCGATTCCCGTGGACACGCCCGTTGAGTTCAACCTCACCGCCGAGTCGCTGATGAATTCGTTCTTCATTCCGCAACTGGGCAGCCAGGTGTATGCGATGCCCGCCATGCAGACGAAGCTGCACCTCATCGCGAACGAGCCCGGCGTGTATGCGGGCCGCTCGGCGGCCTTCAGCGGTCCGGGCTTCTCCGACATGCATTTCGACACGCTAGCCAAGAGCCGCGCCGATTTCGACGCGTGGATCGCGCAAGCCAAGGCGTCGCCCACGATGCTGAGCCGCGCGGCCTACGAACAGCTCGCGCAACCCGGCGAGAAGACGCCCGTGACGCTCTATTCGAATGTCGCGCCGGGCCTGTTCGACGGCGTGGTCGGCAAATACATGCGCGACGTGCACGGCAACCCGATTTGCGGCACGGTCCCCGGCGCGGCTCACAGCGTGACCCCTGGCACAAGCGCCCCGGCACTCACGTTCAACCGTAGCGCCATTCTGGCAGCGGAGTAATCACACCATGTTCGGAAAACTCACGCTCGACGCCGTTCCCTGGCACGAGCCGATCATCATGGGCACGGGCGCAGTCGTCGTGCTCGGCGGCCTCGCCTTGCTCGCCGCGATCACGATCGCGGGCAAGTGGGGTTATCTGTGGCGCGAGTGGATCACCTCGGTCGATCACAAGCGTATCGGCGTCATGTACATCATTCTTGCGGTCGTCATGCTGCTGCGCGGTTTCGCCGACGCGATCATGATGCGCGCGCAACAAGCCCTCGCATACGGCGACTCGGCGGGCTATTTGCCGCCGCATCACTACGATCAGATCTTTACGGCGCACGGCGTCATCATGATCTTCTTCGTGGCCACGCCCCTCATTCTCGGCTTGATGAACGTGGTCGTGCCGCTGCAGATCGGCGCGCGCGACGTGGCCTATCCGTTCGTCAACTCGCTGAGCTTCTGGCTCTCCGTCGTGGGCGCGGTGCTCGTAATGGTCTCGATGTTCGTGGGCGATTTCGCGGCTACGGGCTGGGTAGCGTATCCGCCGCTATCGGAGCTTGGCTATAGTCCGACCGTTGGTATGGATTACTACATATGGTCGTTGCAGCTGTCGGGTCTCGGCACCACGCTCTCGGGCATCAACTTCATCGTCACGATCCTGCGCATGCGCGCGCCGGGCATGGACATGATGAAGATGCCGGTGTTCGTGTGGACGGCGTTCATCACCAACATCCTGATCGTCGCCGTGTTCCCTGTGCTCACCGGCACGCTCGCGCTGCTCACGATGGACCGCTACTTCGACATGCATTTCTTTACGAACGAGCTGGGCGGCAACGCGATGATGTACATCAACCTGATCTGGGTCTGGGGTCATCCGGAGGTGTACATCCTGATCCTGCCTGCGTTCGGTGCGTACTCGGAAATCATCGCGACGTTCTCGGGCAAGCCGCTATTCGGCTACAAGTCGATGGTCTATGCCACGTCGTCGATCGGCATTCTCTCGTTCTTCGTCTGGCTGCACCACTTCTTCACGATGGGCTCGGGCGCGAACGTCAACGCGTTCTTCGGCATCATGACCACGGTCATTTCGATCCCGACCGGCGTGAAGCTCTTCAACTGGCTCTTCACGATGTATCGCGGCCGCATTCGCTATCACAGCGCCACGCTGTGGACCATCGGCTTCATGGTGACGTTCGCGGTGGGCGGCATGACCGGCGTGCTGCTGGCCGTGCCGGGCGCGGACTTCGTGCTGCACAACTCGCTCTTTCTCGTTGCGCACTTTCACAACGTGATCATCGGCGGCGTGGTGTTCGGTTGCCTCGCAGGCGTGAGCTTCTGGTTCCCCAAGGTGTTTGGATTCACGCTCAATGAGTTCTGGGGCAAGGTGTCGTTCTGGTGCTGGCTGATCGGCTACTGGCTCGCGTTCACGCCGCTCTACATCCTCGGCTTCGAGGGCATGACGCGCCGCATGAACCACTACGAAGTGGCCGAGTGGCATCCGTGGCTCGTGGTGGCGCTCGTGGGCGCAGTGTTCGTGGGCCTCGGCATTCTTGCGTTCATCGTGCAGATCGTCGTGAGCCTGCGTGATCGCGAAGCGAACCGCGACGTGACCGGCGACCCGTGGGACGGCCGCAGCCTCGAATGGTCGACGGCTTCGCCTGCGCCGTTCTACAACTTCGCCGTGCTGCCGGAGATCACCTCGATGGAGCAGCACTGGGACAACAAGGAAGCCGGCCGCGCCTACGTGCAGCCGCGCAAGTACGAAGACATCCACATGCCGCGCAACACCGGCGCGGGCTTCATCATCGCCGCATTCAGCCTGCTGTTCGGCTTTGCGATCGTGTGGCACATGTGGCTGTTCGCGGCGGTGGGGCTCGTGGGCATGATCGCCACGTTCATCGTGCGCACCTACGACCAGGATGTGGATTACTGGGTCCCGGCGGCCGAGGTCGAGCGCATTGAGAACGCGCGCTTCAGGCAACTCGGCATCCGGCGTATCGATCAATCCGAGCAACTCGAGGAGATGGCTTAAACCATGGCTCACGCTGCTACTACTCACGCCCATGGTCATGGTCACGACGACAGCGCCAAGACCACACTAGGCTTCTGGATCTACCTGATGAGCGACTGCCTCATCTTCGCGACGCTCTTCGCCACCTTCGGCGTGCTCGCGAATGCGACGGCAGGCGGTCCGGGTGCGAAGGATCTGTTCGAACTTCCGTACGTATTGGGCGAAACGCTGCTGCTGCTCGCGAGCAGCGTCACCTTCGGCATGGCCATGCTCAATCTGTACGCGCAGCGGCGCGGCCAGGTGATCGTGTGGCTCGCCGTGACCTTCCTGTTCGGTGCGGGCTTTGTCGCGATGGAGTTGAACGAGTTCGCCAAACTCATCGCCGATGGCGCGGGACCCGGCACGAGCGCGTACCTGTCGGCGTATTTCACGCTGGTCGGCACGCACGGACTACACGTCACGGCCGGTCTGCTGTGGATCGCGATCATGATGCACCAGACCTTCAAGTTCGGCCTGACCGGCACGGTCCGCCGCCGCCTCGCGTGCCTGAGCCTCTTTTGGCACTTTCTCGATCTCGTGTGGATCTGTGTGTTTACATTCGTTTATCTGCGAGGTTTCCTGTGAGCCAATCTTATGCCACTCATCACGCCGTGCATGACGCGTCGCACGGCAGCCTCAAGGGCTACATGATCGGCACCGTGCTCTCGCTCGTGCTCACGCTGGCGTCGTTCGGCGTCGTGATGTTTCGAGTCGTTTCGCCGGGCTTCGGGCTGGCCGCCATCGTCGTGCTCTGTATTGCGCAACTTGTCGTGCAACTCGTGTATTTCCTGCATATCGGCGCGTCGCGCGAGCAGCGTTCGAATACGGCGATCTTTATCTGCACGGCGTTTCTGATTGCGGTGATCGTCGGGCTTTCGCTGTGGGTCATGCACAACGCGAACGTCAACATGATGCCCACGCAGATCTCGATCGACCGGGCCATGGCGCACGATTGACGACAGAAAATACGTTGCGTCCCTGAATCAGCGCGCTGCGGAATACGGCAGCGCGCGGCCATCTGGCACCTCGGGCACAGTGCATGCGCTACACGAAGCGTCGCGACACACCGTCGCTTTTACGTGGAGTGGGACCATGAACAAGGACCAGGTGAAGGGCACGGCTGAAAAGGTGAAGGGCAAGATCAACGAGGCCGTGGGCCGCGCAACCGACAACCCGGCGCGTGAATTGAAGGGCGACCTCCAGCAGGAAGCCGGCCAGGCACGCAAGAACGTTGGTGACATGAAGGAGGCCGCAAAGGACATGGCGAAGGACATCAAGCGCCATCACTGATGAACGATGGCTAACCCACGGCGCCGCCGTCTCGCAAGAGGCGGCGGCGTCATGCTGTGCACATGCGGCGAAAGCGAATCGATACGGAGTGCCAATCGATGGTGAGACGGCGCGGCACGGCGACCTCGCCGCTTTCGATATGCCTTCATTATTCCGTGTGAAACACGGTGGCCGCGGCGCGGCGCGCGGCGCGGCGAAATGTCCTCGAAACAGGTATGCTGCAGGCATCCCGTGTGTCCCGCGCGGGGCGCGAACGTGGAGTTTCCGATGTCTGCCAATCCTGCCAGCGTGTCCTCCGGACTGCGCGAAGTCTGGCTGATCCGTCATGGCGAAACGCAGTGGAGCCTCTCTGGGCAGCACACCGGGCGCACCGATATTGCGCTCACCGAGCACGGACGCGAGCAGGCGCGCTCGCTGGCGCCGTCGCTCGCCACGCAGCGCTTCGACGCGGTGCTTTGCAGCCCGATGGCACGGGCCATCGAGACGTGCCGGCTCGCGGGCCTTGGCGGCGAGATGAGAATTTCGGCCGACCTGCACGAATGGGACTACGGGATCTACGAAGGCCTCAAGACCGCCGACATCCGCAAGACCGAACCCGACTGGAGCGTGTGGCATTCGCCCATCGCGCAGGGGGAGGATCTCGCGCGCGTTCAGTCGCGCGCCGCGGCGGTGATCGACGGCTTGCTGGCCATGCATTGCCGCGTGGCCTTGTTTTCGCACGCGCATTTCCTGCGCGCATTGGCGGGCTGCTGGATTTCCGGTTCGGCGGCGCTAGGCGAGCATCTGTATCTCGACACGGCTTCGGTGAGCATTCTCGGCTTCGACCACGAGAGCCGTGCCATACGCCGCTGGAATGCGCTCGGCGAACGCAGGGCGTTGATGTGAAGTAGCCCTGGCGCGTTTGCTCAGCGCAAGGAACACGACAGCCAATGCGCAACACGCACGCCGTCCAGGCGCGAACCCTCCGGGGTGGCGCTCCCGAGGAGTGTGACGATCACGGGCCGCCGCCCGTGCACCATCACGCGCATCACCATATTGTGGCCGGACTCGTTGATGAAGCCGGTTTTCTGCACGCTCGCGCGCACCTGACCGTAGCGCACTAGCCGATTGCTGTTCACGTACTGCAACTGTCCGTGGCCCGTGGCCACGCGTTCCTCATGGTCGATCGAATAACGGCGAATGAGCGGATAGCCATTGGCCGCCCGCACGAGGCTCGCCAACTCGCGCGCGGTTGAAACGTTCTGCGGCGAAAGCCCGGTCCCGTTGGCGAAATGCGTGTGCGTCATGCCCAGACGCTGTGCTTTCGCGTTCATCGCCGCGATGAACGCAGGCCGCCCACCCGGATAGTCGCGGCTGAGCGCCGCAGCTGCACGGTTTTCCGAGGACATCAGCGCGACGTGCAGCATGTTGGCACGCGTGAGTGAGGCTCCGACGTCAAGGCGCGAATGCGTGAATTTGAGCGTGTCGAGATCGGCGGTCGTGACCGAGAGTTGTTGTTGCAGCGGCGCATGCGCGCTGTCGAGCCAGACGATCGCCGTCATGAGTTTCGACACCGACGCGATCGGCGCGACTGCGTCGGCGTTGCGCGCGTAGAGCGGCGTGTGGGTGTTTTCGTCGACAACGTAGATCGCATGCGAAAAGAGCTGCTTGCGCGACGCCGGCGTGAAGCCGCAGCGCGCGAGCAGGCGAGGGGTGTGCGCGTTCTTGGCGCTCACGTGTGCTGTGTGTTGAGGAACCGGCGGCGAGCTGGGCTTCGGTTTCGCACGTTTGGTACGGCGCTTCGGTCCCGAGAGTCTGGTGGCGGGTGCATCGGCAGGCATCGAGCGATGTGCCGGTTTCGTCTTGTGCGCGACTCTCTTTTTCTTTTTGGACGGTGCGTGAGCAGTTCCTTCGGCCGCCGTGTGATGAACGGTAGCGCGAGCCGAAGCGGGAGACGCGCCAGCCGCGAGGCCCGCGGCAATCAGCACGAGTAGACTGGGCAGCAACCGAAGTCGGGAAACGAGTGGCATCGACAGTTGGGCTTGAACGCTGGCTTTGTGCTGCGTGCGTTGGGATTTTGGCGGCTTTGTTCGAGCCACATTGGACGATGAAGTTCCATTCCGGCTCCATAATCATCGTTCGGTGGGACCATCGTCGTATGGAACGGGCCTCGAGCGGGCCATATACTTCGCGAAGCCAAGGGGGCGCAGAGATGCTCAATCAACTCTCCGACACGTTCCTCCTCGTCTTCGCCGGGCTCTTTCCTGTGCTCAATCCGCCGGCGGCGGGGTTCATCGTGCTGAGCATGCTGCCGCATGCGAGCGCCAGCGACCGCGCATTTCTCGCGCGCATCATCGCCATCAACAGCCTGTTCATTCTGCTCGGTTCGCTGATCATGGGCGCCTATGTGCTCTCGTTTTTCGGCATATCGATACCGGTTTTGCGGGTCGCGGGCGGGTTGGTCATTGCGTTCGCGGGATGGAATCTGCTTCACAAATCGTCCGACGGCGGGGAGAGCTCGGCCTCGCAGGCGCCGCCGGACCCGGTGCGCAGAGCGACGCTGCGCGCCACGGCGTTTTATCCGCTCACGCTGCCGGTCACCGTTGGGCCGGGGTCGATTGCGGTCGCGATTGCGCTGGGCACCGGCCGGCCGCGCGGTCACGTGCAACTCGTCAATGTCGTGGGCGTGTTGCTCGCGCTGATCGTGCTTTGCGGCTGCATTTATCTGTGCGTGCGTTTCGCGGGGCACGTGGGCAAGCGGCTCGGGCCGGTTGGCACCGAAGTGCTGATGCGGCTGCTCGCATTCGTGCTGCTGTGCATCGGCCTGCAGATTTTGTGGCTCGGGCTCGAAGAACTGCTCGAGTCCGCGGCGCTTTCGGTCAGTATCAAATAACGCCGCGCGCCGCCGCGGCCATCGTCATGTTGCGCCGCATGAGAGGGAAAACCACGAGCCAAGACATCAGACGTCTGATGTAGATTGGAGCCCTATGTACCCAACCCACGCAACGATGCGGCAAACATGCGCCTGAGCGTCGATCAGTCGATGTGCGAGCGAATCCAGGATTCGCTGCTGGAAATGATCCGCGAGCGCTCGCTCAAGCCGGGCGATCAAATCCCGCCGGAGCCCGAACTTTGCGAGCTGTTGGGCGTGGGCCGCTCCAGCCTGCGGGAGGCGGTCGCGCAGATGATTTCCCACGGTCTTCTCACGCGTGTGCACGGCAAGGGGACCTTCGTCAGACAAATTACGCTCAAGCTGCAAGGCGGTCTGGATGATCTGATGTCTGTGACGGACATGATACGCAGTGTCGGGGCGGTGCCTTCCACGAGCCGCTTGCAGGTGAGGACGATCGCGGCTTCCGGCAGTCTCGCGCTAAAACTCGGCCTCGCCGAAGGCGATCCCTGCGTGCGGTTCGAGCGCGTGCGTCGCGCCGACGACGCGATTGCCGCGTACTGCATCGATATCGTGCCGAAGGCGTTGCTGGAAGGGCATGAACTGGGCGAGTCGCTGTTCGGCACGCTGGAGCGCGCGGGCGTGCGGCTTTCCCACACCCATAGTTCGATCCAGCCGACCATTCTCACCCCACGCGATTTGCCGGAATTGCAGGAGAACATCGGCATGTTTCTGCTGATCGACGAAGTGGATTTCGATGAGACCGGTCGCGCGGTCTGCTACAGCAACGACTATTACAACGCCAGCATTTTCAAGTTCGATCTCGTGCGCAAGCGACGTTAGGCGGGCCAGCGGCCCATTTTCCCGACAGGAAACGTATGCACTTCGAAGCTTTCAGCTCTTCCGAACTGACCGAATACCTGCTGGGTATTCCGGCCGTTTGCGCAAGGCTTGGCGACGACAGCGAATTGCAGGTCGTCGAAGTGGGCGACGGCAACCTCAACTACGTCTACTTCGTGAGCAGCGCGCGCGACCCGCGCCTGAGCGTCGTTGTGAAGCAGGCGCCGCCGTACCTGCGGCTGGTTGGCGAAGCGTGGCCCTTGCCGCGCGAGCGCATGGAGCGCGAAGTGGCGGCGTTGCGGCGCTTCGGCGCACTGTGCCCGGAGCACGTGCCACGCGTTTTTCACGCGGACAACGAGAAGTTCCTCATGGTCATGCAGCGGCTCGATTCGCATCGCGTGCTGCGTGGGGGGCTGATCGACGGCGTCGTGTATCCGCGGCTCGCCGAGCACATTTCCACGTATCTCGCGCGCACGCTGTTCCATGGCTCCGACCTCTATCTTGCGCCGGACGCGAAGAAAGCGGCGGTGGGCGGCGACATCAATACGGAATTGTGCAAGATCACCGAGGAACTCGTCTTCACCTTCCCGTTCGAAGATCATCCTTCGAACGTCTACAGCCCCGCGCTGCCCGCGGCGGCGATCGAACGGTTGCGCACGCACGAGCCGTTGCGCATCGCGGCGGGCGAGATGAAATGGGCCTTCATGAACCATGCGGAAACGCTCGTGCACGGCGATCTGCATACGGGCTCGATCATGGCGAACGAGCACGAGACCTATGTGATCGACCCCGAGTTCGCTTTTTATGGGCCGATGGGCTTCGATACCGGCGCGTTCATTGCGAACCTGCTGCTCGCGTATTACGCGCGCGACTGGCACGACCGCGAGGCAGGGCGTGAGCCCGCCGCATACCAGGGCTGGCTGCTCGAACAAGTCGAGGCGGTATGGAACGCTTTCGCGCAGAAGTTCGGGCAGATCTGGCGCACGCACGAGCGCGAGACGGGCCAGGCGTACATTGGCGGTCCGGCAGGCACGCCTGCGGCGGAGGCCTTCCGCGACGTTTTTATCAGGCGGCTCTTCGCCGATACGCTCGGCTTTGCGGGCTGCAAGATGATCCGCCGCATCGTGGGCATGGCGAAGGTGGCGGAGATTACCAGTATCAAGGACGACACAGTGCGTGCGCAGATCGAAGTGCGTTGCCTGAAACTTGCCGAAGCGCTGCTGGTGCGGCGTCGCGAGCTGGCTTCGATCGAGGCGGTCACCGCACTGGCCGCTCAGGTACTCGCGGAATCGGCGTAAGCGAAAATCGGCTGCCACAATGAGCGGCGGAGCCCGAACAGTCCGGACAACCCGCATCGACGGAGAAAGTATGACGTTGCAGGCGCAACAATCGAGTCTTCCCCCCACCATCGAGTGGCGCGACGGCACCCTTTATCTGCTCGACCAGACACGTTTGCCACGCGAGTGCGTGGTCGAAACCGTGGACACGGTCGAGGCGGTCTGGCGCGCGATACACGAACTGCGCGTTCGCGGCGCACCCGCGATCGGTGTCGCCGCCGCCTACGGGCTGTGCGTGGCGATGCGGCGCGAGCCGGCCGATTCACGCGATGCTTTTCTCGCGCGGCTCGAAGCGCACGCCGCGTATCTGGACAGCGCGCGGCCGACAGCGGTGAATCTGCGCTGGGCGCTAGAGCGGATGCTTTCGCGCGCACGCGCCACGCCGGGCGCGACGGGAACAGCGCAGTACGAAGCGCTCGTTGCCGAGGCCAAGCGCATTCATCAAGAGGATATCGAGTTGTGCGCGCAGATCGGCGAAGCGGGGCGCGCGCTGATTACACCCGGCAGCGGCGTGCTCACGCACTGCAACGCCGGTGCGCTGGCCACGGCCGGCATCGGCACGGCGACCGCGCCGCTCTACTGCGCGCATCGGGACGGCGTGGCGTTTCGTGTCTATGCGGACGAAACGCGACCGCTCCTGCAAGGTGCGCGGCTCACCGCCTACGAGTTGCAGCAGGCGGGGCTCGACGTGACGTTGATCACCGATAGCATGGCGCCCACATTGATGGCCCAGGGGCTTATCGACCTCGTGATCGTCGGCACCGACCGCGTGGCCGCGAATGGCGACGTCGCGAACAAGATCGGCACGCTTGGCGTGGCGATCGCTGCGAAGCATTTCGGCATTCCCTTCTACGTGGCATGTCCTTCGTCCACGCTCGATCTGCGTACCGCAAGCGGCGCGGACATCGTGATCGAGGAGCGCGGCGCCGCGGAGGTGACGCATCTCGCGGGGCAACGCACCGCGCCCGAGGGCATCCAGGTGCGCAACCCGGCGTTCGACGTGACGCCGCATGCGCTCGTGACCGGCATCGTGACGGAGCGCGGCATCGTACGCGCACCATTCGAGGCGAATCTGGCGGCGCTTTTCGCGACCGGAGCGGCAGCGTGAGCGGCGCGAGCGAAGCGCGCCGTGCGGGCGAGACGGCGCAACGCGCGCGCGATGTGCGGGCGGAGACCGAAATGCGCCAGCAGATCGTCGACACCTCGCGCGAGATGGAGCGTCTCGGCATCAATCAGGGCACGTCGGGCAACGTGAGCGCGCGCTGGCATGACGGCCTCCTGATTACCCCGAGTGGCGTGCCGAGCGCCGCGCTTACGCGCGAGCGCATCGTGTGGATGCCGCTCGATGTGCGCGACGACGATCAGCTGTTCGAAGCACAACGCCCTTCTTCGGAGTGGCGTTTTCATCGCGACATTCTGCGCGCGCGCGCCGACGTGAACGCCGTGGTCCATACGCATTCGCAAGCCGCCACGGCGCTTGCAATTCACAGCCGGGGCATTCCCGCGCATCACTACATGGTGGCCGCGGCGGGCGGCAATTCGATTCGCTGCGCGCCGTATGCGACCTTCGGCAGTCAGGCGCTCTCCGACCACGCGCTCGAAGCGCTGCACGAGCGGCTCGCATGCCTGCTCGCGCATCACGGCGTCATTGCGCTTGGGCGCGATCTCGCGCGGGCGCTGTGGCTCGCCCACGAAGTGGAAGTGCTCGCGAAGCAGTATTTGCTGGCGTGCCAACTGGGCGAGCCGCCGCTGCTTTCGGATGCGCAAATGGAGGAAGTCATCGAGAAGTTCAAGGGCTACGGCCCGCGCAAGTAATGCGCGGGCGCTCGCGCGCCCGTGCAGTCGCGGCGATGCAACACACGCGGTAAAAACGATTACGCAGTCGGTTGGCGGTTCGCAGGTCAGTCAAAAACCAGCAGATCAAAAACAGGAGACGGTGATGGCGTGGAGTTCAGCAGGGTTCGACAGATGGGTGGCGCGCAGCGCGCGCATGGGCGCAACGGCCGGCGTGACAATGTTCGCCGCCGCCGCAATGCTGGCAGGCTGCTCGAAGAGCGAGTCGCCTTCGACCACGGCGGCGGCAAGCGATGCCGCTGCCGCGAGCGCACCGGCGCAAGCCGCGGCGGCGCCGGTCACGAAGATCAAGGTGGGCTTTTCGATCGCCACGCTCAATAACGCATTCTTCGTCGGCCTGAAGAATGGTGTGGAGCGTGGCGCGGAAAAGCAGGGCTTCGATCTCGTGCAGACCAACGCAAACGGCGACGCCCAGCAGCAGGTCAACGACACGCTCAACCTGCTGAGCCAGGGCGTGCAGGCGATCGTGCTCAATCCGATCGATTCGAAGGCGATTATCCCGGCCGTCGAGAAAGCCAATTCGATGAACGTGCCGGTCTTCATGCTCGACCGGGGCTCGGACGGCGGGAAGGTCACTTCGTTCGTCGCTTCGGACAACGTAGCGCTTGGCGCCACCGGCGCGAAGTGGATCGCCGACCAGTTGAGCAAGCGTTACGGCTCGCCCAAGGGCAATGTGGTGGACCTGATCGGCCTCATCGGCACCACGGCGGCGACGGATCGCGAAAAGGGCTTCTCCGAAGAGATCGCGAAGTATCCCGACATCAAGGTCGTCGCGCGCCAGGAAGGCGGCTTCGATCAGGAGAAGTCGCTCAACGCGATGACGAGCATCCTGCAGAAATATCCGCAGATCGACGCGGTGTTCGGCGCGAACGACGACAACACGGTGGGCGCGGAAAAAGCCATCGACAATGCGGGCCGCTACAAGCCGCTCGGCGACCCGGGCCACATCATGGTGATCGGTGCGGACGGCACGGCGCAGGCGCTTTCGGCGATCCGTGCGGGCAAGCAGGATGCGACGATTTCGCAGAACCCGATCGGCATGTCCGCCAAGGCGATGACGTTCATCACCGACTACGAGACGAAGAAGGACGTGCCCGCGAACTACGCGTGGCCGACCTATCTGATCGACAAGTCGAATATCGATTCGGATGGCGTGAAGCAATACGGCCTGTGGGCGCTCGAAGTCAAGCAGTAACGGGCGGTCTTAAGCGCCGGCCGCATGCGTTGCGTGCGCCGGCGCCCGGGATGAACGGATGAAACGCGAATCAGGTTCGGCAATGCACGCAATGCACGTATCGCAGCAAGAGAACACGCGCGCGGAGGGCAGGACAGGCGCGCCGCCGCTTTTGCGCATGAGCGGCATCGTCAAGAGTTTTCCCGGCGTGAAGGCGCTGCGAGGCGTGAGCCTCGAACTGCACGCCGGGCACGTGATGGCGATCGTCGGCGAGAACGGCGCGGGCAAGTCCTCGCTCATCAAGACGCTTTCCGGCGCTTACGAGCCGGACGAAGGCACGATCGAGATCGACGGCGTGCGTCTCGCGCGCGGCACACAGGCCGCGATCGACGCGGGCGTGGCCGTGATCTATCAGGAGCTTTCGCTCGTCAACGACATGACGGTGGCCGAAAACCTCTTTCTTGGCCGCATGCCGCGGCGCTATGGCCTCGTCGATCATCGCCGCGCGAACGCCATGGCGCGCGAAGCGCTCGCCCAGGTGGGGCTGGAAGGCGTGCCGCCGACCATGCGCCTGGGCGATCTGCCGCTGAACAAGCGTCAGCTCGTGGAGGTGGCGAAGGCGCTCGCGCGCGAGGCGCGCATTCTCGTGATGGACGAGCCCACGGCCGCGCTCCAGCATCACGATATCGAGCATCTCTACGCCGTGGTGCGGCGCCTGCGCGCGTCGGGCATGGGCATCATCTTCATTTCGCACCATCTCGAAGAGGTGTTCGAACTCGCCGATTCGGCCGTGGTGATGCGTGACGGCGCAACGGTCGGCGCACGGCCGATGTCCGACTGGAACGAACCGGCGCTCGTGCAGGCCATGGTCGCGCGCAATCTCGACTCGTTCTATCCATGGGAGGCACGTCCCTATGGCGACGTGGTGCTGCAAGCGCACAACGTGGCGAGCGCGCCTGTTCTGCGCGACGCGAGTTTCAGCATTCGCGCGGGCGAGATCGTGGGCATAGGCGGCATTGCGGGCGCGGGGCGCACCGAGCTTCTGAAAACGTTATGCGGCGCGCTGCCGCTCACCGGTGGCGAACTGCGGCTGCGCGGGCGCAGGATCGCGCTGCGCTCGCCCACGCAAGGCATGCGCGCAGGCATTGTCTACACCGCCGAGGACCGCAAGCTCGAAGGACTCGTGCTCGAAGCGAGCATCGAGGAAAACGTTGCGCTTTCGAGCTTGCGCGCGCTGGTGCGCGGCGGCTTTGTTAGCGCCGCGAAAAAACGCCGGCTCGCGCGCGAGGCGGTCGAGCGCTTCGCGGTGCGCGCGCCATCGGTCACGTCGCTCACCGGCAATCTTTCGGGTGGCAATCAGCAGAAAGTGATTCTCGGGCGCGCGAGCGCCACGTCGCCGGCAGTCATCCTGCTCGACGAGCCCACGCGCGGCATCGACGTCGGCGCGAAGACAGAGATCTATGCGCATATCGTCGCGATGGCGCGCGCGGGCGCAGCCGTCGTGCTCGTCAGCTCCGAACTGCCCGAGCTGCTCGGCATGTCGGACCGCGTGCTCGTGATGTATCGCGGCAGCATCGTCGGCGAGGTCGCGCGCGAGCACGCCAGCTCGGAGACGATCATTCAATGGGCTACCACCGGAGTTGCAGCATGACGTCCACCACGGTTCGACCGCGTGAAGAAACACCCACCCTGCAACAGCGCGTGCTGCGCCAGATGCGCAGCGGCCTCGGACCGCTCATTGCGGCGCTCGTACTGATCTGCGTTGCGCTCTCGCTGGCCTCGCCGGAGTTTCTCACCACGAGCACGCTCACCAACATCATGGTGCAGGTGTCCGTGGTCGGCATCGCGGCGGTGGGCGGCACGTTCGTGATCATCACGTCGGGCATCGATCTTTCCGTGGGCTCGCTCGTCGCGCTGAGCGGCATGGTGGCGGCGACGGTGATGGCCGGGGCGAGCCCCGACGCCGTTGGCCTTGGCGTGGCGGGCCTCGTCATCGCGCTCGTAACCGGTGCGGCCGTGGGCGCACTCAACGGCTTCGGCATTGCGTGGCTGCGGCTCGTGCCGTTCATCGTCACGCTCGCGATGATGGCGATGGGGCGCGGCCTCACGCTTGCCATTTCGGACGGGCGCACGAAATTCGACTTCCCCAATGTGTTTACCGCTTTCGGTGCGAAGACGTTTGCAGGCTTGCCCGCGCCGATGCTCGTGATGCTGGCCGTATTCGTCATTGGGCACGTATTGCTGCGAAAAACCGAATTTGGTCACCAGGTGTTCGCTGTGGGCGGCAACAAGGAAGCGGCGCGGCTCGCGGGTATTCCGGTCAGCCGCGTGATCTTTCTGACCTACATGTTCGCGGGCGTGACGGCCGCGATTGCGGGCATCGTGCTCGCGGGGCGCCTCAATTCGGCGTTGCCGTCGGCCGCCAACGGGCTGGAACTGCAGGTGATCGCAGGCGTGGTGATTGGCGGCACCTCGCTCGCGGGCGGCCGCGGCTCGATTGTCGGCACATTCATCGGCGTCGTGCTGATCGGCGTGATCAATGTCGGGCTCTCGCTGCTTGGCGTCAATCCGTTCTGGACACAGTTCATCCAGGGCGGCGTGATTCTCGCAGCCGTTTTGCTCGACGCGTTGAGCCAACGGCGCAAGCTTTGAACGCAGAAGTCAACGTTAGCGGTGGTGCGAAGGCCATCCATACAGGAGACGCGACACGTGAAAAAGATCATTAATCATCCTGATCATTTTGTCGACGAGATGATCGACGCCTTGCTGCTCGCCCATCCGGGGTGGCTCAAGCCGCTCACCGCAGACCGGCGCGCGCTCGTGCGCGCCGACGCGCCGAACGCCGGCAAGGTCGGGATTGTAACGGGGGGCGGGTCCGGACACCTGCCGGCTTTTCTGGGCTACGTAGGCAAGGGGCTCGCAAGCGGTGTGGCCGTGGGCAACGTGTTTTCCTCGCCATCGTCGGAGCAGATCTACGAAGCCACCAAGGCCGTTCACGGCGGCGCCGGCGTGCTCTATCTATACGGCAACTACGGTGGCGACGTCTTCAACTTCGATCTCGCCGCGGATCTTGCAGACGCAGACGGCATCGAGACCCGCACTGTGCTCGTAGCCGACGACGTGGCTTCCGCGCCGCCCGAGCGGGCTTCGGACCGCCGCGGCGTGGCGGGTATGGTGTTCGGTTTCAAGTGCGCGGGCGCGGCGGCCGAACGCGGCGACACGCTCGACGAAGTCGCGCGCATTGCAGCGAAGGCGAATGGCGCAACGCGCAGCATGGGCGTGGGCCTCTCGCCCACGATCCTGCCGGCAGCAGGCAAGCCCACCTTCACGCTGCCCGATGGCGAGATGGAGATAGGCATCGGCATTCATGGCGAGCCGGGCACGCACCGCGGCAAGCTCGAGAGCGCAGATGCCATAGCCGAGCGGCTTGCGGGGGCGATCCTGGGCGACCTGCGGGCCGAGGCGGGCGCGAGCGTGGCGCTGCTCGTCAACGGACTCGGTGCGACGCCGCTCGAAGAACTGTATCTGCTGTATCGGCGTGCCGAACAGGCCGTTGCTGCAGCAGGGCTGCGCGTGGCGCGCGCTTACGTGGGCGAGTACGTGACGAGCCTCGAAATGGCGGGCGCCTCGATCTCCGTGATGCAACTCGACGAAGAACTCGACACGCTGCTCGACGCACCGGTGCGTTCGCCGTTCTGGCGCGAAGGATGGCGCGTTGACGAGCGAGGTCCGCGATGACTCTTTCGGTAAGCGAAATCAAGGCGCGCCTCATTGGTGCGTTGAACGAAATGCCCGCGAGCGCGGAAGAATTGCGCGAACTCGACGCTGCGCTCGGCGACGGCGACCTGGGCGTGACCGTGAAGGCGGGCTCGCTCGCGGCGGCCGATGCCATCGCGAAGCTGCCCCCCGACGCCGCGCTCGGCGACGTGCTGATCGCCGTGGGCAAGGCGTTCTCCACGGCGAACCCGTCGACGTTCGGCGCGCTCGTAGGCGGCGGGCTGCTCGCGGCTGCGAAGACCGTGGTGGGCCGGCAGGAGGCGGGCAGGGCCGAAGCGCTCGCCATGGGGCGCGCGGTGGCCGCGCGCATTGCCGAGCGGGGCAAATCGCAGCTTGGCGACAAGACGTTGCTCGACGCACTCGTCCCGAGCCTCGATACGCTTGAAGCGTTTGAATCAGGCAGTGTTGGCGAGCGTGCGCTCCTCGACGCGATGATCGACACGGCTGATCGACAGGTTCGTGCGACTGCCGCGTTGCAGTCGAAGAAGGGGCGCGCGGCGTGGGTGCAGGAACGCAGTATCGGTCACGCCGATCCTGGCGCGACCGCGTGGCTCAGGTTTCTTCAAGCCTGGCGAGGTTGAGGTTTGCCGCTTACCGCAACAGCATTTCAGCGACGCCAGCCACTGCTGAAAGCACCACGACAGCGAGTGGCGGCGCTTTCCAGCGTGTGAGCAACAAGAAGCCGATGGCCGCGATCGCAAAGTCGATTCGCGTCTGGACGGCGCTCGTCCAGACGGGCGAGTAGAGCGCCATGGCAAGCAGGCCGACCACGGCTGCGTTGACGCCCGCAAGCATGGCCGCCATCGACGGGTGGGCGCGCAGCGCTAGCCAGTATGGCAGCGCGGCGAGCACGAGAAGCAGGCCTGGCAGAAAGATGCCTGCCAGGGCCACCGCCGCACCCAGCGCGTGAGTGGATGGGCCGCTCATGATCCATCCAAGGAAAGCGGCAAACGTGAAAAGCGGACCAGGCACAGCCTGGGCAGCGCCGTAGCCAGCAAGAAAATCGGTAGGCGATACCCAGCCGGTCGCTACGGTCTCACGCTGCAGCAGCGGCAGTACGACGTGACCGCCGCCGAAGACGAGAGCGCCCGAGCGGTAGAAGGCGTCGAACACGCGGATGGTGTGAGTCGTGTCGAATGCGGCAAGCGCCGGAAGCCCGAAAAGCAGCGCGCAAAAGAGGGCAAGCGCGAACAGACCTGTGGTACGCGAAACATGAAATTCCTGCGTATGCCCACGCGTGCCGACGACGGCTCCCGAAGGCGTGGACCGGCACAGCACGATGCCGAGCACCGCGCCAAGCACGATAACGATCAATTGCGCATAGGCCGTCGTCATCACAGCGAGAAGCACGAGCGCAACGAGTGCAATGCCGGCGCGGCGGTAGTCGGGGCATAAGCGCCGCGCCATGTCCCAGACGGCTTGCGCGACGACGGCAACGGCAACGAGTTTCAGGCCATGAATGAGCCCGCTTCCCGCAGGGCCACCGAGTTCGGGCGCCACGATGGCAAAGGCGATCAGCAGCGCGGCGGATGGCAACGTGAAGCCGCACCAGGCTGCGAGGCCGCCGAGCCAGCCGGCGCGCAGCAGACCGATGGAGAATCCGGTCTGGCTACTGGCTGGACCCGGGAGAAATTGGCAGAGGCCGACCAGATCCGTGAAGGTTTCGTCGTCGAGCCAACGCCGCCGCTCGACGAACTCGCGGCGAAAATAGCCGATATGGGCGATGGGGCCGCCAAAGGACGTCAGGCCGAGTTTCAGAAAGACTCGCAGGACTTCAAACGCGGATCCCGCACGGGCCGGCTGTGACGTCGACATCCCTGTTTCCATGGCAATTTATTTATAAGGAATACGAATAGTATTCGATGCCGCCGCCGATCGTGCCGACAGCGACCAGGCCGCGCCGAGAAAGTCCCGCGCTGATCCCGTTGTTCGCAAACATGATCTCCGATTGAGGAAGAGGTTCAAAACGTCATTCCTCTGCTTAAATCGGGCCGATAAAACGCGGAATCCTTCTCATTGACACTCTCGTTCGTGCGTCGCGCGCGCCGAATGTCTATGCTCGTTCTAATTGTGTCGACGCGGCAGCGGCGCAGCACCCAGGAGGGAGTCATGCAAGCAGATCCAAAAGTTATCGAATATCTCAATGCGGAACTCAAGAACGAGCTGACGGCGATTAATCAGTATTTTCTGCACGCGCGGCTGTACGGCCATTGGGGCCTCGCAGGACTCGGCAAACACGAATACGACGAGTCGATCGAGGAAATGAAGCATGCCGACAAACTGATCGAGCGCATTCTCATGCTCGACGGCCTGCCTAATCTGCAGGACCTTAGCAAACTTTTGATTGGCGAGGACGTACGCGAGGTGCTCGAGTGCGACCTCAAGCTCGAACGCACCGCGCAGGCACAGTGCAAGGAAGCCGTTGCGTACTGCGAATCTGTGCGGGATTTCGTGTCGAGAGAGATTTTCGTCGAGATCCTGGACGACACGGAGGACCACATCGACTGGCTCGAAATCCAGCTTGGGTTGATCGACAAGATCGGCCTTGAAAACTATCAACAGTCGGCAATGGGGTCGGTCAGCTGATACGCAAGCTTGCGTGGATCGTGCTTACTTTGGCTTGGCGAATGCGTCTGCGATTTGCCGTGCACGCTTGACCTCGTCGCTGTGCAGATAGATCGAGGTGGTCGAGACAGAAGCGTGCCGCAGGTTGTCGCGCACCGTGGTGAGTTCCGCGCCGCGCCCGAGCGCGTGCGTCGCATGCGTGTGGCGCATCCAGTGCGGACTCGCGCGTCGCAGTTTGTCCGCGAGCGGCGCGTGATCGGCCTCGATGGCTTTTGCGGCCAGCACGAAGAAACGCCGAAGCACGCCCCACAAGCGCGCGCTACTGATCGTGGCGTCGCTGTCGGCCTCGAGACTGCCTATGACCGGCGTGGCCGGATTCCAGCGCTGGGGCACGACCGGCAGGTCACGTTCGGCCAGATAGCGCGCGAGCGCATCCCAGGCGAGCGGCGGCAAGGCGACGCGCGCGAGCTTTTTCCCCTTGCCTGTTACGCGCAGCCAGTGATCGCCGCGCGCATCCGTCTCGACGTGGCCGAGCGTGGCCCCAACCAGCTCGCTTGCGCGCAGGCCGGTCGCATAACCGAAATCCAGCAGGAAGCGCAGCCGCTGCGCCGCCGGCGCCGACCAGCCGTATGACCACTCCAGGCCGTCTGCGATCGTGCGCGTGAGCGCCCATTCCCCTTCGCTGAATGCGTGCGAGGTGTCGAGAACCTGCGCGCCGCTCGCGCCGCGCACTTTCACGCCGGAAAACGGATTGGCGAGCACGTAGCGCTGCTCGATGAGCCAGCGGAACAGCGCGCCAAGAATCGACAGCGCATGCGCGACCGAGCGCGCCGAGAGGCTGCCGTTGAACGGCCGCCAGTCTGGCGAGGTGCGCGCACGCACGGGGCCGACCCAGCGGCCGCGCGGTGAGGGATGCCGCAGGAACGCGCGGTAGGCGATGGCGTCTTCGGTCGTGAGCGAAGAGAGCGCGCGGCCGCGCTCGACGATCGCCCAGAGGATCAGACGTTCGGCTTCCTTCTTGTAGGTGCGCTGCGTGGCGGGCGATTCATGCAACGCAAGCCAGGTCTGCACGGCTTCATAGTCGTTCGAGGCGTCCAGCGTGCAGGTCGCGCGTGGCGCACGGAACGCGCCTTCGGAGCCATCGACTTCGTGCGGCAGCTTCAGGGCTTCCCATGGCGCGATGTCGCCGCGCTGGCTCGCCACGATGAGCGCGCGCGCCTTTTCCGTGAGTGAGGGCCACGCCGCAAAGAACGCTTCGATTGCGCGGGCGCTCGCCATGCCGAGTCCTGGCACGGCCTTCCACCACTGGCGGCGGCGCGGAATGCGCACGGTAAGGTCGGCGAGCGTGGTAATGCCGTGCGCGTACAGCACCCGCACGGCGCGCGGGGCGAACCACTGTGCGATGTCGTCGGCGATCTGGGGTTCGGGGGGGCGGGCGGTGCGCAGGCTGTCGATTGCCTGCGCGACAGCCTTGGCGTGGCGCTCGCGTTCTTCAGCCGGATGCTCGAACAGCGCCACCAGATCGTCGCGATGCGCTGCACGCGCGATGGCGACCAGCCTGCGCCGGATGCGCCCGAGCACGCCACGTGCCGATTTTCCGTCGCCGAGTGCCGAGGGCAAATAGCGCTCTACAGCCGGGCGCACGGCGAGGCCCGCGTACCACGCGCGCAGCATGGCGAGTTCGTCGGCGTCGGGGAATCCGGGCGGTGCGCTGGGAGCGGGGGCTGGCAAGGGCGTGTGGCGCGTTTTCATGTCTCGTAGTTTAGCGTAAAAATTAGTACCTTATGATAAGAAGGATTATCTTTATAGCTGCAAACCATGGCAATTTTTCACGGAAAACGGGGGGTGTTCCGGGCCGACGTCGATTACGGGGGGCGTTTCGCGGCCGCTGAAATCGGGCGCTGGAAGGAAGCGCAACCCTCCCGGCGCAGGCGCAGCCAACTATCACGATTTCACGTGCCGCCTATACTGCTGACCAGCCGTCTTCACATTGCCTACGTGCTGATTTCAGGCTGTTAGCGAACATCGGCCCAGACTTCTCCCCGAGCCACGGCTCGAGCCCCGCAAATGAAGGAGATTTCCAATGTCTGCAAACACGGCGATTGATGTCCCGGACGACCCGGAGGATGGCGGCAGGCGCAAGTGGATCAAGGCCGGCATCAGTGTGGCTACGCTCGTTGCAGGTGCCCAGTTCGCCGCGGGCGATGTGCAGGCGGCGGCGCTGTCCGAATCGCAGCGCAACGCGCTGACTCCAGATCAAATCATCGAAATGATGAAGGCCGGCAACGAGCGGTTTCGCACCGGCAAGATGAAAAAACAGGATTTTCTCGCGCAGAAACGAGCGAGCGCGGCCGGGCAGTATCCTGCTGCGATCGTCCTCAGTTGCATCGACTCGCGCGCGCCAGCCGAGATCATTCTGGATATGGGAATCGGCGACACCTTCAATGCCAGGATCGCGGGAAACATCGCAAACCAGGACATACTTGGGAGTATGGAGTTCGCTTGTGCCGTCGCCGGCGCAAAGGTGATTCTGGTGATGGGGCACACCGCATGCGGAGCGATAAAGGGGGCAATCGATAACGTTCAGCTAGGAAATTTGACGGGTTTGCTCCAGAAGATCCAGCCGGCGATCACAGCAACACAATATTCTGGAGAACGAACCAGTAAAAACGAAGCGTTTGTCGACGCCGTCGCGCGATCGAATGTTCAGGGCGCGATAGCCGCAATCCGCAGCGGAAGCCAGATTCTGTCCGATCTGGAAAACAAAGGGAGCGTAAAGATGGCGGGCTCGATGTATGACATCAAGAACGGCAAGCTAACCTTCCTGTGAGAATTCGAACGGGTGTGTCGATGGCCGCGCTCGCGGCCAGTGCGTCTCTCTACGGCCGTAACCACCGCAACTCAATCGGCACGGCGAGAACCTTCCTGTAGAGCGCGATCAGCGCGCGGGTAAGTGCCATGCCCCCGACTCGCCAGAGGGGGCTGCTAACCACGTAGGTCAACCACGCAACGATCGCCGCACCGATCATGTCGAGCGGCCAGTGCACCCCGACGAATATGCGAGCCCAGGCAACGGCGATATCGACGAACACGGCAAGCAAGCCGATTCCTCGCTTTCCGCCATACAGGAACGTGAACGCAACGGCGGACAGCAACGTCACATGATCGCTAGGAAACGAAGAATCTGGCGCATGGGCGAGGAACGTATGACCCGTTGCGCTTGCGAAAGGGCGCGGATGGTACCACGTCAGACCGATCAACTGGTTGACGCCGAGGGCAAGAAGTCCGGCAAGGCAAGCGCGCACGGCCAACGCGCGCCGCTCGTCTGCGCCCGTCAGCCATAGTGCCACCAGCAGGGCGGGAACAAGCAGGATCGCATAGTCGGCAATCAGGATGCCCGAAACGACGAGCCAGTGCGGCGTTGCGGGTGTGGCATTGAGTATGAGAAAGAGGGTTCGGTTCAATGTTTCGACTGCATCCATAAGATGCCCTTTGCTTGCACGTGCGTTCTTGTCTCACCGCTGGAGAGCGGTTCCGGTTGGCGAAATCGATTCTACGCACGGCCCGCTTAACGAAACCTTAACCGGTGCCGGATCGGTCTTGACGAAATCACGCGCTCCACGAGTGCTCTGGCAGACAGGCGCGCCCGAGGTCCATCGCGTGGCCGCCGTTGACGGCATGACATGGCCAGTTTTGTCAGTATGTCGGCCGGTTTCATCAGTCTGCCCAGCTTCCGTTGGCGCTACGATTCGCGTGACGTGCCTTGAATACCTGCAAAACAGGTTGGGGCGAGGCGTAGCAACGCGCTGCGCCGCCGCTTCACGGGCAGCTAACAGATCACTAAGGAATCCATATGAGCAGGGAAGTCGTGGTGGTGGGCGGTGTGCGGACCGCGATCGGAAAATTCGGTGGCAGCCTGAAGGACGTGCCGCCAACCGAACTCGGTGCAATCGTCGTGCGCGAACTGCTCGCGCGTAGCCACGTCGAAGCAAAGGACGTGGGGCACGTGGTGTTCGGCAATGTGATCGCCACAGAGCCGCGGGACTTCTACCTGTCTCGCGTCGCCGCGATCAACGCCGGCATTCCTGAGTCGACGCCTGCGTTCAACGTCAACCGGCTGTGCGGGTCGGGTTTGCAGGCGATCGTTTCCGCGGCGCAAACCATTTTGTTAGGCGACGCTGAGGTAGCGATCGGCGCCGGCGCCGAGAACATGAGCCGCGCGCCCTACATCACGACCGAGGCGCGCTTCGGCGCACGGATGGGCGATGCACGCCTCATCGACATGATGCTGGGCGCGCTCAACGATCCGTTCCACACGGTGCCGATGGGTGTCACCGCTGAAAATGTCGCGGGCCGTTATGGCATTACGCGTGAGCACCAGGACAACCTGGCGCTCGAGTCGCACCGCCGTGCGGCGCGGGCTATCGCCGAAGGCCGGTTCGCCAGCCAGATCGTGCCGGTCAAGCGCACGGTAAAAGGGCGCGAGAGCGTTTTCGACACCGACGAACACTTGCGCCACGATGCAACGATCGACGACTTCGCGAAACTCAAGCCCGTATTTGCGAAAGAGAACGGTACGGTCACGGCGGGCAACGCTTCGGGCATCAACGACGCGGCCGCAGCCGTCCTGCTGATGTCGCGCGCAGCGGCCGAGGCGCGCGGCCTCGCGCCGATGGCGAAACTCGTCGCGTACGCGCACGCAGGCGTCGATCCGCTCTACATGGGCATTGGCCCGGTGCCGGCTACGCGTCTTGCGTTGCAGCGCGCGGGATTGACCGTCGCGGACCTGGACGTGATCGAGTCGAACGAGGCCTTCGCCGCTCAGGCGTGCGCGGTCACGCAGGAACTGGGCCTCGATCCTGAAAAGGTCAACCCGAATGGTTCGGGTATTTCACTCGGCCATCCCATTGGCGCGACGGGCGCACTGATTGCCGTGAAGGCGCTGCACGAACTCAAGCGCATTGGTGGCCGCTATGCGCTCGTCACGATGTGTATTGGAGGCGGGCAGGGTATCGCCGCCATTTTCGAAAACTTGCAGTAATCGTTGAAAGCGACTTCGGTCGCGCGAAAAAAACGCAATGCAAATCGAAACATTGGGAATCGTCGGCGCCGGGACGATGGGCTCCGGCATCGCGCAGGTCGCCGCACTCGCTGGCCTGCGCGTGATCGTGGTCGACGTTAGCGACGCGGCGCTCGACAGAGGCCTCACCGCGGTGAGGGGAAGCCTCGATCGGCTCGTAGCGAAAGACAAGCTGGACGCAGCGGCGGGCAACGCCGCGCTTGCGCGCATCGAGACGTCTACGGACTATCAGCGGCTCGGCGCTGCAGGCCTCATTATCGAAGCGGCCACCGAAAGCCTCGATCTGAAGTTGCGCATCTTGAAGCAGATCGAAGCGGTTGCGCGCCCCGGCGCCATTCTCGCTTCCAATACGTCGTCAATCTCGATCACCACGCTTGGCGCGGCGCTCGCCGACCCGTCGCGCCTCGTCGGCATGCACTTCTTCAATCCAGTGCCGCTGATGCCGCTTGTTGAAATCATCGGGGGCCTCGCAACCGGCAGCGCCGCCGCGGAGGCGGTTCGCGAACTGACCTTGCGGCTCGGCAAGTCGCCAATCAGTGTGCGCAATTCGCCGGGTTTCGTGGTCAACCGTATTCTCGTACCGATGATCAACGAGGCTTTTTTCCTGCTAGCCGAAGGTGTCGCGCCAGCCGAGGATATCGACACCGGCATGCGTCTTGGCGCGAATCAGCCGATTGGCCCGCTGGCGCTGGCCGACCTCGTCGGGCTCGACGTGGTCCTTTCGGTCTTGGACGTGTTTTACAAGGACTTCGGCGATTCGAAATACCGCGCGTGCCCGCTGCTTCGCGAACTGGTGTCCGCCGGACGTCTGGGCCGCAAGACTGGGCGCGGCGTTTACAGTTACGACTAGGAGAGCTTTGAAGGAATCGGCGTCGCGGTCGGCATCAAGACAGCCGATGACCGGTGTCGCCGGATTCCAATGCACGGTCAGGAGCGGCAGGTCGCGTCGGGCAGATTACAGTTGCCGCGGTGACGCGCGCTGCTCCTGCCAGCAGCGCAAGCCGAACTGCGACACGACCCCGTAGGCATGATCGAGCATGTCCGACTGCAGGTTTTCGTACGGTTCCCAGCGCGTCTCGTCGACATAGAGAAATATTTCAAGTGCGATGACGGGCTGGCTCGACTGCACCTGCCGGATAACGATCGGCATGTCCTTGCGGACCGACGGATGATCGCGAAAATACGCGTCCAGATAGAGGCGGTACAGGCCGAGGTTCGTGCGGCGCTGGGTGTGGCCGGGCGCCACTCGCACAAGTGGCCCTTCAGGGTCGTTGCCTAGCCGGGTGAGCAGTGCGTCGTCTGGAATGCAGACAGTGTCGGCATCGAAATGTATCGCATGCCTGACGCGCCGAGCGCCGGACTCAGTCATCCCACGCCAGTTCTTCACGCTGTTGGTGAGCAGGACGTAGCTTGGCAGCATGACGATCGAATTGTCGAAGTTCTGGACTTTGATCGTGTTCAGTGCAATGTCGATCACGGTGCCATCGGCGACGAAGCCGGGCACTTCAATCCAGTCTCCCACCCGCACCATGTCGTAGACGGTGAGCTGGATGCTGGCCACGAAGCCGAGCAGCGAGTCGCGGAAAATGATGATCAGAAGCGCCGTCATTGCGCTGAGGCCGGTGAGGAAGTAGGCCGGCGAGCGTTCCAGCAAAACCGAGATCCCCGCGATCAACGCGATCACGTAGAGCGCGATGGTTGCGGTCTGCAAAAAGCTTTTGATCGGGCGCTCGCTTGCGGATGGGAAGTGACTGTAGCGCTCACCCACGCTTTCGAGGAACGCGAGCGCGGCGCGCAGGAGCGTATACACCATGTAGCACGCCGCGAGCACGGCCAACGGATGTCCGAGCGCCGCAACCAGCGGGAACGTGAGTCCCGAGATCAGCGGGGCGCAAACATAGAGGATCAAGGCGGGCACCAGCGGCGCGAGCCGATGGAATACCTTGTGGGACTCGGCTGCGCGCAGCCACTTGCGCTGCGGCTCGCGCGCAAGGCGGCCAACGATCATCAGCATGATCGAGCGCGTGACGTAGTAGCAGATCGCGCTCGCCAGCAGGATCGCGAGCAGCAAGGCTGCGATTAGCAGCACCGCCACAAGCGTGCTGTCGGTGTAAATGTGGAAGTGATGCCAGTCCGGACCGCCCTCGATGCGTAGCGCCTTGTCGAACATGGATCCCTCCAGTGCCGGTAAGCCGTTTCTGCGGACAAGCCCCGTTCAAACCGGTAATACAGGACGACACAGCGGCTGCGGCGCGAAGCCTGCCGGCGGGGAGTGCCCAGTGCGTACGCGGCCTGGCTCGGCTAGCGCGTTGTCCGAGCGTCAATGTAGTGGCGTCGCCTTGTCGTGCTAAGCGGCATCATACATTTCATGGTTTGTACGATCCACCGGCATGGCCCGGATCCCCTTGGCAGGCCGTCGCCATCACCTGTGGCAGCGTCGGCCGACAAGGGCGCTTTCGTATCCCGACGTCCGGATGCCGGCATCTCGCGGTTCCGCTCGCGGGTTTTTCGTGATTGCTGCAGGAGGCTGGCGAGCAGCGCTTGCGTTGCGAAATCAGCGCAGGCGGGCTGCACCGGGACGAGATCGACAACGCTATTTCTGTAGAGGGAAACCACTCGCCGACTTCGCGTCGAATAATCAGTGTAGCGGCCCCAGAAATAAATATTCCAGATTCTCTTGACGAGTGGTTCTTGGGCCT